>DATHUJ010000109.1:0-89032 GCA_035462375.1 Jiangellales bacterium
GCCGACCACGTCGAAGCCGTCGAAGCGCAGCAGGTACATGTACGGGCTGGGGTTCTCCCGGCGGAGCACGCGGTAGACGTCGAGCGCGTCGGCGTCGCCGGCGACCTCGAACCGCTGGGAGACGACCACCTGGAAGGCCTCCCCGGCCCGGATCTCCTCCTTCGCCTGCTCGACGGCGGCGAGGTAGTCCACCCGGTCGGTCCCGCACCGGGTCGCGGGTGCGGCAGCGGGGTCGTAGGTGGCCACCGACGACGGGGTCGGGCCCGCGACCAGCTCGGTCATGCGGTCCAACCGCCGCACCGCGTCGGCCCACGCCTCGTCGACGCGCTCGTCGCTGTCGTCCCAGTTCACCGCGTTGGCCACGAGCAGCAGGGTGCCGTCCTCGTGGTCGAGGACGGCCAGGTCGGTGGCCAGCATGAAGCCCAGCTCGGGCAGCCCCAGGTCGTCGGCCGTCAGTGCCGGGAGGCGCTCCAGCCGCCGTACGACGTCGTAGGCGAGGTAGCCCACGAGCCCGCCGGTCAGCGGCGGGAGGTCCGGCGGCCTCGGGGTGTGCAGGGCGGCCAGCGTCCCGGCGAGGGCCTCGAGGGGGTTGCCGCCAGAAGGCAGGCCCACGGGTGGGGTGCCCTCCCAGACCGCTCGGCCCTCCCGCTCGGTGAGGACCGCGGCCGAGCGGGCGCCCACGAAGGAGTAGCGCGACCAGACGCCGCCGTGCTCCGCGGACTCGAGCAGGAAGGTGCCCGGCCGGCTCCGGGCGAGCTTGAGGTAGACGCCGACCGGTGTCTCGCCGTCGGCGAGGAGCCGGCGCACCACGGGGACGACCCGGCGGTCCCGGGCCAGCCGGCGGAAGGCAGGCAGGTCGGGGGCCACCGTCCCTCGGTCGGTCACCTCCCGCCGCCGGCGAGCAGCACGTCGGAGTCGAAGCAGGTGCGGCCACCGGTGTGGCAGGCGGCACCCTCCTGGTCGACGGTGAGCAGCACCGCGTCGCCGTCACAGTCCAGGCGCACTTCACGGACCCACTGGCGGTGCCCCGACGTCTCCCCCTTGACCCAGTACTCCTGCCGGCTTCGGGACCAGTAGGTCGCGCGCCCGGTGGTGAGGGTCCGGTGCAGCGCCTCGTCGTCCATCCACCCGACCATGAGCACCTCTCCGGTGCCGTGCTGCTGCACGACCGCGGCGACCAGTCCGTCGCGGTCGCGCTTGAGTCTCGCCGCGACCTGGGGATCCAACCCGGACGCTGCGGTGGGGGACGCCATGCGCGGCATTGTCCCGCATCGCTGCGCGCGGCCGGGTCGGCGGCCCGGCCGCTGTGGCCCCCCGGGCGGTCCGGCACACTTGCGCCGCCGTGACGAAGGACCGGGCGACGTACACGACGAGGGGCGCGACATGACGGGGTTCACGAAGGGGAGCGGGAGCCGGCGCCGCGTGGCGGCTCTCGTCGTCGCCGCGGCCGTGCTGACCAGCACGGCCTGCGGTGGCGACGCCGTCCGCAGTGACGAGAGCGGCGAGGTCACCCAGGCCGGGGACGTCGACGTCTTCGAGCTGTCGGTCGGCGACTGCCTGGAGGAGCGCGCCGAGGGGACGGTGACGGACGTGCAGGTCATCCCGTGCTCGGAGGAGCACGACCAGGAGGTCTACGCCGAGTTCAGCCTGCCGGACGGCGAGTGGGCGGGCCAGGAGGAGACGGAGGTCGCCGTTGAGGAGGGCTGCTACGACCGCTTCGCGGACTTCGTCGGCGTGGCGTACGAGGAGTCCGAGCTCGACTTCGCCTACGTGATGCCGACCGAGGAGTCCTGGGCGGACGGCGACCGTGTCGTCCACTGCACCGTCTTCGACTCGGCCGGACCGGTCACCGGCTCGCTCGCGGACGCCGGGCGCTGAGCCCGGTGTGTCACCGCGACTGGGACACCCAGGCGCGGTGCATGCGGGCGTACGGGCCCCCGGCGCGCACCAGGTCGGCGTGCCGCCCCCGCTCGGCGAGCCGACCCCGGTCGAAGACCAACACCTCGTCGGCGGCCTCCGCCGTCGACAACCGGTGGGCGATGGTGACCGCCGTACGGCCGCGGGTGACCCCCTCGAGGGCACGAGCGAGCCGCACCTCGGTGGCGGGGTCGACGGCGCTGGTGGCCTCGTCGAGCACCAGCAGGTCCGGGTCGGCCAGGTAGGCGCGAGCCAGTGCGACGAGCTGGCGCTCGCCGGCCGACAGCGACTCGCCGCGCTGCCCGACCGGGGTCTGCAGTCCCGCGGGCAGCGACTCGAGCCAGTCGGCCAGGCCGAGCTCGGTGAGCGCGAGCCGGACGTCGTCGTCGGAGGAACCCGACCGGCCCAGCGCGATGTTGGCTCCGAGGGTGGCGTCGAAGAGGAAGCCGTCCTGGGGAACCATGACGACCCGACGCCGGAGGGAGTCGAACCGCACCCGGCGCAGGTCGACGCCGTCGACCAGCACCCGCCCCGCCCTCGGGTCCATCAGGCGGGTCAGCAGCTTGGCGAAGGTCGTCTTGCCCGAGCCGGTCTCCCCCACGACGGCAACGCGGGAGCGCGCCCGCAGGGTCACGTCGACGTCGTGGAGCACCGTGGGCCCGGACGGGTACGCGTACGACACGTGCTCGAAGCGCACCTCGACCGGGCCCTGCGGAAGCACGACACCCGCCGGTCCCGGGTCGGCCACGTCGGCCGGGGTGTCCAGGACCCCCAGCACCCGACGCCAGCCGGCGACCGCGTTCTGGGCCTCGTTGAGCACCTCCGTCCCGATCTGCACCGGCCCGACGAAGAGCGTCACGAGGAAGAGGAAGGCGAGCAACCGGCCGAGCGTGATCTCGCCGGCGACCCCGAGCAGGACGCCCACGACGACCACCGCGGCATTGGCCACGCCGGCGACGACCTCGCCGGTGGAGAAGGTCAGGGCCACGAGCTTCTGCGCCCGGGTGGCCGCGACCCGGTGCCGTTCGACGGCGGTGTCGATGCGTTCCTGGGTGCGCGCCTCGGCCGCGTACGCCCGGACCACCTGGGCGCCGACCACGGACTCGGAGACGGCCCCGAGCATGGCGCCGACGCGCTCCCGGACCACCCCGTACGCCGACGCGACCCGCCGCTGGAAGGTGCGCAGCAGCACGAACAGCGGCAGGAAGCACACCCAGACGAGGACGGTGAGCTGCCACGAGTAGACGGCCATGACGGCCGTTGACAGCAGCAGCTGGCCGACGCTCACGACCAGGAGCAGCCCACCCCATTGGACGAACTGCGAGAGCGTGTCGACGTCGCTGGTCACCCGGGAGACCAGGGCCCCGCGTCGCTCGGTGCTCTGCGTGAGCACGGACAGGTCGTGGACGTGTCGGAACGCCGCGGTGCGCAGCGTGGCCAGCCCGGCTTCCGACGCCCGGAAGATCCGGTAGTTCATCAGGTACGCGGCCAGTGCGGTCACCCCCACGGCGACCACGGCGAGCAGGGCGGTGGCGCGGACGAATGCCAGGTCGGCGCCACCGGGGGCCAGCAGGCCCCGGTCGACCGTCTGCTGGACGGCGATCGGGACGACGATGCGTCCGGCGGTCGCCACGAGCGCCAGCACGAGGGTGAGTCCGATGCCGTCGCGGATCTCGGGCGAGAGCACCAGTCCGCGACGGATCGTCCGCCAGGCGGTGTCCGTACCCAGCCGGACGGCACTCGTGGTCGCGGCCGAGGACGGTACCGGTCCCGCGGTCACGACGCACCGTCCCGGGCCAGCGCGGCCCGCTCCGCCGCGTCCCGTTCGTACGCCGTCAGCAGGTCGCGGTACCCGGCGGATCGGGCCATGAGCTGCTCGTGGGTGCCGCGGTCGGCGACGCGTCCCTGCTCGACGTAGACGACCTCGTCGGCGAGCGCGATGGTGGCGCGCCGGTAGGCCACGACGACGACCGTGGCGGGCAGCGCGGCCTCGCGGAGCCCGGCGAGGATCCGGCGCTCGACCTCGGGGTCGACCGCGCTCGTCGCGTCGTCCAGGACGAGCAGGCGTGGGTGGCGCACCAGCGCACGGGCCAGCGCGAGCCGTTGTCGCTGGCCGCCTGACAGGGTGGCCCCGCGTTCGCCCACGACGGTGTCCAGGCCCTGGGGCAGCTCCGCGACGAACCGGTCCGCCTGGGCCAACCGCAGGGCGGCCCACACCTCGCCGTCATCGATCGCGAGGCCCAGCGTCACGTTGTCCCGGATCGAGTCCTCGAAGACGAAGGCATGCTGGAAGACCAGGGCGGCCCGCCCCGCCACCGCCCCGGCGGGAAGGTCGCGCAGGTCCACACCGTCCGACCGCACCGCGCCGGTCCGCGGGTCGACCAGCCGCACGAGCAACGACGCGACCGTGGACTTGCCCGACCCCGTCGGCCCGACGACGGCCACCGTACGGCCGGGTGCCACGGCGAAGTCGACGTCGTGCAGGACGTCGCGACCGTCGACGTAGGCGTAGCGCACGTGCTCGACCCGCAGGTCGACCGGCTGGTCGGCGGCCGTCGCCGCGGACGGTCCGTACTGGAGCTCGCCCGTGGCCCGCAACACGGCGTCGACGCGGCGCCAGCCGACGACCGACCGGGGCAGCTCCCCGAGGACCCACCCGATCGCCCGTACCGGGAAAGCCACGACGGTGAGGAGATAGGCGACCTGGACCAGCGTCCCGGGCTCCAGCAGGCCGGCCTCGATCCGGGCGGAGCCGACCAGCAGGACGGCGACGACGCCCAGACTGGGCAGCGCCTCGAGGACCGGGTCGAAGGCCCCCCGCACCCGTCCCACCTGGACGTTGGCCCGCCGCAGGTCGTCGGCCCGCCGCGCGAACCGCTCGGTCTCCTCGGCCTCGCGGCCCAGCGCCTTGACGACGAGCGCCCCGTCGAAGGACTCGTGGGCGACTTCGGAGAGCTCCGCACGCAGCGCCTGGGCCCGGGTCGCCAGCGGCGACAGCCGGCGCTGGTAGAGCAGGTTGACGCCGAGGATCGCCGGGAACACGAGCAGCCCGATAGCCGCGAGGACGGGGTCCGCGAGGACCATGGCGACGACCGCGGTGGCCAGCATGACCAGGACGCCGACGGCCATCGGGAACGGCGCGATCGGGTACCAGGTGGCTTCCACGTCGGCGTTCGCGTTGGAGAGCAGCTGCCCCGTCGGGTGGCGGTGGTGCCACGCGAGCGGCAGGCGCAGGTACTGGCGCGTGACGGCGCGCCGGTAGCGAGCCTGCAGCCGGTACTGCATGATGCCGGCGAACAGCCGCCGGACCACGATGCCCGCTGCCTTGAGCACCCCGACACCGACGATCGCCGCCGCGGCCGCGGCGAGGGCGGCGGCGGTGGTCTCCCCCTCGCGGAACGCCGGGACGATCACCCGGTCCGTGACCGCCCCGATGACGGTCGCCGTCGCCACCGTCGCGACGCCGTAGACGGCGCTGCCGGCGACCGACACCGCGAAGACGCGGGGCTCGGTGCGGACGGCCACCCCGAGCACGCGGAGCCCCTCCCGGAGCGTCACCGGGTCGCGTGGGCTGCCCTCGGTCACGCCGTCCCTTCCCCGTCGGCCGGCCGACCCGCTGCCGACCCGCTGCCGACCCGCAGGCCACCGTACGGTGTCCGGCATGAGCGGCTTCGCACGGACCGAGCGGCTGGACCTCGCCCGGACCCTGCTCGAGGTGGGCCCCGACGCGCCGACGTTGTGCGAGGGGTGGACGGCCCGGGATCTGGCGGCGCACCTGGTGGTCCGCGAGACCCGGGCGGACGCAGCCCCCGGGATCGTCGTGCCCCTGCTGAGCGGCTGGACGGAGCGTGTGCAGCGGGGCTTCGCCCGCCAGCCGTACGACGGCCTGGTCGAGCGGTTCCGCCACCCCCCGGCCTGGGCGCCCATGTCGTGGGGCCCGCTCGAGGAGGCGGTCAACCTCACGGAGCACTTCGTCCACCATGAAGACGTCCGCCGGGCGGTGGAGGGGTGGCAGCGCCGCCGGCTGCCCGACGCGTACGAGGAGGCGCTCTGGCGTCATCTGACCAGCCGGGCGAAGGTGTTCTTCTCCCGGTCACCCGTCGGCGTCGTTCTACGGCGGCCGGACGGGCAGGCCGCGGTGGGCAAGCCGGGGACGCCCGCCGTGACGTTGGTGGGCCGGCCTCAGGAGCTCGTCCTGTACGCCTTCGGGCGCAGGGCCCAGGCGCTGGTCCAGGTCGAGGGTGCCCCGGAGACGGTCGAGGCCTTCCGGCGGGGTCGGGCGGCGCCTGAACCCAGCTGAGTCGGCCTGCCCGGCCGCGCGCTCGTCCACATCTGGGGGTGTCGGGTCGGGGGGCCGTGTTCGAACGTGTGTACGATAGTGGGGACGGATGTGGCGGCCGCACCCGACGCGCCCACCTCGAATCCGACATCCACCACCGAACCGCCCCCTCCGGCTCCCGGAGGTCTCCCGGTTTCGCGCCACTGCGAGCCTGCCCAACGGCTGAGCACGCCCGACCCGCGCCCTGGGAGCGAACGGTCCTCGCGCGCCGAAGCTCGCCACGACGAGTGGGCGCCGGCGAGCAGGGCGACGGCGTTGTCGTCGTCCGGAGCTGCTCCGCCGGCTACGCGTCAGCCGACGCGCTGCATCCACTCGGGCTCGGTGAGGGCCACCGCGATGAGACCGAGATCCAGGATGACGCCGAAGACCAGCCGGACGTCCCAGAAGCAGATCAGCAGGACGAGCGACAGGACCGACGCGATGAGGGTGAGCACCGGCCAGGCTCCTGCCAGTCCCGGGACCCCCCACACGGCGAGGCCGACCAGGGCGAAGGCGACGACCGTCCCCACGATCAGCACGATGCCGACGCTCCGCCGGACCGAGACCGGGACGATCCACGAGTCCTTGAGCGTGAATTCCGGAACGTCCGGCGCGACGTAGAGCAGGTGGACCAGGCCGTGCGCGATCACTAGGACACCCACCACCGCCCGGATCACCACGATCACCTGCTCACCGCCTCCCCGTTGCGGAGCCGTGCCGCGAGGTCCACCACGACGCCTCCCGCTCACACGCCTTTGGGGATCCTCCGACCCTTGTCCCACGTCGACCCCCGGGCAAGGGTCGGAGGGCCCCGGCCGGGCGAGCCCGCCGGAGTCAGCGCACGGGCAGGCCGCTCGCCCGGAGGGCGGCCTTGACCTGGGGGATGCGCAGGCGGCCGAAGTGGAAGACGCTCGCGGCAAGCACCGCGTCGGCGCCGGCGCGCACCGCGGGTGCGAAGTGCTCGAGCTCCCCGGCACCGCCACTGGCGACGACCGGGACATCGACGGCGTCGCGTACCGCGGCGATCATCGCCAGGTCGTAGCCGTCCCGGGTGCCGTCCGCGTCCATGGAGTTGAGCAGGATCTCCCCGGCACCGAGCTCGGCCGCCCGCGTCGCCCAGCCGACGGCGTCGATCCCGGTGCCCCGGCGCCCACCGTGGGTCGTGACCTCCCACCCCGAGTCGGTCGTGGTCCCCGGAGGGCAGCGGCGAGCGTCGACGGACAGGACGAGCACCTGGTTGCCGAAGCGCTCGGCGATCGCTGCTACCAGCTCCGGGCGGGCGACGGCCGCCGTGTTGACGCCCACCTTGTCGGCCCCGGCCCGTAGCAGCCGGTCGACGTCGTCGACGGTCCGGATCCCGCCCCCCACCGTCAGCGGGATGAACACCTGCTCCGCCGTCCGCGACACGACCTCGTAGGTGGTGGTCCGCGAGTCCGACGAGGCCGTGATGTCGAGGAAGACGAGCTCGTCGGCCCCCTCGGCGTCGTAGGCCCGCGCCATCTCGACGGGGTCCCCCGCGTCCCGCAGGTCGACGAAGTTCACCCCCTTGACCACCCGGCCCGCGTCGACGTCGAGGCACGGGATCACCCGCACGGAGACCGTCACGGCCCTGGCCCCCCCAGGCCCGTCCCGACGCCCGGCCGGTACGCCACCGCCTCGACCTCCACGAGCATGCGCGGGTCGATCAGGGCACGCACCTCCACCATGCTGGTGGCCGGCAGGATCGCGCCGAAGGCCTCGCCGTGCGCGCGGCCGTAGTCGCGCCAGCGACCGATGTCGGTGACGAAGATCCTGGTCCGGACGACGTCGTCAAGCCCGGAGCCGACCTGACCGAGGGCCCAGGCGACGTTGCGCAACGCCTGCACCGTCTGGGCGTAGGCATCGTCCTCGTGGACCACCTCGCCGTCGACGATGGACGTGCAGCCGGTGACCCAGACGTGGTCGCCCGCCGCCACCGCACGGCTGTAACCCACCACCGGCTCCCACGGAGCCCCCGACGTCACCCTGCGCACCACGGCCGCCAGCGTAGGACCGGCCTCAGCCGGCCGGGTCACCGCCACCGGCCACGGCGAGGGCGTCCCGCAGGGTGAAGGACCTTGCATACAGGGCCTTGCCGACGATGGCGGCCTCGACCCCCAGCGGGACGAGGTCGCGCAGAGCACGCAGGTCGTCCAGCGTGGCGATGCCACCGCTGGCGACCACCGGGCGGTCCGTGTGGGAGCAGACCTGGCGGAGCAGGTCGAGGTTCGGGCCACCGAGGGTGCCGTCCTTCGTGACGTCGGTGACCACGTACCGAGCACACCCGTCCCGGTCCAGCCGCTCGAGGACCTCCCAGAGGTCCCCGCCCTCCCTGGTCCAGCCCCGGGCGGCCAGGGTGCTGCCGCGGACGTCGAGCCCGACAGCGATGCGGTCACCGTGCTCGCCGATCACCTTCGCCGTCCACGGCGGGTCCTCCAGGGCTGCAGTACCGAGGTTCACCCGCCGGCAGCCGGTCGCCAGTGCGGTCGTGAGGGAGTCGTCGTCACGGATCCCGCCGGAGAGCTCGACGTCGACCTCCAGCCGGCCGACCACCTCCGCGAGCAGATCCCGGTTGGAGCCACGACCGAACGCCGCGTCGAGGTCGACCAGGTGGATCCACTCGGCCCCCGCCTCCTGCCACGCCAGGGCCGCCTCCCACGGGTCGCCGTACGAGGTCTCCGACCCCGCCGCTCCCTGCACCAGGCGTACGGCCTGGCCGCCGGCGACGTCGACGGCGGGGAGCAGGACCAGGTCGTCGCTCACGCGAGGCTCCTCAGCCAGTTCTCCAGCACGGTGGCGCCGGCGTCGCCGGACTTCTCGGGGTGGAACTGGGTGGCGGAAAGCGGCCCGTTCTCCACGGCCGCGAGGAACCGGTCTCCGCCGTGCTCCGCCCAGGTCACGAGGGGCGGGTGGAAGCGGCTCCCGGTCACCGGGAAGTCCCAGCTCCGAACACCGTACGAGTGCACGAAGTAGAAGCGCTCGCCCTCGATCCCGGCGAAGAGCAGCGTTCCGACGGGCGCCTCGACCACGTTCCAGCCCATGTGTGGCAGCGGCCGCGCGTGCAGGCGCTCGACGACGCCGGGCCACTCCCCCAGGCCGGTGGACTCCACCCCGTGCTCGACACCGCGGTCGAACAGGATCTGCATGCCGACGCAGATCCCCAGCACCGGGCGTCCTCCGGCCAGCCGGCGGTCGACCACGACGTCGCCGCGCACGGTCCGCAGGCCGGAGACGCAGGCCTCGAAGGCGCCGACCCCCGGGACGACGAGGCCGTCGGCCTCCGCGGCAGCCGCCTGGTCCGCCGTCAGTGTCACGTCGGCTCCCACGCGCTCCAGGGCGCGGACCGCGGAGCGGACGTTGCCGGACCCGTGGTCGAGCACGACGACACGAGCTGCCGCCATGTCAGAGGGAGCCCTTGGTCGAGGGCACGCCGCTCTCCCGCGGGTCCACGGCGACGGCGTCGCGGAGGGCCCGCGCCACCGCCTTGAACTGGGCCTCGACCAGGTGGTGCGGGTCGCGACCCGAGAGCACGCGGACGTGCAGGGCGATCTCGGCCCGGAACGCCAACGTCTCGAGGACGTGGCGGGTCAGCGACCCCACGTAGTGCCCGCCGATGATCGCGTACTCCTGCCCGGGCGGCTCACCGGTGTGCACGCAGTACGGGCGACCGGCGACGTCGACGACCGCGTGGACGAGAGCCTCGTCCAGCGGCACGGCGGCGTCCCCGAACCGGCGGATTCCCCGCTTGTCCCCGAGTGCCTGCTTCAAGGCCAGCCCGAGGACGATCGCGACGTCCTCCACGGTGTGGTGCGCGTCGACCTCGACGTCACCCTCGGCCTCGACCACGAGGTCGAGCAAGGCGTGCCGGGCCAGGGACTCGAGCATGTGGTCGTAGAAGGGGAGCCCCGTCGAGACCCGGGGCGTCCCGGTGCCGTCGAGGTCGACCTCGACGACCACCTTGGTCTCCCCCGTTGCGCGCTCGATCCGTGCCGTACGACTCATCCCAGCACCTCCAGCAGGGCGTCGCGGAACGCCTGCATCTCCTCGGGCGTGCCCACGGACACGCGCAGCCAGCCTTCCGGACCGGTCTCCCGGACCAGGACGCCACGGTCCAGCAGCCCGCGCCACACCTCGTGTCGGTCGGGGAAGCGGCCCATGATCACGAAGTTGGCGTCGGAGTCGGGCACGTCCAGCCCCAGGTCCCGGAGCCACGTCACGAGACTGTCACGCTCCCGCCGCAGGTCGTCGACGCGGGCGAGCAGGTCCGCAGCGTGGCTCAGCGCCGCCCGGGCGACCGCCTGGGTGACCGCCGACAGGTGGTACGGGAGGCGGACCACCCGCAGGGCGTCGACGAATGCCGCCGACGCCGCGAGGTAACCCACCCGGGCCCCGGCGAAGGCGAAGGCCTTGCTCATCGTGCGCGTGACCGCCATTCGGGGCTGGGAGGAGAGCAACGACAGCGCGCTGGGGGTGCCCTCGCGCCGGAACTCCGCGTAGGCCTCGTCGACCACCACGACACCCGGCGTCACGTCGCAGATCGCCTCGACCACGCCGAGCGGGACGGCCGTCCCCGTCGGGTTGTTGGGGGAGGCGAGGAGCACGACCGAGGGCGCCACGGCCCGGACGGCGGCGACCGCCGCATCGGCGTCGATCGTGAAGTCGCCCCGGCGTGGCACGGTCTGCCATCGGGTCGCCGTGTCGCGGGCGTACTCGGGGTACATGGAATAGGTGGGCGCGAAGGAGAGCGCCGTCCGCCCGGGGCCGCCGAAGGCCTGCAGCACCTGCAGCATCACCTCGTTGGACCCGTTGGCCGCCCACACCCGCGAGGCGTCGAGTCCGTGCCCGAGGTAGGCGGCGAGGTCGGCTCGCAGGGCCTCGGCCTCGCGGTCGGGGTAGCGGTTGAGCCCCTCGACCGCCCGGGCCACGGCGGTGGCGCAGTCGGCCACCAGTGCCGACGACGGCGGGTAGGGGTTCTCGTTGACGTTGAGCCGCACGGGCACGTCGAGCTGCGGCGCCCCGTACGGGGCGATGCCGCGCAGCTCCTCACGGAGGGGCAGCTCGTGCGCGCTCGTCACGTGAGCGGCCGGTCCGGGAACCGCACCCGGACCGCGGCGCCGTGGGCCGGGAGGTCCTCGGCGTTGGCCAGTGTGACCACCTGGTCGGCCACGTCGGCCAGAGCGGCGCGGTCGTAGTCCACGACGTGGATCCCGCGCAGGAACGTCTGCACCGACAGCCCCGAGGAGTGGCACGCGCAGCCACCGGTCGGCAGCACGTGGTTGGACCCGGCGCTGTAGTCGCCGAGGCTCACCGGAGCGTAGGGACCGACGAAGACCGCCCCGGCGTTGCGCACCCGCATCGCGACGGCCCGGGCGTCCCTGGTCTGGACCTCCAGGTGCTCGGCGGCGTAGGCGTCCACCACGGCCAGGCCCTGGTCGAGGTCGTCCACCAGGACGATGCCGGACTGCGCACCGGAGAGCGCGCTGCCGATGCGCTCGACGTGCTTGGTGGCGGCGACCTGGGCGTCGAGCTCGCGCAGCACCGCGTCGGCCAGCAGCTCGGAGTCGGTGACGAGGACGGCGGCCGCCGTCGGATCGTGCTCGGCCTGGCTGACCAGGTCGGCCGCCACGTGCGCGGGGTCGGCCGTGTCGTCGGCCAGCACGGCGATCTCGGTCGGTCCGGCCTCGGAGTCGATGCCGATCCGGCCCTTCAGCAGCCGCTTGGCCGCTGCCACGTAGAGGTTGCCGGGGCCGGTCACCAGGTCGACCGGCTCGCAGGCCACGGAGCCGTCGTCGTCCCGCGCGCCGTACGCGAACATCGCCACCGCCTGCGCGCCGCCCGCAGCATGGACCTCGTCGACGCCGAGCAGCGCGCAGGCGGCCAGGACGGTCGGGTGTGGCAGGCCGCCGTGGTCGCGCTGCGGCGGGCTGGCCACGGCGAGGCTGCCGACCCCGGCCACCTGGGCCGGCACGACGTTCATCACCACGCTGCTGGGGTAGACGGCGAGGCCACCGGGCACGTACAGGCCCACCCGGGACACCGGCAGCCAGCGCTGCGTGACGGACCCACCGGGGACGAGGTCGGTCGTGTGGTCGCTGCGCTGTTGCGCCTCGTGGACGGTGCGCACCCGCCGCACCGACTCTTCCAGCGCGTCCCGTACGGCCGGGTCGAGCGATGCCAGCGCCTCGCCGAGCGCGGACGCCGGCACCCGGAGATCGGTGAGCTGGACGCCGTCGAACCGCGCCGCGTAGTCGCGCAAGGCCGCCACACCGCGCTCCCGGACGTCGTCGCAGATCGGGCGGACGACGGCGAGGGCGGACTCGACGTCCTGCGGTGCTCGCGGGACCAGCGCCCGGTAGTCGAGGGTCTCGCCGCGTGCGAGACGGCCCCGCAGGTCGATGCGGCGGATCACGCCGACGAGTCTAGGCGCCGTCGCAGGCGTCCCGGCGGTGCCGCCCGCATGGCGAGCAACGGCTGCCGGACCCATCTACGCTCGACGGTATGGAGTTGCCGCTGTTCCCACTGGGCACGGTGCTCTACCCCGGTCTCGTGCTCCCCCTGCACGTCTTCGAGGAGCGCTATCGCGTGATGGTGCGCGAGCTCCTGGCGGCCGAGGACGACCGCGGCTTCGGTGTCGTGGCGATCCGGGCCGGCCACGAGGTGGGAGCCGACTCTGTGGGCGCCATGTACGACGTGGGGTGCAGTGCCGACATCCGTCAGGTGACGCCGTACGACGACGGCCGCTACGACCTGCTGGCCACCGGCGGCCGACGCTTCCGACTGCACGCGGTGAGCACGCATCGGCCCTACCTCGTCGGTGAGGTGGAGTGGTTGGACGAGGAGCTCGGCGAGGACGTGACCGTGCTGGCCGCCGCGGCTGCACACGCCTTCCGGGGCTACCAGCGGCTGGTCGCAGGGCAGGACCCCGGAACCGACCAGGAGCTGCCCGGCGACCCGGTCGTGCTCTCGTACCTGATCTCGGCTGCCGTGGTCCTCGACGTCGCCGACAAGCACCGGCTGCTCGCGGCGCCGGACGCCGCCGGCCGGCTCCGGCTCGTGCGCGGACTGCTGCGGCGGGAGACCGAGCTGCTGCGGACCCTGCGGGCGCTCCCCGCGGTGGACCTCCTCCGCGGCGCAGCCATCAGCCCCAGCTGAGCCGGGCAGGATCGCCCGGTGACCAGTAACAGGCGGCGGGGTTCGCGGGGCCGGTCCCATGGCGCGGTCGGAACCCCGGCCACCGCCGTGCTCGCCCGGTCCGGCGTGCCCCATGCGCTCCACCCGTACCAGCACGACCCTTCCGCCGCCTCGTACGGGCTGGAGGCGGCCGAGGTCCTGGGGGTCGAGCCGGCGAGGGTCTTCAAGACGTTGCTGGCCGATGTCGAGGGTCGGACGGTCGTCGCGGTCGTCCCCGTGAGCGGCACCCTCGACCTCAAGGCCCTCGCCGCCGCGGTCGGCGGCAAGCGGGCCGCCATGGCCGACGCCGCGGTGGCCGAGCGGCTGACCGGGTACGTGCGCGGTGGGATCAGCCCGCTGGGCCAGCGCCGGCGGCTGCCCACCGTCGTCGACGAGACCGCGCTCGGCTTCGCCACGGTGTTCGTGTCCGGGGGCCGGCGGGGGCTCGACGTCGAGCTGGCGCCCGGCGACCTGGTCCAGCTGACGTCCGCCACGACGGCGCCCATCGGCCGGCCCGACTGAGGACTCCTGCCCAGGGCCGTTCGGCCGGTGACGAGCGCAACCCATCGGCTAGATCCTCGGCGTATGGAGACGGAACTGGACACCCTGCAGATCGACCTCGAGGACGCGGGCGGGAGGTCGTGGTGGACCGGCCTGGCCGCCACCCTGACGTCGCAGCACGGGAGCGCGACCCTGCGCTTCGTGGGGCGGGTCCAGGGCGAGCGCCGCTACACCGGTCCGACGTTCGTCTCGCCCAGGACCCTCGGGGACCTCCCGCCGCAGGAGGAGTGGGCACCGGACATGGCACAGAGCCTCGCCGAGCTTCGTCGCGAGATCTCCGCCGACGACTGGGTCGAGGCTGGTCGGGGGCCTGAGCCCTGGGCCTTCCGGTACGAGCGCCCTGGCCGCAACGTCTCGTGATCCGCTCCCGACGAGGATCCGGCGTCGGCTGACCGGCTCAGGGCGTCTGGCCGGGTCCGACGTCCGACCGGGTCGGCTCTCCTGGTGCTCGGTCGAGGCCGCGGGAGGGCGGGTCGAGGCTGCGGGAGAGCATCTCGGCGGGGGGGTGGGCGTCGGGCGAGGGTGCGGTGCCCAGCGTCACCGGTTCGCGGTCGTCCAGCCAGGCACTGACCCCGAGAACGCCCACCAGCGCGGCGATCGGCCAGGCGAGCAGGACCCCGTAGGCCTCGATGCCCAGGTCGAGCGGGAGCGTGCCGCCCTCCTCGAGCCCGACCGCTCTGGCCTCGACAGTCTCGGGTCCGAGGACGACGCCGACCCGCCAGGCGACCACGGACCCCAGGACCCCGGTCGCCGCGACGGCCACCACCGTGACGACCGGGTGCCCGCGGTGCCGAGCGAAGAGTGCGCCACCGAGCAGCAGGCCGGTGGCCGAACCGACCACCATGAACCACGCGTCGTAGCTGAAGACCCCCGACGCGGCGGCCGTCCCCAGGCGCGGCTCACCGTCGTCGCCGACGCTGACGCTCACCTCGGGGACGAGCAGGTACCAGGCCACCCCGGCGAGCACACCGGCGACGAGGGCCATGACCAGGCACTCGACGACGACCCGGCGTGGACCGGGCACCCGCCGCGGCTCCCGATGTCCGTGACGGTGCCTGCTCACCGGTGCCGACCGGGGATGGTCAGCCCAGGCATGCGGGGCCGAGCAGGGCCTTGAGGTCGCCCATCAGCGCAGTCGACGGGGTGACCCGGAGCGAGTCGTCGAGCCGCATGAGCGTGGTACGGCCGGTGCCGGTGAGGCGGAGGTGGACCTCGGTGACGCCCGGGTGCGTCCGTAGGACCTCCTTGAGCCTCTCGACCAGCGGCGGGGTGCACCGGATCGTGGGGAGGTTGACCACCACCGGGCCGGACGCGGCCACGGTGACGTCGGGCAGCGTCAGCTCGGCGGCGATCACCTGTGGCGAGTCGTCGCGCCGGTCGAGCCGGCCACGTACGACGACGACGGCGTCCTCGACCAGCTGCAGGGCGTAGAGCTGGTAGGTCGCCGGGAAGAACATGACCTCGACCGCTCCCTCGAGGTCCTCGACGGTCGCGATGGCCCAGGTGTCGCCGCGCTTGGTCACCTTGCGCTGGAGACCGGTGATCAGGCCGCCGATGATCACCGTCGTGCCGGGGGGGCACTCCTCGGAGTCGGCGAGCGAGGCGACCGACCTGTCCACGGCGCGCGAGAGCACGTGCTCGATGCCCATGAGCGGGTGGTCGGAGACGTAGAGGCCGAGCATCTCCCGCTCGTAGCCGAGCTTGACCTGCTTGTCCCACTCGGAGCCCTCCGGGACGGCCACCGTGAACCGCTCCGCCTCGGCGTCGCCCCCGCCGCCGAAGAGGTCGAACTGCCCGATCGCCTCGTTGCGCTTGATGCCCACCACGGCGTCCACGGCGTCCTCGTGGACCGCGAGCAGGGAGCGCCGCGAGTAGCCGAGCGAGTCGAAGGCTCCTGCCTTGACCAGCGACTCGACGACCCGCTTGTTGCACACGATCGCCGGCACCTTGTCCATGAAGTCTGGAAAGTCGGTGTAGCGACCCTTGTCGCGCCGGGCGGCCACGACGCCGTCCACGACGTTGCCGCCCACGTTGCGGATCGCGGCGAGGCCGAAGCGGATGTCGGTGCCGACCGGCGTGAAGTCTCCCTCGGACTCGTTGACGTCGGGAGGGAGGACCTTGATGCCCATCCGGCGGCACTCGTTGAGGTAGAGCGCGGTCTTGTCCTTGTCGTCGCGCACGCTGGTCAGCAGGGCGGCCATGTACTCGGCGGGGTAGTTGGCCTTGAGGAAGGCGGTCCAGTAGGACACCAGGCCGTAGGCGGCGCTGTGCGCCTTGTTGAACGCGTAGTCGGAGAAGGGCACCAGGGTGTCCCAGAGCACCTTGATCGCCGCGGCGGAGAAGCCGTTGGCCTGCATGCCGGCCTGGAAGCCGACGTACTCGGCGTCGAGGACCTCACGCTTCTTCTTGCCCATCGCCCGGCGGAGCAGGTCGGCCTTGCCCAGCGTGTAGCCCGCCAGCTGCTGGGCGATCTCCATGACCTGCTCCTGGTAGACGATCAGGCCGTAGGTCGTGCCCAGGATGGGCTCGAGGGCGCCGGCCAGCTCGTCGTGCAGGTAGGTGACCTCCTGCTGCTTGTTCTTGCGCAGCGCGTAGTTGGTGTGCGAGTTGGCTCCCATCGGCCCCGGCCGGTACAGCGCGCCGACCGCGGAGATGTCCTCGAAGTTGTCCGGCTTCATCAGGCGCAGCAGGGACCGCATCGGGCCACCGTCGAACTGGAAGACGCCCAGCGTGTCGCCCCGCCCCAACATCTCGTACGTGGCCGGGTCGTCCAGCGCCAGCGCCTCGAGGTCGACGGGGTCCTTGCCGTTGCGCACGATGTTGGTCAGGGCGTCGTCGAGGACCGTGAGGTTGCGCAGCCCCAGGAAGTCCATCTTGACCATGCCGAGCGTCTCGCAGGTCGGGTAGTCGAACTGCGTGATGATCGCGCCGTCCTGCTCGCGCTTCATGATCGGGATGTGGTCGATGAGCGGCTCGGAGGACATGATCACCCCGGCGGCGTGGACCCCCCACTGGCGCTTGAGGTTCTCGAGCCCCTTGGCGGTGTCGACCACCTTGCGCACGTCGGGATCCGACTCGTAGAGCGAGCGCAGCTCACCGGCCTCGGAGTAGCGCTTGTGCGCGCTGTCGAACACCCCGGTGAGCGGGATGTCCTTGCCCATCACCGACGGCGGCATCGCCTTGGTGATCCGCTCCCCCATGGCGAAGGGGTAACCAAGCACCCGCGAGGCGTCCTTCACCGCCTGCTTGGCCTTGATGGTGCCGTACGTGACGATCATCGCGACGCGGTCGTCGCCGTACGTGTCGCTGACGTAGCGGATCACCTCACCCCGCCTGCGCTCGTCGAAGTCGACGTCGAAGTCGGGCATCGACATACGCTCGGGGTTGAGGAAGCGCTCGAAGATCAGTCCGTGCCGGAGCGGGTCGAGGTCGGTGATGCCCATCGCGTACGCGGCCATGGAGCCCGCCCCCGAGCCGCGCCCGGGCCCGACCCGGATCCCGTTGCGCTTGGCCCAGTTGATGAAGTCGGCGACGACGAGGAAGTAGCCGGCGTAGCCCTTGCCGACGATGACCTCCGTCTCGTACGAGGCCTGTCGGCGGACCCGGTCGGGGACCCCGGTCGGGAACCGCCGGTGGAGCCCGTGCTCGACCTCCTTGACGAACCACGAGGTCTCGTCCTCGCCCTCCGGCACGGGGAAGCGTGGCATGTACGCGCCGGGCGCCTCGACGAAGCCGACCTCGCACCGATCGGCGATCGCGAGGGTGTTGTCGCAGGCCTCGGGCAGCTCGGTCCACAGCGTCCGCATCTCCGCGGCCGACTTGAGGTAGAAGTCGTCGGCGTCGAACTTGAAGCGGTTCGGGTCGGCGAGGGTGGAGCCGGACTGGACGCACAGCAGGACGGCGTGCGCCTCGTGGTCGCCGCGGTGGGTGTAGTGCAGGTCGTTGGTGGCGACGAGCGGCAGTCCGAGGTCGCGGGCCAGGCGCAGGAGGTCGGCCCGGACCCGGCGCTCGATACCCAGCCCGTGGTCCATGAGCTCGCAGAAGTAGTTGCCGGCACCGAAGATGTCGCGGAACTCAGCGGCCGCCCGGCGAGCCTCGTCGTAGCGGCCGAGCCGCAGCAACGTCTGCACCTCACCCGACGGACAGCCGGTCGTGGCGATCAGCCCCGCCGCGTAGGTCTGCAGCAGCTCACGGTCCATGCGGGGCTTGAAGTAGAAGCCCTCGAGGCTCGCGAGGGACGACAGCCGGAACAGGTTGTGCATGCCCGGCGTGGTCTCGGCGAGGAGGGTGAGGTGGGTGTAGGCCCCGGAGCCTGAGACGTCGTCCTCACCACCGTTGCCCCAGCGGACCCGGGTCTTGTCGAACCGGCTGGTCCTGGGGGTGAGGTAGGCCTCCGTCCCGATGATCGGCCGGATGCCGTGCGCGCGTGCCTTGCTCCAGAAGTCGTAGGCGCCGAACACGTTGCCGTGGTCGGTCATCGCCAGGGCCGGCATGCCCTGGGCTGCGGCCTCGGTGAAGAGGTCGTCGAGCCGGGCGGCGCCGTCGAGCATGGAGTACTCGGTGTGCACGTGCAGGTGGACGAAGGAATCGCCTGCCGAGCCCGCTCCCACGACCGACCCCGCCTCCTCGACCTCGTCGCGAGGCACCGAGTCTAGGTGCCGGGCCCGACACTCCGCGGCCCCCCGACGTGGCCGCAGGTGCCGCGGCGTGTCGGCGCGGGGGCGGCCGGACGCGCGTTTCGTGAGGTCCCGCCCCGCCAGGCGTCACAGTCTCCAGACCGGTGGCTCGGGCGGCAGCTGCTCCTCGGCCACGTCGAGCCCCGCCGAGATCACGGCGTCCATCACGAGCGCGAGCCGCTCCTTGCCGAGGCGAGGGGCGCGGTGCGCCATGGCGTGCACGATCTGCGCCTCCCGGGCCTGGTCGCGCCCGGCGTGGCCACGGACGGGCTTGTGCCGCTGGATCTCGGTGGCGAGTGCCGCGCGGTACTCCAGCAGACTCGCCAGGGTGGCGTCGACGCGGTCGATGGCCTCGCGGCAGGCCGGCAGGCTGGCCGGTCCGACCTGTCGGACGAGGGGCGCCAGGGTCGTGGCCGCCTCCAGGACGGCAGCCACGTCCGGGACGGGTGCTGCTTCGTCGAGCAGGAGGCCGTCGGCACCGGCGGCGACGGCGGCGCCGGCCAGCCACGGGCTCCCGGTGACCTCGATCACGACGGGCGCGCCGGTCCGCTCGCGGACCTCGCGCACCAGGGCCAGGTCCAACGTACGGCGCCGGTCGAGGTGGGTGCGGCTGCCGCTCTCGCAGAGCACGACCTGGCCGTTGCCGGCGGCGAGGACGTACTCGGCGGACGACAGCCACTCGGCCACCGTGGCGTGCTGGCCGCGCTGAACGACCACCGGCAGGCCGAGGCGACCGACCGCGCCGAGCAGGCGGAAGTCCTGCATCCAGGCCGCGCCGACCATGACCCCGTCGGCGTACCGCCCGACAGCGGGCAGGTCGGCGGCGGAGAACGGCTCGACCAGCAGCGGGGCAGCCACCCCGCTCCTGGCCTCGCGCAGCACGGCGTCGGCGTCGTGCCTACCGTGCAGCCGACGGAGGTCGAGGTGGACGATGTCGGCGCCTGTTCCCGGCCCGGCGACGACCGGAAGGCGGGCGGCGCCGAGCACGTGGCTGCCGATGGCGACGGTCGGCTCTGCGATGGCCGGCGTCCCGGCGGCCTGGAGGGGGGCGGTGGTCACGGTCGCTCCTGGGGTGCGGGCCGGCCAGGTGCTCCCGGTCGGCCTCGGGAATGACGAAAGGCAGCGGATGACTTCCGCTGCCTCGAGCCGACTCGGGTGGGGGCGCTCAGGTCACGTCTGCGCCGCCGGCCACCCGGCCGGCCACGTAAAGACGCGATACGCGTTGAGCACGAGCAGGACGGTACGACCCCGACGCCGCCTGTTCAACGGGATGGGACGCGCGTCTCGCATCCCGGACGAGCTCAGTCCTCTCCGCGGAGAGTGTCCAGGGCGCGCTGGAGGTCGTGCGGGTAGTCCGTCGACAGCTCGAGGGGCCGACCCGTACGCGGGTGCTCGATGCCCAGCCGGACGGCGTGCAGCCACTGGCGGGTCAGCCCCAGCCGGGCCGCGAGGGCCGGGTCCGCCCCGTAGGTGAGGTCGCCCACACAGGGGTGGCGCAACGCGCTCATGTGCACCCGGATCTGGTGGGTCCGCCCGGTCTCGAGATGGACCTCGAGGAGGCTCGCCGCAGGGAACGCCTCGAGCGTGTCGTAGTGGGTGACACTCGGCTTGCCGCCGGCCACCACCGCCCAGCGATGGTGGTGCGTCGGATGTCGCTCGATCGGCGCGTCGACCGTGCCGCGTGACGGGTCCGGGTGCCCCTGGACGAGCGCGTGGTAGACCTTGTCCACCGTCCGGTCACGGAACTGACGCTTCAGCGACGTGTAGGCCCGCTCGGACTTCGCCACGATCATGAGGCCGCTGGTCCCCACGTCGAGACGGTGCACCACGCCCTGGCGCTCGGCGGCACCCGACGTGGCGACCCGGTACCCGGCCGCGGCGAGGCCGCCGACGACGGTGGGTCCACTCCACCCGGGGCTCGGGTGGGCGGCGACGCCCACGGGCTTGTCGACGACGACGATGTCCTCGTCGTCGTGGACGACGCGCATGCCCTCGACGAGGGCGGGCGGCACCGCAACCCCTGCTGCGGGGGTCGGGAGCTCGATCTCCAGCCACGCTCCCGCGCGCACTCGCTCCGACTTCGGAGCCGTCGCGCCGTCGAGCCGGACGTGCCCGCTCTCGACGAGGTCGGCGGCCCGGGTCCGCGACAGGCCGAGCAACCGCGCCAGGGCGGCGTCCAGCCGCTCCCCCTCCAGGCCGTCGGGCACCGGGAGGCTGCGCTGGTCGCTCACTCCCCCGGCTCCGCCTGCTGGTCGGTCGCCGCCCTCCGACCTCTCGGCGGGGCGTCGTAGGCCGTACCGAGCAGGGAGAGCAGGACCATCAGGGATGCGCCCACCACGATGGCGGAGTCCGCGACGTTGAAGACCGGGAAGTTGGGCAGCTCGAGGAAGTCGACGACCTCCCCGCGCAGCGGTCCGGGGGACCGGAAGAGCCGGTCGACCAGGTTGCCGACCGCGCCGCCGAGGAGCGCCCCCAGGGCGACGGCCCAGGCGGGGTGGGCGAGCCTGCGGCTGATCCGCAGGATGACGACCACCACCACCACCGACACGACGCTGAGCAGGACGGTGGCGTTGGTGGCCAGGCTGAACGCGGCACCGGGGTTGTAGACGAGCCGGAGGCGCAGGAGACCGTCGACGACCTCGACCACGCGCCCGTCCGCGAGCCGGGCCTCGGCCAGGGCCTTGGTGACCTGGTCGACGATGAGCACGGAGGCGGCCACGCACAGGAGGACGCCGACCAGGCGGCGTCCTCCCCTCGCGGTGCTCGTGTCGTCGCGGCTCAGCGACGCTCCTCGCGCTGCTTGCATGTCATGCACAGTGTCGCACGTGGGAAGGCCTGCAGCCGGGCCTTGCCGATGGGGTTGCCGCAGCTCTCGCACACGCCGTAGGTGCCCCGGTCGATGCGTTCGATGGCCCGCTCGGTCTGGGCCAGGATCTCGCGGTGGCTCGCGGCGAGGGCCATCTCGTGCTCGCGCTCGAAGGTCTTGGTCCCGGTGTCGGCCTGGTCCTCACCGCCGGTCTCGCCGACGTCGCGCAGCAGATCGGCGATCTCGGCGTCCGCGTCCTCGATCTCCGCGCGCAGGCGATCGGCGTCGGCCACCAGCACGCCCCGGACCTCGGCGAGCTCCCCGGCGGTCCAGGGGTTCTCGTCCGGCCGGACCACCAGCGCCGAGACCGCGGCAGCGGTCCCTCCAGCCGCCGCCGCGGTGTCCCGCCGGGACCTCGAGCGGGCAGCCGGCTGGCGCGAGGCGGGGGCCGTCGCCTTCTTCGCCGGCGCGGCCTTCTTCGCCGGGGCGGCCTTGGCCGTCGACTTCTTCGCGGCCGTCGACTTCTTCGCCAGCGCGGCCTTCTTCGCCGGCGCGGCCTTCTTCGCCGGCGCGGCCTTCTTGGCCGACGCGGCCTTGCCCGTCGACTTCTTCGCGGCCGTCGACTTCTTCGACGGCGCGGCCTTGCCCGTCGACTTCTTCGGGGCCGTCGACTTCTTCGACGGCGCGGCCTTCTTCGCGGCCGTCGACTTCTTCGCCGGCGCGGCCTTGGCCGTCGACTTCTTCGGGGCCGTCGACTTCTTCGCCGGCGCGGCCTTCTTCCCCGAGCTGCTCTTCGAGGTCCTCTTCGAGGCGGAACTGCCCTTCGTGGCGCCCGACGTGCCGGTGGAGGCGGATCTCGAGGATCCCGGTCCGCTGTCCCCGACGAGCGAGGCTGCCTTGGCCGCGCCCGAGACCGCAGCCCTCACCCGCCCGGTGATGCCCTTGCCGGTGTCCGCCATGTCCGGGCCGTCCTTCTCGTCGGGTGATCGTCACGGTCCCGAGAGGATAGGTCGGGGCGGGTCCCCCATCAACGTGCACCGCCGCGCAGAGCCGCAACCCGCACCGCCACGGCCTCTACGCCGTCGCTGCCTGTGTCGATCTCCACCACTTTGTCGCGTCGGGTGGCACCGCTGACCAGGCGGACCTGCCGCCGACGGGTGCCCAGGGCGTCGGCCAGCGCCCGGAGCGCAGCCTCCGTCGCCCTCCCGTCGACTGCCGGCGCCTGAACGGCCACGACCAACGCATCGCCGTACTCGCCTCCGACCCTCGTCCGGGAGGCACCGGGGCGCACCCGGACGGCGACACGCAGGCCCGCCACCAGCCCAGTGTCCCCCCGAAGCCGGTCCCGGGTGAGGACGTCCTGACGACCTGCCGCGGTAGTTGGGCACGCGCCGCGGTGTATTCACCTGGCTCGGCAGCCAAATACGCGGCTGCCGTGATCAATGGGGGGACGGCGGCCGGTGCGGGCCGGCCGCCGTACACTAGGCGCCGCGAAGGCGTCGATGGGGACGAGTACTCCCGTACGCAGCCACCAGCGACCCGGGGACGGTGCGAGCCCGGGGGCGTGCCCGGGACAAGATCACCCCGGAGCCGCCGGAAGAACGGCGCCAGCGACGACGCGACGGAGGAGTGCGTGACGTACCGCCCGGTGCCGGCCCAGGTGGACCTGCCCGCCCTCGAGCACGAGGTGCTCGACTTCTGGCGGGAGCACGACATCTTCGGCAAGACCCTCGCGCGGACGGCGGACGGCCCCAGCTGGGTCTTCTACGAGGGACCGCCCACCGCCAACGGCATGCCCGGCACCCACCACGTCGAGGCGCGGGCGTTCAAGGACGTCTACCCGCGCTACCGCACGATGAAGGGCTACCACGTCCCCCGCCGGGCCGGCTGGGACTGCCACGGCCTGCCCGTCGAGATCGCGGTGGAGAAGGAGCTCGGCTTCAGCGGCAAGGGAGACATCGAGGCCTTCGGGGTGGCCGAGTTCAACGCGCGGTGCCGCGAGTCGGTCCTGCGCCACGTCGACGCCTTCGAGCAGATGACCCACCGGATGGGCTTCTGGGTGGACTTCTCCACCGCCTACCGCACGATGGACTCCTCCTACGTGCAGTCGGTCTGGTGGTCGCTCAAGCAGGTGTTCGACCGGGGCCTGCTCGTCGAGGACCACCGGGTCGCGCCCTACTGCCCGCGGTGCGGGACGGCCCTGTCCGACCACGAGCTGGCCCAGGGGTACGAGACGGTCGTCGACCCGTCGGTCTACGTCCGGTTCCCCCTCACCTCCGGCCCGCTGGCCGGCGAGGCCGCGCTCCTGGTGTGGACCACCACGCCCTGGACCCTGGTCTCGAACACGGCCGTCGCCGTCCACCCCGAGGTCCGGTACGTGGTGGCGCAGTCCCCCGACGGTGAGGAACGCCTGGTGGTCGCCGAGCCCCTGCTGGGCGTCCTCGGCGAGGGCTGGACGGTGCAGGACTCCTACGTCGGCACGGACCTCGAGCACTGGGGCTACCGACGACCGTTCGACCTGGTCCCCGTCCCCGACGCGCACTACGTGGTCGTCGACGCCTACGTGACGACCGACGACGGCTCCGGCCTGGTCCACCAGGCCCCGGCCTTCGGTGCGGAAGACCTGCGCGTGGCCCGCTCGTACGGCCTGCCGGTCGTCAACCCGGTCCGCCCGGACGGCACCTTCGCCCCGGAGGTCGACCTGGTCGGTGGGGAGTTCTTCAAGCACGCCGACACCGCGCTGGTGAAGGACCTCGAGGAGCGGGGGCTGCTGTTCAGGCACCTGCCGTACGAGCACCCCTACCCGCACTGCTGGCGCTGCCACACGCCGCTGATCTACTACGCTCAGCCGTCCTGGTACGTCCGCACCACCGCCGTCAAGGACGCGCTCCTCCGGGAGAACGACCGGACGCGGTGGTTCCCCGAGCACGTCAAGTGGGGCCGCTACGGGGACTGGCTGCGCAACAACGTCGACTGGGCGCTCTCACGCAACCGCTACTGGGGCACGCCCCTGCCGGTGTGGCGCTGCGCCGAGGGCCACCTCGTCTGCGTCGGGTCGCTCGCCGAGCTCGGTGACCACGCGGGCCGCGACCTCTCGGACCTGGACCCGCACCGCCCGTACGTCGACGACGTCTCCTTCGACTGCGCCAGCTGTGGCAGCCCGATGCGCCGGGTCCCCGAGGTCATCGACGTCTGGTACGACTCCGGCGCCATGCCGTTCGCCCAGCTCGGCTACCCGCACGAGCCGGGCAGCAGCGAGGAGTTCGAGTCGACCTACCCGGCGCAGTTCATCAGCGAGGGCCTGGACCAGACCCGCGGGTGGTTCTACTCGATGATGGCCGTCGGGACCCTGGTGCTCGACCGCTCCTCGTACGAGAACGTCGTGTGCCTCGGCCTGATCCTGGCCGAGGACGGTCGGCGGATGAGCAAGCACCTGGGCAACATCCTCGAGCCCGTCCCGCTCATGGACGAGCACGGCGCCGACGCCCTCCGGTGGTTCATGCTCGCCTCCGGCTCACCGTGGCAGCCGCGCAAGGTGGGCCACGCGGCTCTTCAGGACGTGGTCCGCAAGGTCCTGCTGACCTACTGGAACACCGTCGCCTTCCAGTCCCTGTACGGGCGCACCTCGGGCTGGTCGCCGGGGCCCGACACCCCTCCGCCAGGCAAGCGCCCGCTGCTCGACCGGTGGGCGCTGGCCGAGCTGAACCGCCTCGTCGCCGACGTCGACGCGGCCTACCAGGGCTTCGACGTCACCCGGGCGGGCGCCCGGGCCGCGGCGTTCGTCGAGGACCTGTCGAACTGGTACGTCCGTCGCTCCCGGCGCCGCTTCTGGGAGGGCGACCCGGCGGCCCTCGCCACGCTCCACGAGTGCCTGGCGGTGCTCACCCGGCTGCTCGCCCCGATGATCCCCTTCCTCACCGAGCGGGTGTGGCAGGACCTGGTGCGCAGCACCGACCCGGCGGCCGCCGAGTCCGTCCACCTCACCGACTTCCCGGAGGCAGACACCCGCCTCGTGGACGACCGGCTGGCCGAGCAGGTGGCGCTGGCGCGCCGCCTGGTCGAGCTCGGCCGGGCGGCGCGGGCCGAGGCGAAGGTGCGCACCCGCCAGCCGCTCGCCCGCGCGCTGGTGGGCGCCCCCGGCTGGGACGAGCTCCCGGAGGAGCTGCGTGACCATGTCGCCGCCGAGCTCAACGTCGCCCGGCTCTCGCCGCTGACGGCCACGGGGGACACCCTGGTGGACGTCAGCGCCAAGGCGAACTTCCGCTCCCTGGGTCGACGGTTCGCCAAGGACACCCCGCGAGTCGCGGCGGCGATCTCCGCCGCGGACGCGGCGACTCTGGCGGCGGGGATCCGGCGCGACGGCGAGGCGGTCCTCGACGTCGAGGGGCTGGGACCGGTGCCCGTGACCGCGGAGGACGTGGTCGTCACGGAGACGCCTCGGGCGGGGTGGTCGGTGGCCCGCGAGGGCGAGACGGTGGCCCTCGACCTCCGGCTCACGCCGGAACTCCTCCGCGCCGGCCTCGCGCGCGAGGTCGTGCGGCTGGTGCAGGACGCCCGCAAGTCCAGCGGCTACGACGTCTCCGACCGCGTGCACCTGGCCTGGGAGGCGACCGGAGAGCTCGCCGAGGCGCTGCGCGAGCACCGGGACCTGCTGGCCGAGGAGGTGCTCGCCCTGCGGGTGGAGGAGGGGCTGGCGGCCGTCCCGCTCGGCGACGGCACGACCCGCCGGCAGGAGGACGGGCTCGGCCTCACGTTCCACCTGCGGCGCGCCTGACCCAACGCGCGTGACCCGGCCGGCGCCGGGCTAGCGCTGCTCGTCCTCCAGCAGGCTGGAGACCGAGCGCATCGGCCCGGTCGAGGAGGCCGGTGCGGCGGCCTCGGTGAGCCCCGAGGTCTCGAGCTGGCGCAGCTGACCCTCGAGGTAGGCCTTCAGGCGGCTGCGGTACTCCCGCTCGAACGCCCGCAGGCCCTCGACCTGGGCCTCGAGGCGGTCGCGCTCGACCTCGAGCTCCGCGGAGAGCTCCTGCCGTCGCTGCTGGGTCTCACGCTCCAGGGAGTCCGCCCGCATCCGGGCGTCCTGCTCGACCTGACCGGCCCGAGCCTTGCTCTCGCTGTCGAGCTGGTCCGCGCGCCGCCGGGCGTCGCCCAGCAGCTGGTCCGCCTCGGACTTGGCGTCGGCCACCAGCTCGTCGGCCGTGCGCTGCGCGAGAGCCAGCACCTTGGCCGCGGCCTCGTGCGGGGCGCCGCCGCCCGACGGGGCCGCCGCGGCGACGGGAGCCTGCGGCTCCGGCGCCACGGGGACCGGCTCCGGCGCTCGCTGGGGGACCAGCGGCTCCACCGAGCCGGCGACGCCTCCGTCGCGGGTGACCGCGGCCAGCTTCTCCCTCAGCTCGTCGTTCTCACGGAACAGGCGCGCGAGCTCGGCCTCGACCTCGTCCAGGAACTGGTCGACCTCCTCCATGTCGTAGCCCTCGCGGAGGCGGACGGTCGTGAACTCCTTGTTCTGGACGTCCTCGGGCGTCAGCGGCATAGCGTCACCTCGGGGTTGAGTTCGTGAAGGGGCCAACGGTACCGCCTCACCGCGCGGAGCCGACAATCGTCAGGGCGATCTGCACGGCGATGATCAGCACGATGAACGCCAGGTCGAGGGCCACCGATCCCAGCTTCAACGGTGGGACGACCTTGCGAACCGCCTTGAGCGGCGGGTCGGTCACGGTGTAGACGGCCTCCAGGACGACCAGGATCGGGCCCTTGGGCTCCCACGAGCGCGCGAACAGGAAGACCCAGTCGAAGACCAGCCGGGCCAGCAGCGCGATGAAGAATAGCCACAGGACCACGTAGATGACCTGGCTGACGACCGCCACGGGACGGGAACCTACCTGACCTGGGCACGCCAGGTCGCAGCCGGGCCTCGCGCACGCAGGCTCAGCTCTGGTTGAAGAAACCGTTCTCGGCGATCCGCGCCTTCTCCTCCGCGGTCACCTGGACGTCGGACGGGGACAGCAGGAAGACCTTGGCGGTCACCCGCTCGATCGTCCCCCGCATGCCGAACACCAGCCCGGCCGCGAAGTCGACCAGACGCTTGGCGTCCCCGTCGTCCATCTCCGACAGGTTCATGATCACCGGCGTGCCGTCACGGAAGTGCTCGCCGATCGTGCGCGCCTCGTTGTAGGTGCGTGGGTGCAAGGTGGTGATCCGGGCCGGCTCCGCCCGCTGTGGGTGCGTCGCGACGGCGACGGGCCGGCGTTCGGCCAGGCTGGCCACGGTCGCCGACCGCCGCTCGGGCGCGGCCGCGGGCCGGGGACGCTCCGGCTCCTCGACGACGACGTCGTCATCGACGTCGTGGTCGTCGTAGCCGGTGGGGTAGTCGTAGTCCTCGCTGTAGTCGTCGTAGCGGCCCTGGTCCTCCACGAGGCCGAGGTAGACCGCCACCTTGCGCATTGCGCCGGCCATGCTCCGAGTCCTCCTGCAGCTGGTCGTGGACGGTTGACGTTCCGGCCACCCGGGCGGTGACCCCGAGCCCGACCCTAGCCGTCGGGGGGTCGTGCACCGAGGATTGCGCTGCCGACACGCACGTGTGTCGCGCCGTGCTCCAGAGCCGCCTCGAGGTCCTCGCTCATCCCCGCCGACACCCACGTGGCTCCGGGGTGGTCGTCCCGGAGAGCCGCGGACACGCGGGCCAGCCGGGCGAAGGCGGGGCGGGGGTCGACCCCCAGCGGGGCCACCGCCATCACCCCTCCCAGGACCAGCCCCGGCGCCGATGCCACCCGGTCGGCGACGGCGGCCACCTCGCCCGGCCGGGCACCGCCCCGTCCGGGCGCGTCGTCGAGCGCCACCTGGACCAACGCCGTGAGCGTGCGCCCGGCCGACCTCGCTCCCCGGGCCAGGGCGTCGACGAGCCGGACCCGGTCGAGGGAGTGGACGACGTCGGCGTAGCGGGCCACCGACCGGGCCTTGTTGGACTGCAGCTGCCCCACGAAGTGCCAGGCCACGTCGAGGTCGGCACACTCGCGGACCTTGGCGGACGCCTCCTGGTCACGGTTCTCCCCTACGTCGTGCACGCCGAGCGACGCGAGGAGGCGCACGTCGGAGGCCGGGAAGGTCTTGGTCACCACCACGAGCGTGATCTCGTCGCTGCTCCGTCCGCTGCGGTCGCAGGCGGCCTCGATGCGGGCGCGCACGGCCCCCAGGCCCGCCGCCAGCTGGTCCGCGCGGCTCGTCACTCGGCCCGCCAGGCCAGGCCGGCGTACCGCCCGGTCGTCGCGTCCCGGCGGTACGAGTAGAGGTCGGCCCGCTCCAGGCTGCAGCCGTCCAACCACGCGACCCGGACGCCGACCGCCACCAGCTGCTCGACGACGGCCGCGCCGACGTCGAGCGCGGGCGTCCCGCGACGCGTCACCGACCGGGCCACCGGCCACGCCTCGGCCACCTGGTCACGCATCGGTGCGGGCACCTCGTAGCAGCGCCCGCAGACGGCGGGTCCGACGCGCGCCAGCACGTCGCGTCCCCCCAGGTCCCGGACCGCCTGCACCAGCGCCTGGACCACCCCGGCGGCCATGCCCTGGCGGCCGGCGTGGGCGACACCGACCACCCCTGCCTCCGGGGCGGCCAGCAGCACGGGGACGCAGTCGGCCACCAGCACCGCCAGGAGGAGTCCCGGCGCGGCCGTGACGAGGGCGTCGGCACTCGGCGGCGGACCCGCCCACGGGCCCCGGACCTCCGCGACCTCAGCGCCGTGCACCTGGTTCGCCACCACGAACCGCCCGGAGGGCAACCGCAGGGCAGACAGCAGCCGTTCGCGGTTGTCGGTCACCGCTCCGGCGTCGTCGCCGACGTGGGCAGCGAGGTTGAGCGTGGCGTACGGGCCGGTGCTCGACCCGCCCCGGCGGTCGGTCACCGCCAGGCGGACCCCGCCGGGCAGCTCCTCGCGCCAGGCCAGCACCTACTTGAGGAAGTCGGGCACATCGAGGTCGTCGTCACCCGCCGGCACGACCCGCCGCGGCGGCCCGGTCTCCTCGCGCCGGGACGTACCCGGTGTCCGCGGACCATGGTCCGCCGGTCCCCCCACGGCGGAGGCGGTGGACGCCGACGTCGGCGCACCGGCACGCACCGGTGCCCCGGCCGGCTCCGCAGGCGTCTGCGGGCCTCCGGAGGCGTCGGTCCGAGAGGGATCCGTCGGGTCGTCCCCGGCGAGCCCCGGACGGCGGTCGGGCTCGCCGCTGCCGACGGCCACGCTGCGGCGGACGGCTCCCAGGTCGCGTCGCTTCTGCATGGCCCCGTCGAACCCGGCGGCGATCACCGTCACCCGCACCTCGTCGCCCAGCGCGTCGTCGATCACCGCGCCGAAGATGATGTTGGCCTCGTCGTGGGCGGCCTGGGCGACGAGGTTGGCCGCCTCGTTGATCTCGAACAGCCCGAGGTCGGAGCCGCCGGAGACCGACAGCAGCACGCCGAAGGCGCCGTCGATGGAGGCCTCGAGCAGTGGGCTGGAGATCGCCATCTCCGCCGCCGCGACGGCCCGGTCCTCCCCCCGCGCCGAGCCGATCCCCATCAGGGCCGACCCGGCGTTGGACATCACCGACTTGACGTCGGCGAAGTCGAGGTTGATCAGCCCCGGCGTCGTGATCAGGTCGGTGATCCCCTGAACACCCGAGAGCAGCACCTGATCGGCGCTCTTGAACGCGTCGAGGACGCTGACCTGTCGGTCGCTGATGGACAGCAACCGGTCGTTGGGGATGACGATGAGCGTGTCCACCTCCTCGCGCAGGGCCTCGATCCCGGCCTCGGACTGCAGCGCCCGGCGGCGACCCTCGAAGGTGAACGGCCGGGTCACCACTCCGATGGTCAGCGCGCCGAGGGAGCGGGCGATGCGCGCGACCACCGGGGCGCCGCCGGTGCCCGTGCCTCCGCCCTCCCCGGCCGTCACGAAGACCATGTCGGCGCCCTTGAGGACCTCCTCGACCTCCTCGGCGTGGTCCTCGGCGGCCTTGCGGCCGACGTCCGGGTTGGCCCCGGCGCCGAGGCCGCGCGTGAGCTCGCGCCCCACGTCGAGCTTGACGTCGGCGTCGCTCATGAGCAGCGCCTGCGCGTCGGTGTTGATCGCGATGAACTCGACGCCCTTGAGGCCGACCTCGATCATCCGGTTCACGGCGTTGACGCCGCCCCCGCCGATGCCGACGACCTTGATCACCGCGAGGTAGTTCTGCGGAGCAGCCACGTCGCTTCGCCTCTCGCTCGAGCTCCGGTCCGAAAACCCTTACCCTCAGGTAGAGGTTGATAGTTATGTCAACCTGAAGGCTGGGAGGAACGCTAGGCCCGCGTCCTCCGGCAACCCGGGCCGACACGCCGCACGACCCGAAATCGGACCGTCGCCTCGACGAGGTCGGACAGCACCCGACGCACGTCGGCGTCGTCACGGTCGGACGGTCGGGCGCTCCGGCGCCGACACGTCGTAGGCCGAGGCCTGCTGGGCCAGCAGCGCGGTGAGGACCTCGGCCTTGCGGTCGGTGCGGTCGGGACCGCCCCAGCGGACGGACGAGCCGTCGTCCAGGACCAGCTCCACGTCGACGTCGCTGGTCGCGCGGACGGTGGCCACGCGGGCGGCGAGCTCGGCGGGGAGGGCGGACAGGACCCCGACGGCGGCAGCGCGGGCCGGCGAGGCCCCCCCGTCCTCGGGTGCCTCCAGCCGGGGCAGCCCGTCGACCGGCTCCACCGGGGGGAAGACCGCCCCCGTCCGGTCCACCGCGCGGTCTCCGTCGGGGGTGCTCAGGCTCGCCAGCGGCACCCGGGGAGCCACCCGGACCACCAGGGTGGACGGCCAGACCCGGTCGACGTCGACCTCGGCGACGGCCGGGACGAGGGCGACCCGACCCGCCATGGCGCCGGTGTCGACCCGGGCGAGCGGGGTGCCGACCGGCGCGGCCGCGGCGGTCGCGACGTCGACCGCGAGCGGCTCGGGAGCCCCCTCGACGTGGACGTCCTCGAGCACGAGGAGGTCCGACCACCCGACCGCCCAGACCCCGGCACCGACGGCCGCCGCGGCCACCACCGCACCGACGGCCAGGAGCACCCGACCGGCCCGGTGCCGGCGGCTGCGGGCGGCGAACCGGCGGGCCGACGACCCGGACACCACACCGGTGGGGGTCGCGGCCCGGGTCCGCCGACGCGCGCGCGCCCTCACGTCGGCTGCCCGACGCGGCTGTCGAGGACCTCGAGCACCTCCGGACCGATGAGCGTCACGTCGCCCGCGCCGATGGTGAGGAGCACGTCGCCGGGTCTGCTGCGGGCAGCGACCAGGCCGGGGACGGCGGACCAGGAAGGCTCGAACGTGACCCGGTCACCGGGGAGGGGGACGGCGCCGGCGACGAGGGCGCCGGTGACCCCGGGCTCGGGGTCCTCGCGCGCCGCGTAGACGTCCATGACGACGACGTCGTCGGCCAGCCCGAGGGCCCGGCCGAACTGCTCGGCGAAGATGCGCGTACGGCTGAACAGGTGTGGCTGGAAGACGGCGACGACGCGCCCCTCCCCGGCGACCGGGCGGGCGGCGCGCAGGACCGCCTCCACCTCGGTCGGGTGGTGCGCGTAGTCGTCGTAGACTCGCACGCCGTCGGCGACACCCTTGAGCTCGAAGCGCCGCCGCGTCCCGGTGAAGCCCTCGAGTCCCTCCCGCAGGTCGGCGCTGGGGAACCCGAGCACCAGCCCGGCGGTGAAGGCCGCTGCGGCGTTGAGCGCGTTGTGCTGGCCCGGCAGCCGCAGGGCCACCCGCCCCTGGCGACGGCCCCGGGCCACGAGCTCGAACGTGGAGCCGCTACCGCTGAGCTCGAGGTCGGCCACCCGGACGTCGGCGAGCTCTGAACGCCCGTAGGTCTGCACCTGGCCACCCCGGTCGCGGGCGCGCGCGGCCAGCCCGGCCGACCCAGGGTCGTCGGCGCACGCCACGAGGACGCCGTCGCGGACCCGGGCCGCGAAGGCGTCGAACGCGGCGACGTAGGCCTCCGGGGTGCCGTAGTTGTCCAGGTGGTCCGCCTCCACGTTGGTGACGACGGCGACCGCCGGTGAGTAGACCAGGAACGAGCCGTCGCTCTCGTCGGCCTCCGCCACGAAGACGTCCCCGCTGCCGTCGTGCGCGTTGGCGCCGGACTCGTTGAGGTTGCCGCCGATGGCGAAGGACGGGTCGGCGCCGCAGTGCTGCAGGGCGACCGTGAGCATCGACGTCGTCGTCGTCTTGCCGTGGGTGCCCGCCACGGCCGCGGCCCGGCGCCCGGCCATCACGGCGGCGAGCGCCGCCGCCCGGGGCAGCACCCGGAGTCCCCGGTCCCGGGCCTCGAGCACCTCCGGGTTCGTGTCCCGGATGGCCGTGGACACCACCACCGTGTCGGCGTCGGCGACGTGGTCCCTCGCATGGCCGACGTGCACGCCGGCGCCGAGGGCCCGCAGGCCGGCCAGGACGCTGGAGTCCTTGGCGTCGCTGCCGCTCACCGGGCAGCCGCGGGCGAGCAGGATCCGCGCGATGCCGGACATGCCCGCCCCGCCGATGCCGACGAAGTGGACCCGGCCCAGCTCCTCCGCGCTCAGCAGGCGCTCCGGCGGAGGGACGATCACCAGGTCCCTCCCGTCCTGCCGGGCGTCCGCGCAGCCTCCCGGACCATGGCGACGAGCAGGTCGTCGGCGTCGCGGTGGCCGAAGGCCGCGGCCGCCGCCGACATGCGCGAGAGGCGGTCGGAGTCACGGACCAGGCCCGGCAGGGTCGCCGCCACCCAGTCGGCGGTGAGGGCCGCGTCGTCGATCAGCAGCCCACCCCCGGCGCGGACCACCGGCTCGGCGTTGAGGCGCTGCTCCCCGTTGCCGTGCGGGAGCGGGACGTAGACGGCGGGCAGGCCGACGGCCGCGAGCTCGGCGCAGCTCAGCGCGCCCGCGCGGCACAGGGCGAGGTCGGCGGCGGCATAGGCCAGGTCCATGCGGTCGAGGTACGGCACGACGACGTAGGGTGCCCGGCCGGTCGGCGGGGCGGCACCGCCCTCGTTCCCCTTGCCGACCGCGTGCAGGACCTGGACACCCGCAGCGGTGAGGGCCCCGGCTGCGCCCGCGAGGGCCTCGTTGATCCGGCGGGCCCCCTGGCTCCCGCCGTACGCCAGCAGGGTCGGGAGGTCGGGGTCGAGCCCGAAGGCCGCGCGCGCCTCGTCCCGCCGGGCGGGCCGGTCCAGGGTGGACACCGACCGGCGCAGCGGGATCCCCACGTGGCGCGCGTGCGGCAACGGGACATCGGGCGTGGCCACCCCGACGTACGGAGTCAGGCGGGCACCGACGCGGTTGGCCAGCCCCGGGCGGGCGTTCGCCTCGTGGACGACGAGGGGCACCCGGCTCCTCCGCGCGGCGAGGTAGGCGGGCAGTGCGACATAGCCGCCGAAGCCCACCACGACGTCCGCCGCGGTCCGCCGCAGCACGGCCTCGACCTCGCGGACGGCACTTCGGACCCGACCCGGCAGCCTGATCAGGTCGACGCTCGGGCGACGCGGGAGCGGGACGGGCGGGATCAGGGCCAGGTCGTAGCCCCGGTCGGGGACGAGCCGGGTCTCCAGGCCGCGCGACGTGCCCAGCGCCGTCACCCGGGTGGCCGGGTCGGCGCGGACCAGCGCGTCGGCGGTGGCGAGGGCGGGCTCGACGTGACCCGCGGTGCCACCGCCGGCGAGCACGACGTGCACTACGACATCACTCCCACGGATCAGGCCCTCCGACGGCGCCGGAGAGCGGTGCGCCGGGCTGCCAGGGCCTCGCGGGCACCCGGCTCCTCCTTGGCGAAGGAGACCAGGATCCCGACGGCGACCAGGGTGGGCAGGAGCGCGGAGCCACCGTAGGACACGAGCGGCAGGGGGATACCGGTGATGGGCATCACCCCGAGCACGGCGCCCATGTTCACCAGGGCCTGGGAGAGCAGCCAGCCCACCAGGCCGGCGGCCGTGAGCCGGACGAAGGGGTCGCCGGCGCGCCAGGCGATGCGCACGCCCGCGTAGCCGAGGGTGAGCACCAGGACGAGCACCACCAGCGACCCGAACAGGCCCAGCTCCTCGCCGATCACGGCGAAGATGAAGTCGGTGTGGGCCTCGGGCAGCGAGCCCCACTTCTGCCTCGACGCCCCCAGCCCGACACCCCACCACTCCCCCGTGGCGAAGGCGTAGATGGAGTGCGCGGCCTGGTAGCCACTCCCCTGGACGTCGGCGAACGGGTCGAGGAAGGACCGCACCCGGGCCATGCGGTACTGCTCGGCGGTCACGAAGTAGACCCCGACGGTGCCGACGACCCCGAGCGCGAGCCCGAACAACCAGCCCGGCACACCGACGACCCACAGGAGGGTCAGGGTGATCGCCATCAGCACCACGGACGTCCCCAGGTCGCCCTGCCCGACGGTCAGGGCGACCACCACGGCGGCTCCCGGGAGGAATGGCACGACGAGGTGCTTCCACTCCCCGAGCAGACGCTCCTTGCGGGCGTAGATGTGCGCCCCCCACACGACCAGGGCCAGCTTGGCGAGCTCGGACGGCTGGAGCCGGAACGGGCCGCCCAGGTCGATCCAGTTCCGGTTGCCGTTCACGACCACACCGAGCCCCGGGACGTAGGTCAGGGCAAGCAGCACGATCGAGCCGAGGAGCAGCGGGTAGGCCAGCCGCCGGATCGTCGCCGGCCTCGACCGGGCGGCGACCCAGGCCATCGGGAGCCCGGCCGCCACCCACGCCGCCTGACGGAGGAACACGTGGTACGAGGAGCCGTGCAGGCGCAGCGAGTAGACGCTGGAGGCCGACAGGACCATCACCAGGCCCAGGGCGAGCAGCAGCCCGGCCGAGCCGAGCACGAGGTGGTAGGACGCCAGGGGTCGACCGAGGAGGCGCTCGACGGCGGCCAGACCAGGCCGGGGGACGGCCCGGTCACTCGTCCTGGCGGCGGTGGCCACGGTCGGCTCCCGGCGGCTCAACCGGCGGCGAGCCGGTCGACGGCGGCGGCGAACGCGTCGCCGCGGGCCGCGTAGCTGGTGAACATGTCCATGGACGCGCACGCGGGGGCGAGCAGCACCGTCTGCCCCGGACGGGCCAGGGCGGCCGCCTCGCGGACCACGACGTCCATGGCCCCAGTGTCGGTGTCGGCCACCTCCACCACGGGGACCTCCGGCGCGTGTCGCGCGAGAGCCTCGGCGAGCAGGGACCGGTCGGCGCCCAGGAGGACCGCCCCGCGCAGCCGCTCCCGCGCTTCCCGGATGAGGTCGTCGAAGGTCGCGCCCTTGGCCAGGCCGCCGGCCACCCACACGACCTCGTCGTACGCCGCGAGCGAGGCAGCGGCCGCGTGCGGGTTGGTGGCCTTGGAGTCGTCGACCCAGGTCACCCCCCGCACCGTGCCCACGGTCGCGATGCGGTGCGCGTCGGGCCGGAACGCGCGTAGGCCGTCGCGCACCGCTGCCGCGGGCACCCCGAGCGACCGCGCGAGCGCTGCCGCGGCCAGGGCGTCGGCCACGTTGTGCGGAGCCGCGGGCACGACGTCGCTGACGGCACCGAGCTCGGCGGCCCGGCTGGACGGGGGGTGCCTGTCCTCGACGAAGGCGCGGTCGACCAGGGTGCCGGCGACCACGCCGAGCATGCCGACCTGGGGCGGGCCGAGGGTGAAGCCGACGGCCCGGCAGCCCTCGGCCACGTCGGCGGCCCGCACCAGCTCCTCGGTCACGGGGTCGGCAACGTTGTAGACGCAGGCGACCTGGCAGCCCTGATAGACCCGGCCCTTGTCCCGCGCATACGCGGCGACCGAGCCGTGCCAGTCGACGTGGTCCGGGGCAACGTTGAGCACCGCGGCCGAGCGGGCGGCCATCGACGAGGTCCAGTGCAGCTGGAAGCTCGACAGCTCGAGCGCGAGCACGTCGTAGGGCCGGGGGTGCAGGACCGCCTCGACGACCGGATCCCCCACGTTGCCGACCGATGCCACCCGCAGTCCGGACGCGCGCAGGATCTCGGTGAGCATGCGCACGGTCGTCGTCTTGCCGTTGGTCCCGGTGACCGCCAGCCAGGGAGCGGCGCCGTCCGGGTCGCGGAGCCGCCACGCCAGCTCGACCTCGCCCCAGACCGGCACGCCGGCGGAGGCGGCGGCGGCGAGCAGCGGCGCGGTCGGCCGCCAGCCGGGCGAGGTGACGACGAGGCCGACCTCCGGCGGGAGCGCGGCCGTGGCGCCCGCGCCGAGGCGCACCGTCGCACCGAGCACCTCGAGCACCGTCGCCTTCTCGCGCTCGCTGTCGCCCTCGCGCTCGTCCAGCACGGTCACCCGGGCACCGAGCGACACCAGGGCGTCGGCGGCGGCGAACCCGGAGACCCCGATCCCGGCCACGCAGGCGTGCAGCTGGGACCACGGGGCCGCACGGTCGGCCGCGGCGAGCCAGGCCGGCGGACTCACGCGCCGGTCACCCACTCGGCGTAGAACAGGCCGAGCCCGAGTGCGACGAAGAGGCCGGCGATGATCCAGAACCGCACCACGATGGTCACCTCGGCCCAGCCCTGCAGCTCGAAGTGGTGCTGGAGCGGTGCCATCCGGAACAGCCGCTTGCCCCCGGAGAGCTTGAACCAGCCGACCTGGAGGATGACCGAGAGGGTGATGATGACCATGAGTCCCGACAGGACGCCCAGCAGCAGCTCCGTCCTGGACAGGATGGCCAGCCCGGCCAGCGCGCCGCCGAGGGCGAGTGACCCCGTGTCACCCATGAAGATCTTCGCCGGTGAGGTGTTCCACCACAGGAAGCCGAAGCAGGCCCCGACCAGCGCGGCCGAGACGATGGCCAGGTCGAGCGGGTCTCGGACCTCGTAGCAGTTGGGCCCGGCGATCACGGAGCAGCGCTGGTTGAACTGCCAGATGGCCACGATGAGGTAGGCGCCGAACACCATGATGCAGGCGCCCGTGGCCAGGCCGTCCAACCCGTCGGTGAGGTTGACCATGTTCGAGGCCCCGGCCACGAACACGTACGCCCAGAGCACGAACAGGACCGGACCCAGGACGAGCGGCGTGTCGCGCAGCGCCGACACGGCGGTCGACGCGGGGGTGAGGCCGCGCTCGTCCTCGAACTGGAGTGCCAGCAGGGCGAACGCGATCGCCACGAAGGCCTGGCCGGCGAGCTTGGCGCCAGTGCGCAGGCCGAGGCTCCGCTGCTTGGTGATCTTGATGAAGTCGTCGACGAAGCCGACCAGTCCGAGGCCCGTCATCAGGAAGAGCACGAGGAGGCCGGAGGCGCTCGGCGGGGTGAGCCGGGCCAGGTGCGCCGCCGCGTAGCCGACGACGACGGCCACGATGATGACCGCGCCGCCCATCGTCGGGGTGCCGCGCTTGGTGTGGTGGCTGGTCGGACCGTCGTCCCGGATGAGCTGGCCGTAGTTTCGGCCGACCAGCGTCCGGATGGCCACGGGGGTACCGAGGAACGAGACGACGAAGGCGGTGAAGCTCGAGACCAGGACCGCGATCACTCGGCCGCCTCCCGGCCGTCGGTCAGCAGTGCCTCTGCCACCCGTTCCAGTCCCGCGGCGCGCGAGGCCTTGACCAGGACGACGTCACCCGGACGGAGCTGGGCCCGGAGCACGGCGACGGCGGCGTCGACGTCGGGCACCCAGGCCGACTCGTCGCCCCAGGACCCCTCGTGGGTGGCCCCGAGATGGACCGCGCGAGCTCCCTCCCCGACGGCGAGCAGCCGGGAGACGTCCAGGCGCACCGCCAGCCGGCCGATCGCGTCGTGCTCCTGGCCGGCGGCGGGACCGAGCTCCCGCATCTCCCCGAGCACGGCCCAGGTCCGCCGACCACGCGCGAGCGCGACCAGCGCCTTGAGCGCGGCCCGCACCGACTCCGGGTTGGCGTTGTACGCGTCGTTGACCACCGTGACGCCGGCGGCAGTCTCGGCCACCTCCATGCGCCAGCGGGAGCGGGGCCGGGCTGCGGAGAGCGCGGCCGACGTGGTGGCGACGGGGAGCCCGAGCGCGTGGGCGGCCCCGGCCGCCGCGAGGGCGTTGGAGACCTGGTGCTCCCCCACGAGCCCCAGCCGCACGGGGGCGGTGCCGTCCGGCGCGACCAGACGGAAGGCGGGCCGCCCCGCGTCATCGAGCCGGACCTCCTCGGCCCGGACGTCGGCGTCGGGCGACTCGCCGGTGAGGAGCACGTGGGCGGCCGTGCGGGTCCGCATCGCGCGGACCAGGGGGTCGTCGGCGTTGAGAACGGCGGTGCCGTCGGCCGGCAGGGCCTCGACGATCTCTCCCTTGGAGAGCGCGATCGCCTCTCGGCTGCCGAACTCGCCGAGGTGCGCGCTGCCCACGTTGAGCACGACCCCCACCGTCGGGGCAGCGGTGTCGCACAGCTCGGCGACGTGTCCGCGCCCGCGGGCCCCCATCTCGACGACGAGCGCCCGGGTGCCCGCGTCCGCCCTGAGCACCGTGAGGGGCAGGCCGATCTCGTTGTTGTACGAGCCGGGGGGCGCCACCACCGGGCCGAGGTCGGCCAGCACCTGGGCGAGCAGGTCCTTGGTGCTGGTCTTGCCGCTGCTGCCGGTGACACCCACCACCGGTAGGTCCGGCAGCTGTTCGCGGACCGCCCGGGCCAGCCGGGACAACGCCGCCACGGTGTCGTCGACGACCACGGCGGGCCCCCCCGTCGGACGCTCGACGACGGCCGCGACGGCCCCGCCGGCCACGGCCCGGTCGGCGAAGTCGTGGCCGTCGGCGTGCTCCCCGCGGACGGCGACGAAGAGCGACCCGGGGACGACCAGCCGGGAGTCGACCACCACCTCGCCGGCCACGACCACGGCGGGATCGGCCGCGTCGAGGGCGCCGCCGGTCGCACGGGCGACCTCGGCGAGCGTCAGGGGGATCACCAGCGGTCCCCCACCCGGTCGGCCGGCCTGCTCTCGCGGTGCTGGAGTGCCGCCCGCAGCACGACGCGGTCGTCGAACGGGTGCACGACCCCCGCGACCTCCTGTCCCTGCTCGTGCCCCTTGCCCGCGACCAGCACGGTGTCCTGACCACCCGCGACCATGCCGACGGCGACCTGCACCGCGTCGGCCCGGCCGGCGACCTCGATCACGTCGGCCCGGTCGGCCGGTGCGACCCGGGTGGTGCCGTCCAGGACCGCGGCCCGGATCGCCCCCGGCGGTTCGGACCGGGGGTTGTCGTCCGTGACGACCACGACGTCGGCCCACCGGGCGGCGGCCTCGCCCATGAGCGGGCGCTTGCCGGCGTCCCGGTCGCCACCCGCACCGAGCACCACGACCAGTCGGCCGGTGGTGGCCGGGCGGAGCGCCCGGAGCGCACCGGCGACCGCGTCGGGAGTGTGGGCGTAGTCCACCACCGCGAGCGGCTCGTCGGCACCGGCCCCGTGGACGCGTTCCATCCGGCCGGGGACACCCGGGGACGTCGCCAGCGCCGCGGCGGCGACCTCCGGGTCCACGCCCGCCTCCATGGCCGTGACCACCGCGAGCGCCGCGTTGGCGACGTTGAAGTCCCCCGGCAACGGCGACACGGCCGGCAGGCGGCGGCCGTCCCGGTGGGCGAGCACGAAACGGGTGGTGGCGCCGGGCCCGACCGGCTCGCGGTCGAGCACCCGCCAGTCCGCGTCACCCGTGGGACCGGTCGACACCGTGACGACGGGCACGGACGCCTCGGTGGCGGCGCGCATCCCGTACGGGTCGTCGACGCAGACGACGCCACGCCGCGAACGGCGGCCGGTGAGCAGCTCCGCCTTGGTGGCGTAGTAGTCCTGCATGGACCCGTGGAAGTCGAGGTGGTCCTGGCTCAGATTGGTGAAGACGGCGACGTCGAAGACGACGCCGTCCACCCGCCCCAGCGCCAGCGCGTGGCTCGAGACCTCCATGGCGCACGCCCTGACGCCGCGCTCACGCATGACCGCGAGCAGGGCGTGGACGTCCGGCGCCTCCGGCGTCGTCCGCACGCTGGGCAGGACCTCGTCGCCGATGCGTGTCTCGACCGTCCCGATCAGGCCCGTGACGCCGTGCGCGCGACGCAGCACGGAGTCGAGCAGGTAGGTCGTGGTCGTCTTGCCGTTCGTGCCGGTGACACCGACCAGGATCAGGTCACGTCCAGGCTGTCCGTAGACCTCCGCCGCCACCTCACCCAGGCGGGCCCGCGGGTCCGCCACCACGAGCGCGGGCAGCCCCGACCCCGCGGCCAGCCCGACCCCCTCGTCGTCGGTGAGCAGGACCACGGCCCCGGCGGCCGCCGCGGCGCCCGCGAACCTGGCGCCGTGGGTGACCGCGCCGGGCAGTCCCGCGTACAGGTCTCCGGCCACCACGCGCCGAGAGTCGAGGGTCACGCCGGTGACCGCGAGCGTGGCCGCGTCCGTCGGAAGCGCTGTCCCCAGCAAGGCCGCGAGACCCGTGAGCGGGCGCGGCGTGACCGTCAGGGGACGGGGCCCCGAGCGCGCGGACATCGGCGTGAGGGTACTCGTCAGCCCGTGAACAGCTGCACCCGCGGGGCCTCCGTCCCGCTCGGCTCGACGCCCAGGCGCTGGAGGGCGAACGCCGTCGTGTCGGCCCACGCGGGGCCGGCCGTGCCGCTGCCGGAGCCGCCGCCCGCCGGCCGGTCCACCGTCACCGCCACGACGATTCGCGGGTCGTCGGCGGGTGCGAACCCCATGAAGGACACGACGTTCCCGCCCCCGGAGTAGCACGCGCAGGACGGGTTGACCCGCTGCGCGGTCCCGGTCTTGCCCGCCAACCGGAAGCCGGGGACCCGCTCGGCGACGCTCCGCCCGGTGCCGTCCTCGCCCATGACTCCCTCCATCATCAGGGTCACGGCGTCCGCGGTCGTCTGTGACACCACGCGCGTTGGCTGTGCGGCCGGGACCTCGTGCACGGCTCCGTCGGCGTCGATCGTGGCGTCGACGAGCCTCGGCGGCACCCGGACGCCGCCGTTGGCGATCGTCGCGTAGGCCGAGGCCATCTGGACGATGCTGGCCGAGACGCCCTGACCGAATGCGATCGTGTCGCGGTTGAGGTCGGACCAGTCGGACGGGAGGAGGCCCGGCGTCTCGCCGGCGAAACCCAGCCCCGGCTTCTGCCCGAACCCGAAGTCGAGGAGGTACTGCCGCAGGACCGCGGAGTCGACCCGCTCGGCCGCGAGCAGGGTACCGACGTTGCTCGACTTGGCCAGGACGCCGGCGAACGTGAGGCCCGTCGGGTGGTCGACCGAGTCCCGGATGGTGTGGCCGCCTCGCCGGATGCTCGAAGGCACCTCCATCGGGGTGTCCGCCGCGACGACCCCCTCCTGGACCAACGCCGCGGCCGTCAGCACCTTCTGGACCGACCCGGGTTCGTAGGCGTCTTCGACGGCGGCGTTGCCGCGGTCGCGATCGGCCGTCTGCCCCGGTGCGGTCGGATCCACCACGGGTGCCGTGGCCATCGCGAGGATCGCACCCGTCCGAACGTCCATGACGACGCTGCTCCCGCCCTGGGCACCCGCCGCAGCCACTGCCTCGGCGAGGGTGTCCTGGGCGAACCACTGCAGGTCTCGATCGATCGTGAGCCGCAGGCCCTCCCCCGTGGTGGGCTCCACCCGTGAGCCCTGCACGACGGGCAGGCGGCGCTCCCCCGGCCCCACCTCGTAGGCCAGCTTGCCCGGCTCGCCCGCCAGCACGTCGTCGTAGGACATCTCCAACCCCGCGAGGCCGGTTCCCTCCGCACCCACGAAGCCCACGACGTTGCCCCCCACCTCACCGGCGGGGTACAGCCGCTCCGAGGTCGGCTCGGCGTAGACCCCGGGCAGCCTCAGCTCGCGGACCGCTCGCCAGGTCTCCGGGTCCAGACCCTTCTCCACGTACGCGAAGCGGGCGTCACCCGTGAGCGACCGCTGGATGCTGCGGAGGTCGGAGTCGAGGAGCGGCTCCAGCTGCAGCGCGTAGGCCGCCGGGTTCGTCACCTGCGTCTGGTCCACCGACAGGTCGTAGGCCTCGGCGGTCGTGGCGAGCGCCTCGCCGTGGACGTCGAGGATGTCGCCGCGCGTCGCCGGGAGGACAACGGTCCGCAGGCGCTCGTTGCGGGCCGCCTCGGCGTAGGTCGACGCGTCGAGCCCCTGCAGCTGGACCAGCCGCCCGGCGAACAAGGACGCGACGAAGCAGATCAGCGCGAGGATGACCCGCAGCCGGCGCCGCGGGTCACTCAGCCGCAGCCGGCGTGGCGGGCGGCGGACCACCGGACGCGCCACCGGCCGGATGACCGGTGGGCTCACGCGGGGCGGGGCGGGACGCGGGGCCGCCCGTGCACTCGCTTGCGGCGTGCTCCGCGCGGCCGGCCGCGGCTCGGGGCGCTTGCGGGCCCGGACGACCGGCTCGGTGCCGGAGGGCGCCGTCCGCTCCCCGGAGCCGGGCCGGGGTCGGGTACGCGTGCCGGTCGCGCCCGTCGCCGCCGGGCGGGGGGCGCGCGGCATCGACCCGGTGCCCGCAGGACGGCCGGTCCGTCGTGGCCGGCCGGCGTCCCCCTGGTGTGGCGTCACGGGGCCGGCTCCACAGCCTCCAGGTCGCCGGACACCGAGCCGTCGGCCAGCCGGAGGTAGGCGGGACTGGTGTCCGGGACCATGCCGAGTGACGCCGCCCGCCTGGCCAGGCCGCCCGGCGCCTCGAGCACGGCGACCTCCCGGACGAGTGCCTGCTGCCGGTCGCGCAGCTCGGCGGTGGAGCGCTCGAGCTCGGCCAGGTGGAAGGACCCCTGCTGCAGGGAGGTGTTGAGCAGGAGGAGACCGACCAGTCCGGCCGCCAGGACGAGGAGCACGAGCACGACGAAGGGCGTGCGCGCCGGCCGTCCCACCGCACGGGGCACCGCCCGTAGTCGCGGCCGGCGGAGCGGGGACGACGCCGTCGCGGTCCCCCGCCGGGCGCTCGCCGTACTCCGCGGGCTCACGCCGCCTCCCGCAGGCGCTCGGCCGCCCGGAGGCGGGCGGAGGTGGCCCGGGGGTTGGACCCGACCTCGGCCTCCGTGGGCACCTCCGCTCCTCGCGTGAGCAGGCGCAGCACGGGCCCGTGGCCCGGCAGCTCGACCGGCAGCCCCTCGGGTGTCGTGCTGCGGGCACCTGCGGCGAGGGTCCGCTTGACCAGCCGGTCCTCGAGCGAGTGGTAGGAGATGACGACGATCCGTCCACCCACGGCGAGGCAGTCCACAGCTGCCGGCAGCGCCCGGGCGAGCACGTCGATCTCGGCGTTGACCTCGATCCGCAAGGCCTGGAAGGTCCGCTTGGCCGGGTGCCCTCCGCTGCGGCGCGCCGGGGACGGGATGACGTCGTAGAGCAGCTCGACCAACCGTCGACTCGTGGTGAACGGCTCCCGAACCCGCTCGCGGACGACGGCGTCGGCGATCCGACGGGCGTAGCGCTCCTCGCCGTACTCCCTCAGCACGCGGGCCAGCTCGCGCGCCGAATAGGTGTTGAGCACGTCGGCCGCCGTCGGCCCCGAGCGTGGGTCCATGCGCATGTCGAGCGGGGCGTCGTGGGCGTAGGCGAAGCCCCGTGCCGCCTCGTCGAGCTGGAGGGAGGACACCCCCAGGTCGAAGAGCACGGCCCGGACGGGCAGCACCCCCAGCCCCTCCAGGATCTCGGGCAGCGAGTCGTAGACGGCGTGCACCGGGACGAAGCGGTCGCCGTAGGCGGTCAGCGACGCGGTGGCAGCTGCCAGCGCGTCCGGGTCACGGTCCACCCCGACCAACCGGGCCATCGGGCAGCCGCGCAGGATGGCGTCGGCGTGCCCGCCGAGGCCCAGGGTGGCGTCGACGGCTACCGCGCCCGGCTGCGTCAGCGCCGGCTCCAGGAGGGAGACCGCCCGGTCCAGCAGCACGGGCACGTGCCGGGGACCGTCCACGTCAACCCGCCACCACGAGCACGAGCTGCAGCACGACGGCGAGCCCCAGCGACAGCAGGAGGGAGACCGCGACCACGGCGGCCCGGGCCCCCGCCTCGGACCGGACGGAGCCGGCGGGGCCCAGGCGGGGCATCGCCACCCTACGGCGCAGGCGACGCCGATCCGCCGTCCCGCTCATGTCGACCTCCTTCTCGGCTGCGCTCGTGCCGGTGGCGCCCGTCGGACCGGCCGTCCGGCCAGGTCCCCGCCCGCTCGGTCGGCCTGGCGTCGGGGAAGGGGCGCCAGGAACGGTGAGCGGGCCGAGACCTCGCCGGACGGAGCCGAGACCCCGCGGGGCATGGTCAGAAGAACCCTGGGAGCACCTCCTCGGAGATGTCGGCGAACACGGCCTCCTTGTCGGTCTGGTAGCCGGCCCACGCCCCGGCGTCCCAGATCTCCACCCGGGTCATCGCCCCCACCACCGCGCAGTCGCGGCGGAGGCCGGCGTAGTCGCGCAGCGTGGCGGGGATCGTCACCCGGCCCTGCTTGTCGGGCACCTCGTCGGACGCCCCGGCGGCCAGCATCCGGGAGAAGTCACGGGCCCCCTTGTGGGTGAACGGGGCCGTCCGCAGCTGCTCCGTGAAGCGCACGAACTCCGCACGCGGCCACACGTAGAGGCAGCGCTCCTGGCCCCTGGTGATCACGACGCCCTCCGCCAGCTGGTCCCGGAACTTCGCCGGGAGGAAGAGGCGCCCCTTGTCGTCCAGGCGCGGCGTGTGGGTGCCGAGGAACACGGCACCACCTCCCGACCCGGGCGACCCTCAGGGTGACCCTCCTGCTCCACTGCGCGCCACGATACCCCACTCTCCCCCACCAAGGCCTCTCCTCGACGCGTTCTCCCCCACCGCGGGCCTCGGCCCGAGGCGGGAACGGCCGCCCTGCGGCGCTCGTTGGCGGGGTCGAGGGGCAGCGGCAGACGCCGGAGGAGCGGACACTGGTCGTGGCGGCCATGGTGGTTTGCGAGACTTCATGGCAGCCGACCGGTCCGCCACAGGAGGAGCCGAGTGACGTACCCGCCCACGACGTCCGACCGCGCCGCGGGCGCGGCGCTCGGCATGGCCGACCTGGCCGAGACGACCGGACGCATCCAGGAGGCCGTCGAGACGGTCATCGAGGGCAAGCCCGAGGTGGTCCGGCTCGCGCTGGCGGCCGTGCTCGCCGAGGGCCACCTGCTCGTCGAGGACGTTCCCGGGGTCGGCAAGACCATGCTGGCCAAGGCGCTGGCCAGGTCGATCGACTGCACCGTGCGCCGGATCCAGTTCACCCCCGACCTGATGCCCAGCGATGTCACGGGCGTGTCGGTCTTCGACCAGGCCAGCCGGCAGTTCGAGTTCAAGCCCGGCGGCGTCTTCGCCAACGTCGTGGTCGGTGACGAGATCAACCGCGCCTCACCCAAGACACAGTCCGCCCTGCTGGAGTGCATGGAGGAGCGGCAGGTCACGGTCGACGGCACCACGTACGAGCTGGCGCCGCCCTTCATCGTCATCGCGACCCAGAACCCGGTCGAGATGGAGGGAACCTACCCGCTGCCCGAGGCACAGCGCGACCGGTTCATGATCAGGCTCGCGATGGGCTACCCCTCCGCCGCGGCCGAGATGGACATGATCGATACCCACGGCAGCGCGCCCGCGCTGGAGACCGTGACCCCCGTCACCGACGCCACGCGGGTGGCCAAGCTCGTCGAGGTGGTCCGCCAGGTCCACGTGTCCGCCGGTGTGAAGCAGTACGTCGTGGACCTCGCGACCGCGACGCGGCAGTCGCCGGAGCTGCGTCTGGGGGCCTCGCCGCGCGCGACCCTGCACCTGATCCGCGCCGCCCGCGCATGGGCGGCCCTGCAGGACCGTGACTATGTCCTGCCGGACGACGTCCAACAGCTCGCGGTCCCGGTCCTCGCGCACCGCCTGCTCACCACGGCCGAGGCGCAGATCGGACGCCGGCGCGCGTCCGAGGTGGTCGGCGAGCTCGTTGCGATGCTCCCGGTGCCGGAGCCTCCGGCTACCTCGTCCGGCCGGCCCAGGACGGGATGAGGTGACGTGCGCGCGGCGTTGGCCGGCCTGACCGGTCGTGGCTCGGCCTTCCTCGTCGCCGGCGTGGTGGCCGCCCTGGCGGCGGTCCTCCTGGGACAGCGCGACCTGCTTCGGGTCGGCGTGCTGCTGGTGGCCCTGCCGTTGGTCGGCCTCGCAGTCGTGCTCCGCAGCCGCGTACGGATCGCCGCGGCCCGCACGCTGGACCCGGCGCGGGTCCCCGTGGGGGAGCCGGCGACGGTGCGGCTGGCGCTGCAGAACCTCGCGCGGATCCCGACGGGCGTCCTGCTGATCGAGGACACCCTCCCGTACGTGTTGGGGACCCGGCCCCGGTTCGTGCTCGACCACGTCTGGTCGCGCTTCCGGCGCGAGGTCCGCTACACGGTCCGGGCCGACGTGCGCGGCCGCTACGACATCGGCCCGCTGACGGTCCGGCTCACCGACCCCTTCGGCCTGGTGGAGGTCCGGCGCGCATTCAGCGAGCGGGCGGCACTCGTGGTCACCCCTCACGTGGTCCAGCTGCCCCCGGTGCGCCTGCCCGGGGAGTGGAGCGGCAGCGGCGAGAGCCGCCCCCGCTCGGTAGCGGCCGCCGGCGAGGAGGACGCCACCATCCGGAGCTACCGGCACGGCGACGACATGCGCCGCGTCCACTGGCGCGCCACCGCCCACCACGGCGAGCTCATGGTGCGGCGCGAGGAGCAGCCGTGGCAGAGCCGCGCCACGCTCCTGCTCGACACCCGCAGTCGGGGGCACACCGGGCACGGCCCCACGTCGTCCTTCGAGTGGGCGGTCACGGCGACGGCGTCCGCGGCCACGCACCTGCTCAGCCGCGGCTACGCGGTCCGGCTGCTCACCGATGCCGGCGGCTCCGTGAGCTCCGAGTGGCACGACCCGGGAGAGGGCCCCGGCAGTGCCGAGGGCGTCGTCCTGGAGGCGTTGGCCGTCGTCGACCCGCAGCAGCAGGCCTCGGTCGGGCGCTGGGCGGACCTGCTGACCGGAGCCGGTTCGGCGACCGGGCTGCTCGTGGCAGTGTTGGGACGGCTCCACCCGGACGAGGCCGCGGTCGTGGCGGGGCTCCGGCACGGCTCCACCGCGGCCCTCGCAGTCCTGCTCGACGTCTCCACCTGGACCTCGATGCCCGAGCGGCTCCGGGCCGAGGAGCGACGCGAGATGGAGCACGCCGCCACGGTGCTGCGTCGCGGGGGGTGGCGGGTCGTGGTCGCAGGCCGCCAGGACCTCCTCCCGCTGCTGTGGGAACGCCTGACCCTGGGGGCGACGAGCCCGGCGGCGGCCGGGGGTGCGGCGTGACCGGTGCCACGCGGATGGCCGTCACCGGCGGCGTCGCCTCCCTGCTGGCCGCCCTGCCGCTCCTCGCGGTGATTCGCGGCGGGTCCTGGCTGGTCCCGGCGGCCGTAGCCGTGGCTCTGGTGACCGGGACCGGCCTGCTCTCCCGCCGGATCCGCCTGCCGAGGGCCCTGATCCCCCTCGTCCAGCTCGCCGTGGTCACCCTGTGGCTCGGGGTGCTGGTGGCCGGAGACGTCGCCCGCCTGGGTGTCGTCCCGACCGTGGAGTGGGCGAGGCGGCTGGCCGGCGTCGCGGTCGAGGGCGGGGAGGCGGTGGCGACGTTCGCGCCTCCGGTCCCGGTCGACCGGGGCATCCTGCTGCTGGTCGTCGGCGGCGTGGGTCTCGTCGCGGTCGCCGTGGACCTGCTCGCCGCGACCCTGCGCCGGGCGCCCTGGGCGGGCGTGCCCCTCGCCACGGTCTACGCCGTGCCTGCCGCGGTCGTCCCGGACGGCCTGTCGGCGGTCTGGTTCGTCCCGCCGGCGGCGGGCTACCTGGCGGTGCTCGTCGCCGAGAGCCGGACCCGGGTCGCGCGCTGGGGCCGGGCGGTCGGTGCCACGACCCGCCGTGCGCTGGGCGAACCGGAGACCGACTCGCTGGCCCGCAACGGCCGCCGGGTCGGGGCGCTCGCGATCTCCGCCGCCCTCCTGCTCCCCGCGCTCCTGCCCATGGTGGAGGACGGGTTGCTGGGCAGGGGCGGTGGCGGCGGGGCCGGCGACGGACGCACCATCCGGACCGACAACCCCATCGTCGACCTGCACCGCGACCTGGTGCGGCGGGACAACGTGGAGCTGCTCAACTACCGGACCGACGCGGCTGCGCCCGACTACATCAGGATCGTCACCCTCGACACCTTCGACGGGACCACCTGGGGCACGTCGGACCGGCGCGTCCCCGAGTCGCAGCGGGTCGACGAGGGCATCCCCCTCCCCCCCGGCCTCGAGGCCCCTCCCGCGCGGGTCGACCGCTACGACATCGAGGTGTCCGACGACTACGGCTCGCGCTGGCTGCCCATGCCCTACCCCGCTGCCGAGGTGACGATCGACGGTGACTGGCGCTACGACGTCGCCACGCTCGACGTGGTGTCCCCGGACGCCGACGTCCGGGCACAGTCGTACACCGTGCGCAGCTACCGCGTCGAGCCGGCTGCGACGGCGCTGCAGGCTGCCGGCCCCGTCCCCGAGAGCGTCGAGAGCCAGCTATCTCTGCCCGCGGACCTGCCCGCCGAGGTCACCGAGCTGGCGCGCGAGGTCACGGCCGAGGTCGACGACGCCTTCGGTCGCGCAGCCGCCCTCCAGGCCTTCTTCCGGTCCGAGGGCGACTTCGAGTACGACCTCGAGACGGTGCCCGGGCACTCCAGCACGGCTCTCGTCGACTTCCTGGAGCAGCGTCGCGGCTATTGCGAGCAGTTCGCCGCGACCATGGCGATCATGGCCCGGTCCCTGGGCATCCCCGCCCGCGTGGCCGTCGGGTTCCTGCCCGGGGAGGCGCGCGGCAGCTCGGACACCTACCGCGTGCGCGCCCACGACGCGCATGCCTGGCCGGAGCTGTGGTTCACCGGCGTGGGGTGGCTCCGCTTCGAGCCCACCCCCGGACAGCGCACGGGCGGGGCACCCTCGTGGAGCGTCCCCCCGGTCGAGCGTGACCCCGGCGACGCAGCACCGGTGCCGGCCCCGGACGCCGCCGGCGGTGCTGTGCCGCCCCCCAACCCACGTATCGCCGACCGCCAGCTGCTCGAGGGTGAGGACATCGCGGGCCAGGGCGTCGTCCCGGCGACGCTGTGGTGGCCGGTCACCCTCGGCGCCCTCGCCGTCGTGGCGGTGCTGGCGATGCCCGCCGCCGTGGCGTGGTCGCGGCGCGGGCTGCGCTGGCGCCGGGCCGGCGGCGATCCCGGCCGGCAGGCCGAGGCTGCCTGGGCGGACCTGCGCGACGCGGCGCGTGACGCCGGCCTGCCCTGGGACCCGGCGACCACGCCCCGCACGGCCGGCCGGGGTGTGGCGGAGCGCGCCGGGCTGGACGAGGACTCCCGAGACCTGCTCACCCACGTCGTCGGCGCCGCGGAACGGACCCGCTACGCCCGGGTGGCCCCGGCCGTCGAGGGCCTGCGCGGGGACTCCGACATGTTGCGCCGCTCGGTGCTGCGACAGGCGTCCCGCGGGCGTCGGCTGCGGGCGAGGCTGTGGCCGGCGGCGACCCGGGACATGGTGGCCGTGTCGGCCGAGCGGGTCGCGGACGGGCTGGACTGGGTGGACGCAACCGGGGAGCGGGTCAGGGACAGGACCGGTCGGATCCTGCGACGACGGGGGAGGTAGCGGGCCGACCGGCCGGCCAGCCCTGGGCTGGCCCGGGGTGTCAGCGCCCGGGGCCCTGCTCGCGGCGCCGGCGCCAGCGCTCCTCGACCCGATCCATGAAACCGCCGCCCTGGCGGGCTCGCTTGGTCCGGCCGGTCGGGGCGGCAGGCGGTCCGAAGGTGCCGATCTCGCCGGGCCCCGGCATCCGCCGCCAGGCGGTCACGGCGAACCAGGCCGCGGCGAGCATCACGACGAAGCCCGCGACACCGAGCGGGATGATCTCGCTGACGGCTCCGGTCATGAGCACGACGACACCGAGGACGAAGGCGACCGAGGCCAGCAGGGCGCGCCGCCGGTAGTGCGAGCGCAGGTCCGCACCGCTCATCGTGGTGGCGAACTTGGGGTCCTCGGCGTGGAGCGCCCGCTCCATCTGCTCGAGCAGACGCTGCTCGTTCTCGGAGAGAGGCACCGGTCCCTCCACAGGGGCGTGGTCGCTGGGTGTGGGTCGTGCTCGTGTCAAGCATAAGCACGCGACCGGGCCCGCGAAACCCGACCTCGGACTCGGGTCCCGGGACCGACGGCCCTCGACCCGCTCCCGCTCGGGCGGGCGAGATCACTCCGGTGCGCCCACCAGGGTCGCCGGGCGCACGGCGTCGGACCCGAACCGGCGGACCGCCCGGTCCACGGCCTGCTCGGCCTCCCGCCGACCGTGCTCCCGGTCGTCCAGCGCGAGCTGGCGCGGCCGGCTGCCGGCCGGCGCCAGGCGCTCGACCCGCACCCCCACCAGCCGCAACCGGGCCCGCTGCAGGCCGAGGGCGTCGAAGAGCCGGCGGGCCGTCGCGTAGACCTCCTGACCGACGTCGGTGGCGTGCGGAAGGGTCCGCGACCGGGTGATGGTGACGAAGTCGGCGAACCGGACGGTGAGGACGACCGCACGGCCCTCCACCCCGGCGGCCCGCATCCTCGCGGTGGTGCGCTCGGCCAGTCGGAGCAGCTCGCGGTGGATGTGGGCGGGGTCGTCGACGTCGTACGGGAAGGTCTCCTGGGCGCCCACGGAGCGCTCCGGCTCGGCGGCGACGACCCGTCGCTCGTCCCTGCCCCAGGCCAGGGCGGCCAGCTGGGCCCCGTGGCCCGGGCCGAGCGCCCGGCACAGGGTCGCCGCGGGCACCTGCGCCAGGTCGCCCACGGTGCGCAGCCCCAGCCGCAGCAACTGCTCCTCGGTGCGGTCGCCGACGCCCCACAGCGCCCCGACGGGCAGGGGGTGCAGGAAGGACACGACTTCACGGGGCGGCACGACCAGGAGGCCGTCGGGCTTGCAGCGGGAGGAGGCGAGCTTGGCGACGAAGGGGGTCGCGGCGGCCCCCACCGAGCAGGTGATGCCCTGTTCGTCGACCACCCGGTTGCGCAGAGCGGCCGCGATCGCGGCCGGCGGGCCGAGCCGGCGGACGGCCCCGCCGACGTCGAGGAAGGCCTCGTCGAGCGAGAGCGGCTGCACGGCAGGGGTGACCGACCGGAAGATCTCCATCACCCCGGCGGAGACCTGGCTGTAGAGCGGGAACCGGGGGCGCAGCACCTCCGCCTCGGGGCACAGACGGCGGGCCCGGGTCATCGGCATCGCCGCGTGGACGCCGCGCCGCCGTGCCTCGTAGGTCGCGGACAGCACCACCCCCCGGCTGCCGCCGCCCACGATGGCCGGGCGGCCGCACAGGTCGGGGCGGTCGCGCAGCTCGACGGCGGCGTAGAACGCGTCCAGGTCGACGTGGAGCACGGTGCAGTCGGCGGACGCCTCCCGGTCGGCGGTGCCGACCGGTGCGCCGGCGAGCTGCCGGGCGGCCCGGCTCACCGGCGCCGTCCCTGACCCGGGGCCGGCCCGGTCGGGATCCGGGCGAGGACGTCCTCAGGTGCGCACGGCGAGCACGTGGAGCTGTCCCGCGACGGAGCGGAAGGCGGGGTGCGAGGCGACGGCGGTCTCGAGGTCGAGCAAGGCGTCCGCGGCGCCGGGCTCGTCGACGAGGTTGCCGGGGACGAGGTCGGCGAACACCCGCACACCGTGCACCTCGCGGACCCCCAGCCCGGCCGAGGCGAGCAACCCGACCAGGCCGGGCTCGTCGAAGCGGCGGGGCAGCGGGTCGGCGGGTCCCCACCGCCCGTCGGGATCGGTGAGGGCGTGCCGCGCGTCGAGCAGGTGGCCCGCGGCGGCCCGGGCCAGCACCGCGGCGTGGCGCTGCGCGGCGAGCACGCTGGCCAGCCCGTCCGGCCGGAGCACGGCGGCCATGCCCCGCACCGCGGCGACCGGGTCGTCGACGAGCTCGAGGACCCCGTGCGCCAGCACGGCGTCGGCGCTGCCGGCCTCGACGACGTCGAGCAGGCCGGCAGCGTCGCCCTGCACCGCCCGGACCCGGTCGGTGACGCCGGCCTCGTCGGCCCGGCGCTCGAGCGCCGCGAGGGCATCGGGGCTCGGGTCGACGACGGTGACCCGGTGCCCGGCCCCGGCCAGCGGCACGGCGAAACCCCCGGTGCCGCCCCCGGCGTCGACGACGTCGAGCCCGCCGCCGGCCTTGGCCCGCGCCGCCAACGCGGCAGAGAGCAGGTCGTGCACGACGGCGGTACGCACCGGGCGGCGCGAGCGCTCGGCCACGCGGGGCCTCCTCGAGGTGGGCGGGGTGGAGTGCGGGCGGTCGGGCCACACCTTAGGGCGAGCACCCCGCTCACCGCCCCGAGCTGCCGGGGCTGGCGTGCCAGAGCTTGCGGGGTGGCGCCTTGGGGTCGTCGCCGGGTGGCCGGACGTCGGCGTACGGCGACTGGCGGAACCCGCTGGGATGCACCAGCACCCGTCGGCGACCCATCCCGCCGGCCGTGGGACCGGCCTGCTCGTCGCCGCCGAGGCTCCCCCGCGGCTCGTAGACCTGCCCCGCCGCACCGGTCGGCGGGCGGGCCAGGACCGGCCGTGAGGAACGGCTGGCCGCTGCGCCCGCGATGGCTTCCTCGCTGAAGCCCGCCACCCCGTCGAGGAGGGCCCGGACGGCCTCGGTCCCACCCTCGGACCACGCGGCGTGCAGACCGGTCAGCTCCCAGCAGCCGGTGGCGCGCAGCGAGACCCCCCGCGGCCCGGTCCGCCGCAGCACCCCGCGTACGAGCAGCAGCCAGGAGTGGAAGAGGGTGGCGGCGTAGGGACCCTGGGCGTCGTCGAAGAAGGTGGCGTCGACCGGTCCGGTGGCGTCGTCGAGGGTGAGGAAGACGACCCGGCGGCCGGAGCGGATCGGCGGGGTCTGGGTCGCCACCTTGACCCCGGCGACCAGCAGCTCCGTGCGGGAGCGGCGGTGCAGCAGCTCGCGCGAGCGGGTCACCCCCATGGCGTCGAGCATCGGCGCGTAGAAGTCGAGCACGTGCCGGCTGGCGTCCAGGCCCAGGACGTCGAGCTCGGCCCGGACCCGCTCGGCGTCGTCCATCTCCGGCAGGCCCGAGCCCACCTCCTCCGCCGGGGCGTCACCGAGGTCGAGGACGAGCTGGACCGCCGGGGCGCTCGACCCAGCCGACCCAGCCGACCCAGCCGACCCAGCCGACGCTGCCCGTACGGCGGCACGCGGTCGGCCTCCCCGCCGGCCCGAGCGCGCCACCGCCCGGCTCCACCGGTCGAGGTCGGCCACCTGCAGCAGCAGGTCGCGGCGGGTCACCCGGCCCCGCCGGCGAACGGGCGGGGCCACGCCCAGGCCGTAGACGCTGTCGAAGGCCCCGGCGACGACGAGCCGCTCGACCACCGGCCGGGAGACCCGGGCGCGGTGCCAGAAGTCGGTGAGCGAGTGGTAGGGCCGGCCCGCCACCACCCGGGCCACCTCGGCGTCGGAGATCCCCTTGACGTCGGCGAGGGAGAGCCGGATGCCGTAGGCCCGGGCGTCGGGCAGACCGGGCGGTGGCGCGGCCCGTGGCGGCCGGCCGAGGATCTCCGGAGGGGGTTCGTCGAACGGCCCCACCCGCTCGACCCGGTAGACCTCGTCGGAGGCGTTGACGTCGAGCGGCAGCACGGCGATGCCGACGTTGCGGGCGTCGTCGAGGATCAGCCGCCGGGGGTACATGCCCGGGTCGTGGGTGAGCACGCCGGCGAGGAAGGCCGCGGGGTGGTGCGCCTTGAGCCAGGCGGACTGGTAGGTCGGCAGCGCGAAGGCGGCGGCGTGCGCCTTGCAGAAACCGAAGGAGGCGAAGGCCTCGAGCACCTCCCAGACCCGCTGCACGGTGTGCCTGTCGTAGCCGCGGGCCAGCGCCCTGGCCGGGAACCAGGTCCGGACCTCCTCCTTGCCCACCCGGTCGCCCAGTGCCCGCCTCGCCTCGTCGGCCTCGGCGGGGCTGCAGCCGGTGAGCACCGCGATCATCTCGATCACCTGCTCGTGGAAGACCACGACCCCGCAGGTCTGGCGGAGCGCCGGTTCCAGGTCGGGGTGGAGGTACTCGGGTTCCGCCCATCCCTGGCGGGCCCGCAGGAACGGGGTGACCATGTCGCTCTTGACCGGTCCCGGCCGGAACAGCGAGATGTCGACCACGATGTCGTCGAAGGTCTCGGGGGCGAACTTGCCGACCAGCTCGCGCTGCCCGGGCGACTCGATCTGGAAGCAGCCCAAGGTGCGGGTGCTCTGGATCAGCCGGAAGGTGGCCGGGTCGTCGAGGGGGACGTCGGCCCGGTCGTCGAGGTCGATCTCCACGCCGTCGACCCGGCGGACCTCGTCGACGGCGTGGGCCATCGCCGACTGCATCCGGACGCCCAGCACGTCGAGCTTGAGCAGGCCGAGGTCCTCGACGTCGTCCTTGTCGAACTGGCTCATCGGGAACCCGGCGAAGCTGCGCTCGACCGGGGTGCGGTCGAGCAGGGTGGTGTCGGAGAGCAGCACGCCGCACGGGTGCAGCGCGATGTGCCGTGGCAGGCCGTCGAGCCGCTCGACCAGGGTGAGCAGGAGGTCCAGCCGGGCCGCCGGGATGTTGCTGGCCCGCAGCTCGGGCAGCTCGGCCAGGGCCAGGCGCACGTCGCGGGCCCGGATGTGCGGGAAGGCCTTGGCCAGGGCGTCGACCTCCCCCACCGGCATGCCCAGGGCGGCACCGACGTCTCGGATGGCGTGGCGGACCCGGTAGGTGTCCATCATCGACACGCAGGCCACCCGCTCGGTCCCGAAGCGCTCGAGGATCGCTTCGTAGACCTCCTCGCGGCGCGCCGACTCCACGTCGACGTCGACGTCGGGCAGTGCCTGCCGCAGGGGGGACAGGAAGCGCTCCATGAGCAGCCCGTGCCGGACGGGGTCCACCCCGGAGATCCCGAGCAGGTAGCAGACCAGGCTGCCCGCGCCGGACCCCCGCGCGGCGACCCTGACCCCGAGGTCCCGGATGAGGTCGCAGACGTCGGCGACGGTGAGGACGTAGGACGGGTAGCCGAGCCGGCGGACGGTCTCGAGCTCGGCGTCCAGACGGTCGAGGACCTGGTGGCCGGGGCGGGGACCGTAGCGGGCCGACAGCCCGGCCTCGCACCGCTCGCGTAGCACCGCGTCGGCCGGCCGGGAGGAGCCGCCCCCGGTGAGCACCTCGAACTCGGGGAAGTGCACCTCGCCGATGCCGAGGTCGGCGCGCGGGTCGAGCACGCAACGCTCGGCCACCCGCCGGGTCGCCGCCAGCAGCCGCCGGGCGGCCGCCGGCTCGAGGCCGGCGGCCCGGACGACGTCGTCGGCGACCTCGGCGACCTCCTTGCCCGACTTGAGGTAGCCCTCGGCGTTGGCCCGGTCGACGTGCCGGACGTCCAGGGCCACCAGCCGCCGCGCGGCGTCGAGGACGTCGGCGACCGGCGCGTCGCGCCGGTCGGCGTAGCGCACGGCGTTGGTCAGGACGGCCGGGACCCCGGCCGCCCGGGCCAGGGCGAGCAGTCGGGCGGCGTGGGCGGTCGTCCCAGGACCGCTGCCGGCCGCCCGGTGCGACACCACCTCCAGGACCAGGTCACCGGTGCCCAGCACCTCGCGCCAGGACCTCAGGACGGCCCCGGCCAGGTCCGGGCGGCGGCGGGCCAGCGCCGCCCCCACCTCCGACGCCGGGCCGAGCAGCACGAGCAGGCCCCCGCCGGAGGCGTGCTCGGCGACGAGGTCCAGGGTGGTCACCGGCTCGCCCCGCTCCCCGGCGAGATGGGTGGCGGATACCAGCCGGCACAGCGCCGCCCAGCCGGCGTGTCCCTGCGCCAGCACGGTCATCCGGGGCAGCCGCGGGTCGACCTCGGCGCCGCCGCGGGTGGGGGTGCGCGTCCCGCGCCGACGGCCGGACGACGGCAGCAGCCCGGACGGGTGGACGGCCAGGTCGACCCCGAACACCGGGCGGATCCCCGCCGTGGCACACGCCTTGGCGAAGCGGACGGCACCGTAGACGCCGTCCCGGTCGGTGAGGCCGAGGACGTCCATGCCGTGGTCGCCGGCCCGCTCGACCAGGGCCGCCGGCGAGGACGCTCCGTGGCGGAGCGAGTAGCCGGAGGCGACGTGGAGGTGGACGAAGGGATCGCCGGTCATGGGGACCCCCGGTCACGGCAGGGGCGGGCTCCCGTCCCGGCCCCAGGTCCCCGCCCGACCGCTCCTCTGCGGGCTCCGGCGGGGCTCATCCTGCCCGCAGGGGAGCCGTGAGGTCGACGAGCGGGTCGAGTCCCTCCTGGCGGGGCAGGCCCAGCACGGCGGTGACCAGGCCGAGGAACGCCTCGGCCTCCCGGAGGAGGTCGTCGGCCTCGCGCGCGGTGACCACGCGCGCCAGTCCGGCCTCCGCCGCCGCCCGCTTGTCCGCTCCCGCGGCGAAGAAGGCCGCCCACTCGCCCAGCTCGGGAGCCACCTCGGTCAGGACGGTCCAGACGTCGCGTGGCCCGGAGCGGCGACGGCGCGACGGCCGGGTGCGGGCGGCGAGCACCGCCGCACCGGCCCGCAGGGCGGCCAGGTGCGCGGCGACGTAGCGCTCGGCGGGTGCCGTCGCAGCGGCCGACTCGCCCAGGCAGTCACGGGAGTGCGCGAGCAGGTCGAGGACGCAGTGCCCCAGGGGTGCGCGGGGTGGCGGAGGAAAGGAAGGCATCGGGCCGGGACTCCTCGAGGGTGGTGGGGCGGGTCGGTGGTCGGGTCGGTGGTCGGGGCGGGTCGGTGGTCAGTCGTGCACCCGCAGAAGGACCCAGCCGCCGCTCACCACATCCATGGCCAGGTCGAAGACCCCCGGCGGGGACCACCGACCGGCTGCGGCCTCGACCCGCCAGACCTCACGCTCACCCTCGTCGAGGACGCCCAGGACGCCACCGGGCCGCTCGGACCGGTCCGCGGTGCCCACGGCCTCCACCCCGTGGACCGCCTGGGCCGCCGCGGAACGCCACCACCGTCCGGTCTCCACCCAGTGCGCGAGCACGCTCCGCACCAGGAAGAGCCGGTCGTGCCACAGGAACTGGGCAGGTGCCTCGGCACCGTCGACCAGCCCGCGCCGGACCTCCACCTGCTCGTCGTACCACCGGGACATCGCCGCCTCCATCTCGTCGCCGGGCGACCGGACGGCCGCACCGAGGGCGCACCGGAGGAAGGCGGTGCGGTGGTCGCGGGCCCGCCGGGCCGCCGAGGCGCTTCCCCACACCCCGGCCGCCCGGCGGACCCGCCGGGCGCGGGGGTCGAGGACCGCACCCGACGGGAGACCCGCCTCCCCGGCGGCCGGATCGCGACGCCACACCGCCGGAGGTGATCGAACGTCTGTTCGAACACCACCACAGTAAACCCCTCCCCCGACGACACGTCAACGTTGCGTGGGCTGGGCACCCCGGCCGCGCGGTACATCGGTGTGTCACCGCCCGGACCGTCCGGTCCACCGACGCGAGCTGCGGGTTAGAGTCCGGGCCGTGACCGAAGCGACGCTCCCCCCGGCGGCGGAGCGGGTGGCCGAGGCCCTGCGTGCCGTGGGCGTCGCCGGGCGGCTCGTCGTCCTCCCCGAGCCTGCGCCCACCGCCGCGGCGGCGGCGGCCCAGCTCGGCTGCGAGGTCGGCGCCATCGCCAACTCGCTGGTCTTCCGTGCCGACCACGACCCGCTCCTGGTGCTCACCAGCGGAGCCCACCGCGTGGACACGGCGCAGGTGGCGGCCCTCCTCGGAGTGGCCCGGATCGACCGGGCGGACCCCGACTTCGTCCGCCGGCACACCGGACAGGCGATCGGCGGCGTGGCCCCCCTGGGCCACCCCTCGCCGGTACGGACGGTGGTCGACGCCTGGCTGGCCCGGCACGCCCGCGTGTGGGCGGCAGGCGGCCACCCCAGCACGGTCTTCCCCACCTCGTACGACGAGCTGCTGCGCATCACCGGCGGCGTGGCGGCCGAGGTGGGCGGCTGACTCCCCCCGTCCCCGCCCTGGTCACCCTGCACCTGTGGGGGGTGCCGCGGCGCCACGTCCCCACCGCCGTCGCCCGGATGGCACTGGACCGGCGCGTCCGGACGACCCCGGGCCTGCTCTTCGCCAAGCTGCTCGGCACAGGCGGCGGCTCGACCTTCACGGTGCGCGACGCCGACCCGCGGCACTGGGGCCTGCTGGCCACGTGGGGGTCCGCAGAGGACGCCGGCCGGTTCGAGGACACTCCCACCGCGCGGGCCTGGGAACGCATCTGCGAGGAGGCGCTGCTCGTCCGCATGGTCCCGCTGTCCAGCCGCGGCAGGTGGTCGGGACGGGAACCGTTCGGCGCGCCGACCCCCCGGCGGTGGGACGGCCGCGTCGCCGCGGTGACCCGGGCGCGCCTGCGCACGCGCACGACCCCGACCTTCTGGCGGGCCGCCCCGCCGGTGACCCGCGAGCTGTGGGCCAGCCCCGGCCTCCTGCTGGCCACGGGGATCGGGGAGGCGCCGGTGGGCCTGCAGGGCACCTTCAGCCTGTGGGAGTCGGCAACGGCGCTGACCGACTTCGCGTACCGGGGGCCCCGGCACGTCGAGGCGGTCAGGCGGACCGGTGAGGTGGGATGGTACGCCGAGGAGCTCTTCGCACGGCTCGGCGTGCTGCAGGTGACCGGCACCTTCGCCGGCACGACCTGGGAGAGGTGACCGGTGGACGTCCTGCCACTCGCGCTGACCGGTGGCTGGGCCTCCGGCATCAGTGCCTACGCGACGGTCCTCGTCATCGGGCTGGCCGGCCGGGCAGGGCTCGCCGACGTGCCCGACGGCCTGGAGCGCACGGACGTCCTCGTCGTGGTCGGGCTGCTCACCGCGGTGGAGTTCCTCGCCGACAAGATCCCCTGGCTGGACAGCGCATGGGACTCGGTCCACACCGTCATCCGCCCGCTCGTGGCCGCCGGCCTCGGGGCCCTGCTGGCCGGCGAGGCGGAGACCCTGACCCAGGCCGCCACCGCCGCGCTCACGGCCGGGGTCGCCCTGCTCTCCCACTCGGCCAAGGCCGGTCTTCGACTCGCGGTGAACACCTCGCCCGAGCCCGCGAGCAACGTCGCGGTCAGCGCGACCGAGGACCTCTCCCTGGTCGGCGTCCTCCTGCTGGCCACCCAGGCCCCATGGCTGGCGGCGGGCATCGCGATGCTGTTGCTCGCCGTGGGCCTGGGGCTCGCGTGGTGGCTCCTCGCCCGGGTCCGGCGGGGATGGCGTCGGCTGTGGGAGCGGCTCGACCCGGCGCCGCCGGCACCGCCGCCACCCCCCGTCTCACCCCCGGACGCATGAGCGGGCCGAGGAGGAGGGGGCACCCGCTCCCCGCGCCACGCGGCGCGGGCTACGGCAGGCTGGCCCCGTGAACGACCGCGCCCACACCGTCCCCGTGACCTCGTCCCGACCCCCTCGCGACCTGCGGACCAGGCCGGCGTGGCTGCTCGCCGGTGCCGGGGTCGGGCTCCAGGTCAGCTACCCGCTGCTGGACGGCCCGGCGCTCCGCGTCGTGACCGTCGCCAGCGTGGTGTGCTTCGCCGCGGCCGCCGTCTCCCACGCCGCGGCGACCAGGGGGGTGGGCTGGGCGGCCGGTCTGGTCGGGATCGCCGGGGGGACCGGTCTGGTCGTCGAGACCGTAGGGGTCGCGACCGGCTATCCCTTCGGCACCTACGGCTACGAGTCGTCGCTGGGCTGGCAGCTGCTCGGCGTCCCCGTGCTCGTCCCGCTCGCCTGGTTGATGCTCGCCTACCCGAGTCTGCTCGCCGGGCGTCGCCTGGCCGGGCGCCGGGCGTGGGCGTCCTGGGCCGTCGCCGCCTGGACCCTGGCGGCGTGGGACCTCTTCCTCGACCCCCAGATGGTGGCGGCCGGGCACTGGTCGTGGGCCTATCCCGAGCCCGCCCTGCCCGGCATCCCCGGCGTGCCGCTGACCAACTACGCCGGCTGGCTGGTGACCGCGACCGCGATGATGCTGCTGCTCGATCGGCTACCCCGTGGTCCCGGTGACGGTCGGCTGCCGGGCGACGGCGTGCCCGCCACCGTGCTGCTGTGGACCTTCGGATCGCAGCTGCTCGCCAACCTCGCGTTCTTCGGCCGACCGGCCGTGGCGCTCTGGGGCGGTCTGGCCATGGGACTGACCGTCGTGCCCTATGCGCTGGCCCTGCGGCGCGACCGGCTGGGCACGGCGCACCAGGCAGCCGCCTGGGCCCGGCAACCAGGGTCGGTGCGATGAGGTCTCTGCTCCGAGTGGGCGGAGCAACCGGCTCGGTGCTCGCGGCGGGCCTCACGGCCCACACGGCCTGGAACCTCACCCGGCTGCGGACCCCGCCCTCCGTACCGGCACCCGTGACCGAACCGGTGTCGGTGCTGCTCCCCGTCCGTGACGAGGCACCGCGCGTGGGTGCGTGCCTGCGCTCGCTGCTCCGGCAGCAGGGCGTAGCCGACCTGGAGGTGGTCGTGCTCGACGACGGTTCCACCGACGGCACTGCCGACGTCGTCCAGGACGTCGCGGGCGGTGACGAGCGGGTGCGCGTGCTGCAGGGCCGTCCGCTCCCGGAGGGGTGGCTGGGCAAGCCGCATGCCTGCGCCCAGCTCGCCGAGGCCGCGCGTGGCACCGTCTACGTCTACGTCGACGCCGACGTGGTCCTGGAACCGCATGCCGTGGCCGCGACCGTGGCCCTCCTGCGTGAGGCGCGGCTCGACCTGGTCTGCCCCTACCCACGCCAGCTGGCCGACGGGCTGGGTCCCCGCCTGGTGCAGCCGCTGCTCCAGTGGTCCTGGCTGACGACGCTGCCACTCGGCGTCGCCGAGCGGTCCCCGCGCGAGTCCCTGTCGGCCGCGAACGGGCAGTTCCTCGCCGTGGACGCCAAGGGTCTCCGCCGGGCAGGTGGCTGGTTCGCGGTGCGCGGGGAGGTGCTGGACGACGTCGCCCTGCTCCGGGTCGTCAAGCGGATGCTCGGACGCGGCACGGTCGCCGACGGCACTCGCTTGGGGCACTGCCGCATGTACGACGGCTGGCCCGACCTGCGCGAGGGTTACACCAAGTCGTTGTGGTCGGCCTTCGGGTCCCCCGCGGGAGCGGTCGCCGTCACCACCATGCTGTGGCTGGCCTACGTCGCACCGCCGGCGGCCGCCCTGGTCACCGGGTCCCGAGTCGGGGCGTTCGGCTACGCGGCCGGGGTCGCCGGGCGGGTGCTGGTGGCGCGGCGCACCGGCCAGCGGGTCTGGCCGGACACCCTCGCCCACCCCGTGTCGGTGGCCCTGCTCGGGTGGCTCACCGTGGAGTCGTGGCACCGCCGCCGTCGTGGTGAGCTGACCTGGAAGGGACGCCGGGTGGCGTGACGGTGCGACGCCGTCCCGCCCGCCCCCGCGTCCGCGACGGGTGTCGACCCGGTGACGTACGGTCTCGGCCGTGGCCACGGGGATCGACGTCACCGCCCTGACGGACCGACTCGCGGTCGCCCTGGTACGGGACCGGCCGATCGTGGTGTGGTGCGGCTTCCTCGCCGCGGCCACGGCGGTCGTGGCGCAGCTCGAGGCGTACGGCGCGCGCCGACCCCTGGTGGTGGCGGGCAGCACCGGCACGGGCCCACTCCCGCCGCCCGCGTCGTGCGAGGTCCTCGTGCTCGAGCTGCCGCCCACGGCCACGGTGAGTGAGCAGGTGCGTCGCGAGGGCAGGCTGGTGGCGTCGCCGCCGCCCGACGCGCTCGCGGCCGTCGAGACCTACGACCCGCACGACCGCGCGGTCGTCCTGGCCGGGCCCTTCACGACAGCGCGCCACCTCGGCGGACGCCCGGTGCTCGACGGCCGACTGCCCGCCTGGGAGGCCCTGGAGGACAAGACCGTGGCGGACGAGCTCTGCGACCGCGCCGGGGTCCCGCGTCCTCCGTCTGCGGTCGTGCCTGCGGACGAGACGGCGCTCCGTACCGCTGCTGCACGGCTGGACCACGGCGACGGCACGGTCTGGGCTGGCGACGCGAGCGAGGGCATGAACGGTGGCGCCGACCTGGTCCGCAGGATCCGGGACGGGGTCGACCCCGCCGCCGTGGCGGCGTTCCTGGCCCGGCACTGCCGCTGGGTGCGGGTGGCGCCGTTCGTCGACGGCATCCCGTGCAGCATCCACGGCCTGGTCACCCCGGACGGGGTCGCCGTCCTGCGGCCGGTGGAGATGGTGGTCCTGCGCGGACCCGAGCCGGACCGCTTCACCTACGGCGGCGCCGCCACCTGGTGGGACCCGCCCGAGCGGGACCGGGAGGCCATCCGGTCCTACGCCCGGGCGATGGGGGCCGAGCTGGCGGCCCGGGTGGGCTTCCGGGGAGGCTTCAGCCTCGACGGCGTCCTCGGTCCGGACGGCTTCGTGGCGACCGAGGTCAACACCCGCTTCACCGGAGGGCTCGTCCTGCTGACCCGGACGCTCCCCGACCTGCCGATCACCCTCATCCAGGCCGCGCTGGTGTCGGGGGTCGACCTGGGTGTCGACGCGGCCGCGCTGGAGGCCACGCTGCTGCCCGCCACCGACGTCCGCCGCGGGGGTGGCGCCAACGCCGTCTCCACCGCCGTGCACCCCGGTTCCACGGTGTCGGTGGGCGTCGTGGCCGACGAGGGCCCCCGGTTGCGGGTCGCCGGTGACGACGAGGCGGTCCAGGGGACGGTCGAGCTCGGCCCGTCCTCTCCGGGCGGGCTGGTCCGGCTCGCCCCCGGAGACGGGATGGTGCCGCCGGGCGGGAGCGTCGCCCCGTACGCGGTGGGCGCGCTCGCGCTCGCCGACGAGCTGTGGGGCACCGGCTTCGGCCGCCTGGAGGCGGCCAGGCCGGTCCGCTGAACGGCAGCTAGGCTCGCCGCTCGTGGCGCGGGTCGTCGTGGTGGGGGCGGGCCTCGGAGGGCTGGCGGCCGCCACCAGGCTGGCCCGGCTCGGGCACCACGTGACCGTCCTCGAGCAGGCGGACACCGTCGGCGGCAAGCTCGGTACCTTCTCCCGCGACGGCTGGACGTTCGACACGGGACCGTCCCTGGTGACCCTGCCCGCCGTGTACCGGGACCTGTTCCGCAAGACCGGCCGCCCGCTGGAGCGGGAGCTGGACCTCGTGCCGGTCGACCCCGCGTGCCACTACCGCTTCCCGGACGGTGTCGAGGTCGACGTGCCCAACGCCTCCCGGGCGGGTGTCCGGCGGGCCTTCGACGAGGCCCTCGGACCCGGTGCCGGCGACCAGTGGCTGGCCCTGCTGGACCGGGCCGAGCGGATCTGGCGGGCCACCCGGCTCCCGTTCCTCGAGTCCCCGCTCGGGCCGGCGGACCTGCTGCGCCTGTCGCGCCGGGTCGGGGACCTCCGGGCCGTAGCCCCTTGGCGGACCCTGCGTGGGCTCGGGGCGGAGTACCTGCACGATCCTCGGCTGCGGATGTTCCTGGACCGCTACGCCACCTACACCGGGTCCGACCCGCGACGAGCGCCCGCCGCGCTGGCCGTCGTCCCGTACGTCGAGCAGACCTTCGGCGCCTGGTACGTGCCAGGCGGCCTGCGCCGGCTGGCCGAGGCCGTTCTGGGGAGGGCGCAGGCCCGGGGGGTCCACGTCCGGACCGGGGCCGACGTGACGGAGGTGCTCATCGAGGGCAACCGTGCCGCCGGGGTCCGACTCGCCGACGGCGAGTCGGTCGCGGCGGACGTCGTCGTGGCGAATGCCGACGCGAGCCACCTCTACCGCGACCTGGTCCCCGGTCCGGCGGCTCGGCGCGCCCTGGGCCGGATCGAGCGCGCGACACCGTCGCTCTCGGGCTTCGTCCTCCTGCTCGCCCTCCGCGGGCGGACCCCCGGGCTCCGGCACCACACCGTGCTCTTCCCCCAGGACTACGACGACGAGTTCGACTCCGTCTTCGGCCACCCGGCCCGACCGGTGCCGGACCCCACCGTCTACGTCTCGGCCCCGGACGACCCAGCCCTGCGACCCTCGGACGACACCGAGGCATGGTTCGTCCTCGTCAACGCCCCGCGGCACGGCACCGACCACGCTCCCGGCACGGTCGACTGGACGGCCCCCGGGCTGGTCGAGTCCTACGCGGACCGGGTGCTCGCCGTCATGGCGGCGCGTGGGCTCGACGTCCGCGACCGGCTGGTCTGGCGGGAGGCGCGTTCGCCGTACGACCTCCAGCGGCAGACCAGGGCTCCGGGTGGTGCAATCTACGGGACGTCGTCGAACGGGGCCCGCGCGGCGTTCCTGCGACCGGCGAACCGGTCACCGGTACCCGGCCTCCTCCTCGTCGGCGGCTCCTCGCACCCGGGCGGTGGCCTGCCCCTGGTGGCGATGTCCGCCGTCATCGTCGCCGATCTGGTCGGTCGTGCATGACCGCCGCATGATCTAGCCTCGTCCGGTGTACCGCTTCTTCCTCACGCCGCGGTGGATCGTGCTCCACACGCTCGTGGTCGTCGTGGTGGTGGCCTTCACCTGGCTCGGGTCATGGCAGCTGTCCTCGTACGAGGAGCAGCGCCGGGAGCGCGACCTGCGGGCGCGGGAGGCGGTACCGGTCACTCAGCTGGTCGAGCCGGGGCAACGGCTCCCCGGTGACGCTGTGGACCGCAACGTCACGGCGACCGGGCGCTACGCGCCCGGCGAGCCGTTCCTCGTTCCCGGTCGCCTGCTGGACGGGGTCGCGGGGTCCTACGTCCTGACGCCGATGGACCTCGATGAAGGGGGGACGGTCCTGGTCCTCCGGGGCTGGGTCGACGGGCCCGACGACCCGGCGGCCGGCGCACTGCCGCCGGCACCGGTGACCGTCACCGGCGTGCTGCGCGCGGACGAACCCGCTACCGCAGCCGTGACCCTGGGCCGAGCGCTCACCGATCGGGAGGTGCCCGTCGTCTCGGCCGAGGCCGCGGCTGCCGCGGGGGCTCCCGACGACCTCCTCGACGGGTGGGTCCTGCTGGCCGAGGAGGACCCTGGCCTGGGTGTGCCGCCCCGGCCCGTCCCGCTGGACCAGGTCGTGGCGCGGACCGGTGCTGGGATCTGGCAGAACCTCTCGTACGCGGCCCAGTGGTGGGTCTTCGCCGTCGCCGCCCTGGTCTTCTGGGGCGCCTTCGTCCGGGCAGCCCTACGGGAACGGCGCGAGCGCCACGGACGCTCCGGACAGGAGGCGGCCGAGGAGGTCATGAGCTCCTGACGTCCGCCCGGTGGAGCTCGTCGAGCACGGGCTCGACCCGGTGGACGACCGCCCGCTCGGCGACGAAGGAGGCGAAGGGGATCGTGCCCGCCAGCAGCACCCCCACCGTGAACCACAGCCCCCAACGCGCCTTGACCGCGAGCCAGAACGCGGTGATGAGGTAGCCGAAGTAGAGCCACCCGTGGATCGGTCCGATCACCTCGACCAGGTGCGGGTCGCCCCCGAGGGCGTCGACGTACTTGACCGGCATGGCCACGAGAACCAGCGCGACGAGCAGGACACCGGTGGCGTAAGCCATCACCCGGTACCGCAGCAGGGCTCCTCGCGTCACCTCCCGAGGGTAACCAGCGTGGGTCCAGGTCACCGCCGGGGGTCCACGACCGTGATCCCTGCGGTGCGACGGCCCGGGGCGGCGAGGGAGGCGAGCGCGGGCCCCGCCTCCTCGAGCCCCAGACGGCGCGTCACCAGCAGCTCCGGCCGGAGCCGGCCGGCGCCCACCAGCCCGAGCAGGCGCGGGTAGTCGTGGGCGGGCATGCCGTGGCTGCCGAGCAGCTCGAGCTCGCGCGCCACGACGAGGTGCATCGGCACGGGGGTCGGGCCGTCCCCCTCCGGCAGGAGCCCCACCTGGACGTGTCGGCCCCGCGGTCGGAGTCCCGCGACCGACGCCGCTGCCGTGACCGGACTGCCCAGCGCGTCCAGAGACAGGTGCGCGCCTCCCCCGGTGACGGCTCGCACGACCTCCGCAGTACGCGGGGGGGTGGACGCGTCGACGACGGTCTCGGCACCGAGGCGGGTCGCCAGGTCGAGGGCCGCGACGTCGACGTCCACGGCGACGACCCGGGCGCCGGCAGCGACGGCGACCATCACCGCGGACAGGCCGACCCCTCCGCACCCGTGCACGGCGACCCACTCCCCCGGCCGGGCCCGGCCCTGGTCGAGCACCGCCCTGAACGCGGTCGCGACCCGGCAGCCCAGGCCCGCGGCGGCCTCGGCGGTCAGGTCGACGGGGAGGCCGACGAGGTTGACCTCGGCCGCCTCGAGCGCCACGAGCTCCGCGAAGGAGCCCCAGTGGGTGAAGCCCGGTTGCGTCTGGTGCGGGCAGACCTGCTGGTCGCCCGCCCTGCACTGCGCGCAGCTGCCGCAGCCGCACACGAACGGCGCCGTGACTCGATCGCCCGGACGCCAGCTCCGGACCCGCTCACCGACGGCTTGCACCGTCCCAGCCAGCTCGTGCCCCGGCACGTGGGGCAGCCGGATGCCGGGGTCGTGGCCGGCCCAGGCGTGCCAGTCGCTGCGGCACAGCCCGGTCGCCTCGACGCGGACGACCACGCCGTCGGGGGGTGGGACCGGATCCGGGACCTCGCGGACCTCGGGAGTCGCGCCGAAGGCGTCGTACACGAGGGCTCGCACTCCGGCACGCTAGCTGCGTCCGGTTTGTCCGGAGGCCCCTGGGGTAGGGGACCCGGGTACCGAACCCGACGAAGGGCAGGACCCGTTCCATGGCTACGGCCGAGAAGAGCATCGACGTCAATGTCCCGTTGCCCACGGTCTACAACCAGTGGACCCAGTTCGAGGAATTCCCTCGATTCATGGAGGACGTGGAGTCGGTGACCCAGCTGGGGGACCGCACGCTGCACTGGGTGGTGAAGATCGCCGGGGTCGAGCGGCAGTTCGACACCGAGGTCACCGAGCAGCACCCCGAGGAGCGGGTGGCCTGGCGGTCCGTGGACGGCACCAGCCATGCCGGCGTGGTGACATTCCACAAGATCGACCAGGAGACCACCCGCGTCATGCTGCAGCTCGACATGGAACCCGAGGGGCTCGCCGAGAACGTCGGCGACAAGCTCGGCTTCGTCTCGCGGGCGGCGGAGCGGGACATGAAGAACTTCAAGGAGTTCATCGAGGCTCGGGGTGTCGAGACCGGCGCGTGGCGCGGCGAGGTGCCGCGGGAGGGGTAGGCGCCACCCCGGTTCCGACGCGGGCCGGGCGTGAGGCGGGACCGCCTGACGCCTGGCCCGCTCGTCCGTCCCGGCTCGTCCCTCGGGGCTCGCTCCGGCAGACTGACGGAGTGCCCGGGTTCCTCCGCGTGCGCGGTCTGGTCGTGCCGGATGCCGAGCTCGCCTGGCGGTTCTCCCGTGCCGGGGGCCCGGGTGGGCAGTCGGTCAACACGTCCGACTCCCGGGTCGAGCTGGCTTGGGACGTCGCCGCGAGCCCGGCGCTCCGCGCACGTCCCGGACTGCGCGAGCGGGTCCTGGGGCGGCTGGCCCCACGGTTGGTCGACGGGCGCCTGGTGGTCACCGCCTCCGAGCACCGGTCGCAGCTACGCAACCGCGAGGCGGCCCTGATCCGGATGTCGGCGCTGCTGGAGGCCGCCCTGAGCCCGCCGAGGCCGCCGCGGCGGGCGACGGTACCGTCACGCGCCGCCCGCCGGCGACGGGCCGAGGCCAAGCAGGCTCGCGGGAGGACCAAGGCGCTGCGGCGCCGACCGGGACCGGACGACTGACGCGTGCGTCAAGGGGCTCCCGCCCCGCGTGCCGGGAGCCCATCGGGCGTTCAGCCGCCGCGCGGGGGGCCGAGGGCGACGTCGCTGAAGGTGGCCGTGGTCGCCGCCCCGGTGTTGTGCGAGGTCACCGCCAGCCCCACCTGCACGGTGGCGGCCAACCCGGACAGGGACTGCTCCCCCACCCGGGTCCAGACCACCCCGTCGGCGGACTCGTAGCCGGTCAGCAGCGACCCCGACCGCACCAGCCGCACCCACCGCGGCGCCACCGACGCACTGCCCGCCGTGTGCCACGACCGGTCCCCCGCCGTCGTCCGCCGCTGGAAGGCCACCCCGTTGCCCGGCGTCACGAACACCGACACGTGCCGGGCGTTGTCCGCCGCCGACTCCCGCACCATCACCCCGGCCTTCGCCCACGGATCGGTGTTGCCCAACGAGCGCACCCGCGCCACCAGCTCACCGTCACCGGTCCACGGCTGCGACACGAACCGGAACTGGTCCGCCGTCCCCCAGATGTCCGCCCCCGCCACCGACGAGGAGAACACCCCGTCCGCGAACGACGACGACCCCGCCACCGTCACCGCACCCACCGCCGCCGACGACCACGGCGCCGGCAACCCACCACCGGTACCCGGATCGGTGACGGTGACGGTGACCGAGGCGGTGCCCGACCCGCCGTGAGCGTCGTGCGCGACCACGGACAACTGGTAGGTGCCCGGTGTGGTGTAGGTGACCTGGGTGGTCGCCCCCTGGCTGGTGCCGCCCTTGCCGTCGGCCCAGGCGTACTCCAGCGGGTCACCCTCCGGGTCCGACCCGACCGCCCGCGCCGACACGGTCAACGGCGTCGGCCCGCTCAGCGAGCTCAATGCCTCGATCTGCACCGTCGGCGGCCGGTTCTCATACACCGCGGTCAACGTGGTCGGCGTCTGCCCGGTGACGAAGGTCCGGGACCGTTGGGTCGACCCGTCGTCCCAGCGCACGAAGGTGTGCCCGCGTTGGATCTGCGGCGCGGTCAACGTCTGCTGCGACCCGATCACCGGCTCGATGATCGCCGGGCCGACCAGCACGGTCCCCTCGTCCTCGTAGTTGATCGTCAACCCCGCCGGCTCGGTCAGCACCGTGTACGCCGTCTTCTCCGGTCGCAGCTCCACGCACTGCACATCGGTCAGCGCCTCGTCGACGGTGGCGGTCAGGCACAGCTCGTACCAGGTGTTGTCCCCGTGGTCGTCCACCGTGAAGCTGCCCACACTCAGCGTCGGGTCGCCCGGATCCGCGGTCGAGGGCAGGCTCGAGTAGTGGAAGTGCTCGTTGTGCCCGTGCCGCAGCTCCCACGACAACGCCCCCGCCGGCAACGGCTCACCACCGCGGGTCCCCCGACCGGAGAACGTGATCACATCCCCCACCCGGTAGGTCGACCCGTCCGCCGGGGACACGATCTGCGCCAGCGGCGGGTTGTGTCCCACCGTGATCCGCACACTGGTCGACTGCGACGCCCGCGGCGCGGTCCGCTCGGTCACCGTCAACGTCGCGTCGTACACCCCCAGCTCGGTGTAGGTGTGCGTGGGCGCCTTCTGCGTGCTGGTCGCCCCGTCCCCGAACTCCCAGGAGAAGTCCAGCTCCTGCGCGTCCGGGTCATACGAGCGACCGCCGTCGAAGGCCACCGTCAACGGCGCCGTCCCGATCGTCGGCGCCGCGTCGATCAACGGCACCGGCGGGGTGTTGCCCGCACCGGTGTACCGGATCCGCCGCACCTCACCACCGCTGGACCCGTACCGCAGCCAGTAGATGTTGGTGTCCGGCCCGGACTGCACCTGCACCGGGCCCAACCCGCCGTCCACGCCCATGCTCTGCCCTGCCAGCCCGCCCCCCGAGGTCGGCAGCAGCGCCTTCACCCACCGCCGGTTGTAGTCCGCCACGAACAACCGGTTCCGGTACTGCTCCGGGTACGTCGACCCCAGATAGAACGCCCCCGCGTTCGCCGACGCCCCACCCCCGGAGTGGTCATACGCCCACACCGGCGGCGTCGCCGGCGGGTGCGCCTGGCTCGGGGCGAACGGATTCTTGCCCTGGTACACCGACGAGCACCACGACGACGTGGCCGCGTTGTCCCGGTAGGAGCCCATCTGCCGGTTCGTCGTGTTCGACCCCTCACTACCCCCACCCGAGACCACCCCGCCCTCGTAGCACGGCCAGCCGAAGTTCGCCCCCTTCCCCGTGTTGACCTCCTCCCAGGTGCTCCACCCCACGTCCCCGATCCACGCCTCCCCGGTCTGCGGGTGCACCGCCATCCGGAACGGGTTACGCAACCCCAACGAGAACACCTTCGACCGGTTGCTGTTCGGACTGCCCGGCTGGAAGAACGGGTTGTCCGCCAACCCCGCCCCGGTCATCGGGTCGATCCGCAACACCTTGCCCGCCAACGAGTCCAGATGCTGCGCCCGCATCGCCCGCGGATCCACCCCGCCGTAGTTCGACGCGTCCCCACTGGACACGTACAACGACCCGTCCGGGCCGAAGACCACCGTGCCGATCGTGTGCGAGTTCTCATCACTGGGGATGCAGTCCTGCACCGGCGTCCCCGACATGTTCTTCGGCGACATGCACGACGCCGCCGACGTGTTCCGCCCGTCGTTCTCGTTCCCGATGTTCGCCCGCGTGCTGTTCTGCCCCAACAGCACCGTCTCCGACCCGGCCACCGCCCGCTCGAAGTTGGCCCCCGCATCCGCCCGCACCCGTAACAGCTGCGCCACCCGCCCCGCGACCGGACTCCCCTGATCCGGCGCCACCCCCGGCGGGTCGTACGTGTACAACAAGTACACGTACGGCTGCTCCGGGAACTCCGGGTGCACCGCCAACCCCAACAGGCCACGGTCATGGTTGTCATGCACCCGGGCCCGGATGTCGATGAACGGGGTCGACTGCACCGACCCGTTCTTCACCACGCGCACGATGCCGGACTTCAACGCGATCAGCATCCGGTCATCCGGCAGGAACGCGAATGCCGTCGGGAACGGCAACCCCCCCACCACCAGCTCGTCCACGAACCCCGGCGGCATCCCCTGCAACTGCGACACCGCCCGCGGCGCCGGCACGACCAACGCCCCGACCACCAGCACACCCGCCAGCAAGGCGATCACGAGCAACCGCACCCGACCGAACACGGCTTCCCCCAGGTCGTCCATGACTGCCCGCAGCCAACCGCACCAAGGGACCCGGCGCCATCCCCCGAACGGATTACTCCGCCGCGGGTGACCGCCGTGCAGCCTCTGCCCCGTCACCTCGCGGCGTCAGCGTCGCCCGGAGTGCGTGCGGTCGCGGACCGCCCCCACCAAGGCCTCGAGGGCGTCCTCGAGCATGACGACCCCGGCGACCTCGCCGTCGCCGTCGACCACGGCGGCCAGGTGGGCTCCGGCCTCCTGCAGCTCCTGTACCACCTGGTCGAGCGAGGCGTCCGACTCGACGGCGGGCAGCGGCCGTACCTGCTGGCGGGGGTAGACCGCCTCCAGCGGTTCGTCGCCGAGCTGGAGGAGGTCCTTGGCGTGGACGTAGCCGAGCAGGGACCCGCCCTCGTCCTGGACCGGGAAGCGGGAGTAGCCGGTCTCGATCACGGTCTGTTCGAGCTGCCCGACCGTGTGCCCCGCGGGCAGGGTACGCAGGCGGTCCCGTGGGACCAGCACGTCGGCGACGTCCTGGTCGGTGAAGCGGACCGCCCGGCGCATGAGCCGGGCGTCCTGGCGGTCGAGTAGGCCCTCGCGCTCGGACTCGGCGATGAGTCCCTGCACCTCGTCCGACGTGAACGTGGAGGCCACCTCGTCCCGGGGCTCGGCGCCGGCGACCCGTACCAGGAGGTTGGCCATGGCGTTGAGCGCCACGATGACCGGGCGCAGCAGCCGGACGACCGCCGCCAAAGGGGGGCCGAAGAGCAGGGCCGATCGTTCCGGACCGGCGATGGCCAGGTTCTTGGGCACCATCTCGCCGAGCACCATGTGGAGGGCGACCACGATGGTGAGCGCGATCGCGAACGCCAGCGGGTGCAGCAGCCACGAGGGCAGCCCGACCAGCTCGAGGACCCGCTCCAGCTGCCGTGCTACCGCCGGCTCGGCGACCGCGCCGAGCCCCAGAGAGCAGACCGTGATGCCCAGCTGCGAGCCGGCCATCATCAGCGAGACCTGCTCCATGGCGCGGAGCGTCACCCGGGCCCGCCGGTTGCCGGCCTCGGCGAGCGGCTCGATGGCCGAGCGCCGCGCGGACACGAGCGCGAACTCCGCTCCGACGAAGAAGGCGTTGCCGGCGAGCAGGAGGACCGCCAGGACCACCGCCGCGGAGTCGCTCATCGAGTCGCCTCCTCGGATTCGGCCGCCGGGCGGCCGTCCCTGGCGGCGTCCTCGTCCACCGGCGCGAGCAGGATCCGGTCGACCCGCAACCCGTCCCGGCGCCGCACGACGAAGCGCCACCCGCCGTGGACGACTTCGTCACCGACCTCGGGTACCACGTCGAGCCGGTCCGCGAGGAACCCCGCGACGGTGTCGTACTCGTCTGACTCGGGCACGTCGACCCCGACGGCGTCGAGCAGCTCGTCCGGCCGGATCAGACCGGAGACGCTCCAGGTCCCGTCGGACAGCCGGCGGGCCGGCACGTGCCGGGACCGGTCGTGCTCGTCGTGGACCTCACCGACCAGCTCCTCGACGAGGTCCTCCATGGTCACCACGCCGGCGATGCCCCCGTACTCGTCGACGACCAGCGCCACCCGGTCGACGCCCCTGCGCAGCTCGGCGAGCAACCGGTCAAGGTCGATCGCCTCCGGGACGTACAGGGGCGGAGTCGCGACGGACAGGACGCGGGTGCGGTCACGTCGGTCGCGAGGGACGGCCAGGGCCGACTTGACGTGGACGACTCCCACCACCTCGTCGGCCCCCCGCTCCATGACGGGGAACCGGGAGAAACCCGTCTTGCGGGCCAGCCGGAGCAGGTCGGTGACGGAGGCCGAGGGGCGGACCACGACCATGCGCACCCGTGGGGTCATGACGTCCGCAGCGTTGTGCTGGGTGAAGCCCACCGCACGCTGCATCAGCCGCGCCGTTGGGGCATCGACCGATCCCAGGTCGGCCGAGCGGCGGACCAGCGCCACCAGCTCGTGCGCGGGGCGGCCGGCGGCGAGCTCCTCCTGGGGCTCCACCCCCATCCGGCGGAGCACCCGGTTCGCGGCCCCGTTCAACAGGCGGATCAGCGGGCCGGCAGCGACGGTGAAGGCGCGCTGGAACGGGCTGACCACCACGGCGGTCGGGTAAGGCCGGGCGATCGCGTAGTTCTTGGGGAACAGCTCACCGACCACCATCTGTGCCCCGGAGGCCAGCACCAGGGCCAGCACGACGGCCACGGGCAGGGCTGCCGCTTCCCCTACGGCGGCACCCACCGCGGGCTCGAGCAGCCTCGCCACCGCGGGTTCGGCCAGGTAGCCCACCAACAGCGAGGTGATCGTGATGCCCAGCTGCGCGCCGGACAGCTGGGTCGACAGGGTCGACAGGGCCCTGTCCACTCCCGCGGCGCCGGTCTCCCCGGCCGCCACCTTGCCGCGGACCAGCGACCTGTCGACGGTGACCAGGGAGAACTCGGCAGCGACGAAGAGAGCGTTGGCAGCGATCAGCAGTACGGCGAGGAGGAGGAGCAGGATCTCGGTCACCGCGCCCTCCCCTCCCACCTGACGGGCCGTCCATGCCACACCGTGGCACACGGCACATCCAGGTGCTCTGCGGAGGGTCAGCCGAACTGGAAGGACCGCTTGGACAGCCCGTACCAGAAACCGTCGATCACCGAGCGCTGCTGGTCGCCGCCCCCGGCGCTCGCGCCGAGCGCGACGAAGAGCGGCGCGAAGTGCTCCGTACGTGGGTGGGCCAGCCGGGCGGCCGGAGCCGCGTGCTCGAAGTCCAGCAGCGCGTCGACGTCACCGCCTGCCACCGCCTCCAGGGCCCACGCGTCGAAGTCGGCGGACCACCCCGGCGGCGGGTGCCCCGGGTCCCGGTGCATGTCGAGGCCGGACAGGTTGTGCGTCGTGAAGCCGGAGCCGACGACCAGGACCCCCTGGTCGCGCAGCGGCGCCAAGCGACGGCCGATCCCGTACAGCTCCTGCGGGTCGAGGCTGGGCATCGAGATCTGGAGCACGGGGACGTCGGCCTCGGGGAACATCTCCACGAGCGGGACGTAAGCACCGTGGTCCAGGCCGCGGTCGGGCACGCCCTGCACCGGGTGACGCGGTGACGCGAGCAGCTTCCGGACATCCGCGGCCAGGGCGGGTGCCCCCGGTGCGGGATAGGTGACCTGGTAGTAGCGGGGAGCGAAGCCCCAGAAGTCGTAGAAGAGGGGCACAGTGGTGGTGGCGCCGACGGCCAGCGGTGCCTCCTCCCAGTGGGCGCTGACGACCAGCACCGCCTCCGGTCGCGGGATCTCGGCCGCCCAGTGTGCGAGCTGGCTGGTCCAGAGGGTGTCGTCGGCCAGTGGCGGGGCTCCGTGCGAGAGGTAGAGCACCGGCATCGGCCCGCCGGAGGGAGCCTCTGCGGCGGTCGGGACGGGCATCTCCGCGCTCCTCACATAGTTGAACACTCAACAATTCTACCATATCTCTTTGAGTCTTCAAGCAAGCGGTAGGATGCGCGGCCGTGACGCATCCCGGTCCGCGCTGGCTCGACGACGACGAGCAGGCGATCTGGCGCGCCTACCTCGCCACGGTGCAGCTGGTCGACGAGGCACTGGACCGGCAGCTCCAGCGCGACGCCGGAATGCCGCACGCCTATTACATGCTGCTGGCCATGCTCTCCGAAGCACCCGGACGGTCGTTGCGGATGAGCGAGCTCGCCGCAGTGACGCACTCTTCGCAGAGCCGGGTCTCCCATGCCGTGTCGCGCCTGGAGGAGCTCGGGTGGGTCCACCGCGAACCGTCGCCGGATGACCGTCGGGGCAGCGTCGCAGTGCTGACGGACACCGGGTACGAGGTCCTGGCCGAGGCCGCACCCGGCCACGTCGAGGCGGTCCGGCAGGCGCTCTTCGACCCACTCACCGCGGCCCAGGTGCGCCAGCTCGGCCGGATCTGCGAGGCCGTGCTCGAGGCCGACCTGCACCGGGCCGAGCCGTCATCCGTCCACAGACGCCGTGGCACGCGCCCGACTCGGTCGACACAGGACTAGGGTGCCCGGAATGTACGATTATGCAGCCATCACCGCCGAGTCCCTGACCGCCGAGGTGGAGCTGGCGCTCAAGCAGGCCGAGCACACCCTGACCGGCATCGCGGACGCGATGCGCGCACCGACGTACGGGGCCACCCTGGGAGCCCTCGACGCGGCGGTCGCCGACGTGGCCGTCACCGCCGGCCGGACGGGCTTCCTCGCGCACGTGGCCGCGGATGCGGGCGTCCGAGAGGCCGGCCAGCAGGCCGAAGCGGTCCTCGGTAAGTGGGAGGTGGGCCTCCCGTTCCGAGAGGAGCTGGCCGACGCCATCGAGGCGTTCGCCCGCACCGACGAGGCGAGCGCCTTGACGGGGGAGCGCCGGCGGTTCCTCGACCACTGGCTGCGGGACCTGCGCCGAGCCGGGCGTGGGCTGCCCGACGTGGCGCGGGACGAGGTCGCGGCGGCCCAGGACCGGTTGGTCGAGATCGGGGTCGAGTTCCAGCGGAACCTGGCCCGCTGGGAAGACGGCCTGGATCTCACCCGCGAGCAGCTGGCCGGGCTGAGCGACGACTACGTCGCCCGCCTGCGGCCGGGCGGCACGGAGGGGACGTACCGGGTCAGTCTCGACTACCCGGAGATGCAGCCGTTCCTCGAGCAGGCGCATGACCGCGCCTTGCGCGAGGCGCTGCTGCGCAAGCACTGGAGCCGCGCGGTCGAGGTGAACCGACCGCTTCTCGAGGAGGCCTTGCGCCTGCGGCGGCGGGTGGCCGCGGACCTCGGCTACCCCACCTGGGCCCACTACGCCATCGAGGTGAGGATGGCCGGCACGCCCGACCGGGTGGGGGCCCTCTACGACCGGCTGCTGCCCTCGATCCAGGACACCGCGCGGAGCGAGCACGCGGAACTGCGCCGGATCGCGGGTGTCAGCAACCTGCAGGTGTGGGACGTGCCGTACGCCGACGCCGCTCTCCAGCGCGAGCGCTACGGCGTGGACCAGGACCGGATCGCGGAGCACCTCCCCCTCGATGCAGCGCTTGCCGGCATGTTCGAGGTCACCGCCGAGGTGCTGGCGCTCCGCTATGTCGAGGTGCCGGACGCCGGTGCTTGGCACCCGTCCGTACGGCTGTACCAGGTGCGCGACGCCCGGTCCGACGAGCTGCTCGGAAGCTTCTACCTCGACCTCTTCCCTCGCGAGGGCAAGTACGGCCACGCGGCCGCGTGGCCGCTCGTCCCGGGCCGCCGTCGGGCAGACGGCACCTACGAGCCGCCGGTCAGCGCCATGGTGGCCAACGTGACCGCACCGTCCGGCGACCGGCCGAGCCTGCTGCGACACCGGGAGCTCGTCACGCTGTTCCACGAGTTCGGGCACGTGCTGCACATGAGCCTCGGGCGCACCGAGCACGCCCGCTTCAGCGGCGCCTCGACCGAGTGGGACTTCGTGGAGGCGCCGAGCCAGATCATGGAGAACTGGGCCTGGAGCCCGGAGGTCCTGGCCGGCTTCGCCCGCCACCACCGGACCGGGGAAGCCCTGCCGGCCGACCTCGCCGAGCAGCTGGTCGCGGCACGCTACGTGGGCATCGGGTGGTCGACGGCACGCCAGGCCTTCCTCGGGCGCCTCGACCTGAGCCTGCACACGTCGCCCGACGCCGTCGACCTGGACGACGCGATGCGGGCAGCTCACGAGGTCACGGGCCTTCCGTATCCGGAGGCCACCTGCTTCCTGGCCGGTTTCGCTCACATCATCGGCGGCTACGACGCCGGCTACTACGGCTACCTGTGGGCCTCCGTCATCGGCGACGACCTCTTCGGCCGCTTCGTGGAGTCGGGCATCCGGTCGGCGGAGGTGGGTGCGGCATACCGCCGTGCGGTGCTCGAGCCGGGGGGGTCCCGAGATGCCGACGACCTGGTCCGTGACTTTCTCGGGCGGGACCCCTCGCCGGACACCTGGCTGCGTCTTCGGGGGATGCCGGTCGAGGCCCGCGCCCCGGGCGACGTCAGATCGTTCTGACCCGCTCCGGTCAGCGCCCGGACAGGAAGGTGCGGATGTCGCCCGCGATCCGGTCCAGGTCGTGGGCGTCGGGCAGGTGGTACCCCCCGTCCAGCGCGATGAAGCGCGCGTCGGGGAGTCCCGCGGCCAGCTGCCGACCGCCGACGTAGGGGATGACCCGGTCGTCCCGGTAGTGCAGCACGAGCGCCGGTGCCCGCACTCGGGGCAGGAGGTCGGTGACCGTGGCCTGGTACACGGCTTGGAGGTAGTCGGCGGCCGCCTCCGCATCGGCGCTGTCCCGGAGCACGCGCCCCAGGTGTCTGGTGGCCTCCGACGACATCTCGGGACGGAAGAGCCCGGCCATCAGGTTCGACGCCATCCCCCAGTGCGCGCGGATGAGCGACACGAGGGACACGCGGACCGGCTCGTTGGTGAAGGTCGACGGGCCGTCGGCGTAGGTGCCGAAGAGAACCACGCGGTCGACCAGCTCCGGCCGCTCGGCAGCGAGCGCCATGGCCACCGGACCGGCCTGGGACATGGCCAGGAGGGACACCGGGTGGGACAGCTGCTCGACCACCGCTGCCAGCTCGTCGGCGCTGGCGGCGACGCCGTGGTCGGACACCGGGCCCCGGCTCAGCCCGGTGCCGGCGCGGTCGTAGATCACGACGGTGTAGTCGGCGGTCAGCCGATGCAGGATCGAGGACCGGGGATCGCGACCGGAGGAGACGACGTCGATGCTCGAGATCCAGCCTGGCAGGGACACGAGGACCGGTCCCTGCCCGGCCGTTGCGTACGCCACGGGGACCCCCTGGGGGCCGTCGACGTAGCGCACGTGGACGGCGCCGAGTCCGGGACCGGATGGCGGGCCGGACGGCGGCCGGGACGGCGGTCGGATCGGTCCTGGCCGTGACCCTCGATCGCCCGATGGTGTGGGCACCTGGTGCCTCAGGATCTCCTCTTCCAGGGCTCGCATCGCAGCACCCGGCTCGAGGCCGAGCTCGTCAGCCAACTGCCTGCGGTACGCCTGGTAGCCGGCGAGGGCGTCGGCGTGGCGCCCGAGGGCGTACAGGCCGCGCAGCAGGCTCACCCTCGCCTGTTCACGCAGCGGGTTCCGGGCGACGAAGGCCTCGAGCAGCGGCACGGCCTCCGATGCACGTCCGGCCGATACGAGCGCTTCGCCGCGCAGCTCCTCGGAGAGCAGCCGCGCCTCGTCGAGGCGGATGGCCTCGAGCTGGACCGGCTCGGTCTCCTCCGCCCCTGCGTACGCCGGCCCACGCCACAGGCCGAGAGCGTCGTCCAGCAACTCGGCGGAGCGCATCGGGTCGCCGGGGAGGCACCGCTGCGCTTCGGCGGTGAGTGCCAGGAAGCGTCCGGCGTCCACCTCAGACGCTGGCACGACCAGGGCGTAGCCGGGCGGTCGGGTCACCAGCCGCCAGGTGTCGTCCGCGGAGACGGCGAGGCTCTGACGCAACCGGTGCACCTGGCTCTGCAACGCCGCGGTGGGGTTGCCCGGAGGTGCGTCGCCCCAGAGCAGGTCCACGAGCCGCTCGACGGCGACGACGTCGCCACCGGTCGCCAGCAGGGCACCGAGGAGGGCACGCTGTCGAGGACCCCTCGGTGCGTGGCTGGTCCCGTGGTCGTCCCAGACGACGATCGGGCCCAGGACCCCGAAACGCATGCCTCACCTCCGCCGGACGACGACTCCCGGGAATCGTGCCAGTGCAGCGCTCACTCGCTCACGTAGATTGTGCGCGCGCGACAGCGGCATGACAGTGCGGCGAAGGTGGACGCGCGCACGGTGTGGCTCATCAAGGCGACGAAGGAGCCACCGATGAGCACACTTGCCCCGCCGCGTCCGGCCCTGCGGTCGGTGAGCCGGTCCGGCGCGGAGCTGACGATCAGGGAGCTGGGGCCGGGAGAGACCGGTCCTCTGGCTCAGGTCTTCGACGGCATGTCCGAGCGCTCCCGCCGCCTGCGGTACCTCGTCGGGACGCCTCGGCTCACGGCCTCGATGGTCCGCCTGCTCACGGACGTCGGGCACGCACGACACTTCGCCTGGGTGGCGGAGATCGGCGGTGGGGCCGTCGGCATCGCCCGGATCGTGCGCACCAGCGACGAGGCCACCGAGGCGGAGGTGGCGGTCGAGGTCGTGGACAGCTGTCACGGCCGCGGTGTCGGGCGTGCCCTCGTGGCAGCCGCGCGCGAAGCTGCGTCGGCCGCGGGGATCACCGCGCTGGTCTGGACGGCGCGCCCGGAGAACGACGCGGTGCGTCGGCTGCTGGCCGGACCGGGCGCCAGCGTCCGGCTCGTCGACGGGCTGGTGGAGGGCAGGACGCCGCTGCTCCCGCTCGCGGCGTGAGCGCTGGTCGCTGGTCGCTGGGTCACTGGTCGCTGAGCCGACGGTCTCTCCCTCTCCGGGGCATCCGGACCCCTCTCCGGGAGCATCCGGACAGGGCACCGCCCCGGTCCCCTCTGCGGGGACCGGGGCGGGGGCCTGGTGTCAGCTGCAGCCGCTCGTGCTGCCGCAGCCCTCGCACACGTAGCAGGACCCGGCGGGTCGCATCTTGGTGCCGCACGTGAAGCACAGCGGCGCGTCGGTGCTCGTCCCCTGCAGTGCCTCGAGCAGCTCGGCGGATGTGTGTGCTCCGCCGATGTCGTGCTTCGACGGCGGGCTGGCCGCTGGCGGCTCGGTCGTCGGCGTCGGCGTCGACGCCTCGGACTCGACGTGCTGCTGCCCGGTCGCCTCCGCGACCGGCGCCGATTGCCGCAGCATCTCGACGTCTACCTCGTCCACCGGCTCGTACACGCCGGTCTCCAGCTGGCGGGCCCGCTCGGCAGCGGTGTAGATGCCCAGCGCTGAGCGCGAGTCGAAGGACAGGTGGTCCAGCGCCAGCCGCCGGAAGATGTAGTCGACGACGCTCGCCGCCAAGCGCACGTCCGGGTCGTCGGTCATGCCCGACGGCTCGAACCGCATGTTGGTGAACTTCGCGACGTAGGTCTCCAGCGGGACGCCGTACTGCAGTCCGATGGACACCGCGATGGAGAACGCGTCCATCATCCCCGCCAGGGTCGAGCCCTGCTTGCTCATCTTGAGGAAGAGCTCGCCGAGCCCGTCGTCCGGGTAGGAGCCGGCGGTCATGTACCCCTCGGCGCCGCCCACGGTGAAGGAGACGGTCTGGCTCGGCCGCTTCTTGGGCAGGCGCTTGCGGGTCGGGCGGTACTCGACGACGACCCCGGGCTCAGCGTCGGAGGACTCCGAGGCCCCGGCCTTCTTCGCCTTGCCGTCGGACAGCGGCTGGCCGACCTTGCAGTTGTCGCGGTAGACGGCCAGCGCCTTGAGCCCGAGCTTCCAACCCTGGAAGTAGACGTCCGCGATGTCCTCGACCGTCGCCTCCTCGGGGAGGTTGACCGTCTTGGAGATGGCGCCGGACAGGAACGGCTGGACGGCCGCCATCATGCGGACGTGACCCATCGGCTTGATCGAGCGGGTACCCATCGCGCAGTCGAACACCTCGTAGTGCTCTGGCCGCAGTCCCGGCGCGTCCACGACGTGGCCGTGCTCGGCGATGTACTCGACGATCGCCTCGATCTGCTCTTCCTGGTAACCGAGCTGGCGCAGCGCACGCGGCACCGTCTGGTTGACGATCTGCATCGAGCCGCCGCCGACGAGCTTCTTGAACTTCACCAGGGAGAAGTCCGGCTCGATGCCCGTCGTGTCGCAGTCCATCATGAAGCCGATGGTGTTGTGGCTGACGAAGCCGGCCGCCACGTAGGTGACGTTCGAGGGCACGGAGAGGTCGAATGTCGGCTGCGGACCTCCGTCCTCGTTGTCGGCCACGATCTCGAAGAGGTATCCGAGGACGTCGCCCACCCGGCCGTCGTCCGGCAGGTGGACGTGGTCGCGCTTCCCCGAGTGTGAAGACGCGTCGGCGGCGACCAAGGCGCCCTTACGTCCGCCCATGAAGCCGATCTCGATCCCGAAGCGGAACGCGTGCTGAACGTTCCTGATCCGGACCTGGGAGACCGGTCCGCCCCAGCCACTGACCGTCTCGCGCGTCGTCGTCGGGAAACCGAGCGTCAGCAGCAAGGTGCGGAGATCGTCCGCGAAGAGCACGGACGACGTCGAGACGCTTGGAATGCCCTCGAGGACGGTGCCGTCCGCCTCGAAGACCCCTCGAAGGAACGCGCGGTAGACGTCTGCGTCGTTGGCCTCGCGGATGGCGGTGGGGATCCGGGGAGTCCACGCCTTGCCTGCGTGATCGACACCCCGCAGGTCGTTCGCGAAGCCGGCCGCCTCCCACCAACGAGCCAGATCGACGGACTGGAGGGTCACCTCCTGGTACCCCCGCTGCTGGGTGACGACGGGTTCGAGGTTGAACAACCCCTTGCCCAGGATCCGGAGACGCTCGACGACGTCGTGGTCGGCATCGGCGACACGGAACCGCACACCTCTGGCGTGCAGGCTCCCGTCCCCCATGAAGTACCCGACGAGCTCGGCGAGGTCGGCGTCGACGGAATCCGGGACCACGACGTCGCGATCGCCGGCGTAGTAGGCCTGGTCGAGAACGGGGAGCGGCACGCGACGCGGGTCGCCGACCAGGCCTCCCATCTGCATGGGCACGAGATCTCCCGGAGCGATGTCAGCCAGGCGCTTCCACACCCACTGACCTGCCTTCCCGACGACCTTGACCCGGTGGGTGAGCGTGCCCTGGATCCGGTAGCCGGCCTCGGTGACAATCCGCCGAGTGGGCTCCTCCCCGTTGACGAAGAACTGCGTCGCCCGTTGCGGTCCGTCGTCGGTCGAGACGAGTGCCTCCAACGGCTGCCAGCGCTCGCCCCACACGTCCCCGAGCTCCGACAGACGTGCCAGCCCTCGGTCGGTCGTGACCAGCGTGTCGCCCGTCAGGCAGCCTGTAGGGGCCAACACACTGGCCTGAGCATTGCGGTACCCCTGCCTCTCTCCCGTCTCGATCGCGGTCTGCCAGGCCTGGGTCGCAGCCTGGAGGACTGCCCGGTCCATCTCACCCAGCGTTCGGACCTGGTCGATGGCCGCCGCGTGCTTGCGCATGACTCGCTGGTGCGGGTCCGCGTTGCGCGCGTACCCCTCGTACGGACCGACGACGCCAGCGAGCTCCGCCGAGCGCTTGTACGAGGCGCCTGTCATGAGCGACGTGATCGCAGCCGCCAGGGCGCGCCCGCCCTCGGAGTCGTAGCCGTGCCCAGTGGCCATCAAGAGCGCACCCAGATTGGCGTAGCCGATCCCCAGCTGGCGGTAGGCGCGTGTGGTCTCCCCGATCGCCTCCGTCGGGAAATCGGCGAAGCTGATCGAGATGTCCATCGCGGTGATGACCATCTCGACGGCCCTCTGGAACAAGTCAGCGTCGAAGGTGTCGTCGTCGCGCAGGAACTTCAGCAGGTTGAGGCTGGCTAGGTTGCAGCTGGAGTTGTCGAGGTGCATGTATTCCGAGCAGTTGGCTACCACCACGCCGCTGACGATGTAGCTCTGGTTGCGTGGTTCCGTGAGGTTGTACGTCGTCTCCCAGCCGTCCCATTCACGGGACACCAGAGCGACGGTCTCGTCGGTCGCGTAGAAGGAGTGCTCGGCCAGCAAGGTGTCCAGGCGCTGCTGCTTGGCGGACAGGCTGAACCCGATCCGTGCCGCGAACTCGCGGATCGAGCGCCCGGAGATGCGCAGGTCGAACGACGGTCCGTCCGACCCGTACGTGACCTCGGTACCGTCCTGACGGACGTACCGGAACGAGTTCTCCTTCGTTCCGGTCTCGTAGATCCGCCCGTGAATGCCGAGAGAAGCAAGCAGCTCCTGGACATCGCGGAGGAGAATGTCGGAGCGTGAACCGAGTCCGACGTAGCGCGTCCCCTTGGCGACCTGGTTGATGACGGTCCCGTCCGCGTCGAAGAGGCCCCGCAGGAAGCCCGTCACGGCATCCTCGGGTGCCTCGAACACCGCCTGTGGCACACGCTTGCTCTTGCTCGAGCCGGCGAGGACTCCGAGCGCGGTCATGAGGGCGCGCCACTGCCCGCGGGTGGCTCGCAGCTGGTACGTCCCGTTCGCCTGCGCGGACGGTGTCGGCTCGAAGCCGGCCGCCTCGGTCAGGAGCGCCCGGTGCTGCGGCAGCACCTCTTCGAGGTCCTGGCCACCGCCGTACACGGTGACCGCAGCGTCGTCGGTGAGGCAGCCTTCACCGACGAGCCATCCCAGGTAGTGGGCGACCTCGGTCGTCCACTTCCCGGGGAGCTGCGTCTCGCGCCCGACAACGTTACGAGCAGCCACGAGAGCGCGGTCGGGCATGGCCTGGTCGGCCATCGGCCGCGGTGCGTGCACGAACGACCGGGTGACCCGGTCGGACGGCTGGAGGTCATCGGCACGCACCCATCCACGGTTGCGAGTCCACATCCGGTGGTTGGGCGTACACCTGAGCCGGGACCCGTCGGAGAACTGGAGAAGCAGGATCTCGTGGGTGCCCGTGACCATGTACCGAACGGGCCGGGTTGCGACCACCCTGCTTCGCGCGTCGCTGTCCGCGGTGACGTCGTTGGTGTAGACCTCGAACTTCTCCCCCGCGGCAGCACGAGAGACCAGCTCCCCGATGGGCACCAGCCCACGGTCGGTGACGACCCTCTGGTCGGCTGGGAAGCATGGGTTGGAGGCGGTGATCCGACCGGTCTCCGGCGACGTGTGCCAGTCGTTGATGGTGTCGTCGTACTGGAGTCCCGGGTCGGCGCACTCCCACGCGGCCTGGGAGATCTTGTGGAACAGCGTCTTGGCGTCGACGTCTTCGAGCACCTCGCCGGTGAGGCGCGCACGGAGCCCGAATTCCGTGCCGTTCTCGACCGCGCGCATGAACTCGTCGCTGACCCGGACCGAGTTGTTGGCGTTCTGGTACTGGACGCTGGTGATGTCCCTGCCACCGAGATCCATGTCGAAGCCGGCGTCGCGGAGTGCCCGGATCTTGTCTTCCTCACGGGCCTTTGTCTCGACGAACTCCTCGATGTCGGGATGGTCGATGTCCAGCACGACCATCTTGGCGGCCCGGCGGGTGGCCCCGCCGGACTTGATCGTCCCGGCGGAGGCGTCCGCGCCGCGCATGAAGGACACCGGACCCGACGCCGTGCCCCCGGACGACAACAACTCCTTGGACGAGCGGATGCGAGAGAGGTTGAGGCCTGCTCCGGAACCGCCCTTGAAGATCCGCCCCTCTTCCTTGTACCAGTTGAGAATCGACTCCATCGTGTCGTCGACGCTGAGGATGAAGCAGTTGTGGACGCGCAGGCCCTGGGACAAGTACTCCCCGGACTCCGTCTGGATGTCGTAGACCTCGAGATCGCCCCGCACCTCGACGGAGGCGATCTGGAGCTGCTTGACGGGCGGCGCACCACGACCGGGAAGCTCGAGACTCCGCTCGAGCTCCTCCGCCCTGACCGGGTGGATGAACCCGACGTGATCTGCGAATGCTCGCCGGTCGCCCGGGTTCTGGATGCGCAGACTCCAGCTGCCGCCCTGGCGCCCCGGACGCTCGTCACGCTTGCACCCGACGCGCGCGAAGATCCCGTACCTGGTCAGTAGTGCCTGGACACCCCTGATCAGGTCCTCGGAGCCCACGTCGAGGCCCACGAGGGGCGACCGGGCAGACACATAGCCCTTCGACTGGAAGAGACTGCGAAGGTACGCCGTCACGACAGGCAGCGGTGCAGTCATGAGCTTCGAAGGCACCGTGAGGGCACCGCTGCCATCGGAACCAGCGCGGCCTGCCTCCCCGATGTCCCGTGGGTCGATCTCGGCTTCCCCGAACGACTCGTGGCGATGCCACTCCAGTCGGTCACCCGGGCGCAGGTGGCCTGCCTCCACGAAGGACCCGGAGCCGCCACCGGAACTCCTCCAGACGAGGTGGTCGGCAGTGACGTCCAGGGCTTGCCCGGACTCCAGGTGGAGACGCAGGACCTGCTTGACGCCGTTGTCCTTGACCGCGATCACCCGGGTGAGCCCGTGGGCGTCGAACACCTTCTCGCCCACACCGCCGCTCTCGACGAGCTCCCCGATCGGCACGAGTCCGCGTGGCGTACTGACCAGGGAGTCGTAAGGCTGGCAGGCCGAGACCTGCTGCGGGGCCGTCGTCCCGACGTTGAACCACACCGGCGAGTTGAAGCTGAAGACCTGGTGCATGAGCATCCAGGTGAGCTCGTGCTCGAAGACCTCTGCGTCGTCGCGAGTCGCGAAGTAGCCGTGCGCCTCACCGGCCGCGCGATAGGTCTTCACCACCCGGTCGACGAGCTGACGCAAGCTCCACTCACGCTGGTCGGTTCCGACCGCGCCGCGGAAGTACTTGCTGGTCACGATGGTCGACGCGTTGACCGACCAGAAGTCCGGGAACTCCACGCCGCGCTGCTCGAAGACGGTGCCGCCGGTCTTCCAGTTCGTCTGGACGACGTCGCGCCGCTCCCAGGTGACCTCGTCGTAGGGGTGGACCCCGGGAGTGGTGAAGATTCGCTCGATGGTCAGGCCCCGCCCGGCGGGGCTCTTGCGATCAGGGGCCTCGCGGCCCGAACCGCTGACCGTCTCGGTCATGTACCTCTCCTTGTCCCCCACCCGGCCGGACCAGACAGCCCATCGGAGTGGATCGGTGTCGTCGTAGTTGCTGTTCTGCTGACGTGTCGTGAGCGAGCCGAGACGGCGTCAGGCCTCCGGCACCCTGGGCCGCGGCTCCGGAGCGGTCTCGCCTCGTTCAGCGCGCAGGAGCGTGATCTCGGTCTCGAAGTCGGCCAGGCTCTCGAAACCCCGGTAGACGCTGGCGAACCTCAGATAGGCCACTTCGTCGAGCTCACGCAGCGGCCCCAGAATGGCCAGACCCACCTCGTGGCTCGGCAGCTCTGCCTGGCCCGACGCGCGGACGCGCTCCTCGACTCGTTGCGCGAGTCGAGCCAGGTCGTCTTCGCCGACCGGCCGTCCCTGGCACGCCTTACGAACCCCGCTGATGACCTTGTCGCGGTTGAACGGCTCCGTCGCCCCCGAGCGCTTCACAACCGCGACGGTGACCTGCTCGACCGTGGAGAACCGGCGCTCGCACCTCGGGCACTGCCGCCGGCGTCGGATGGCGGCGCCGTCGTCAGCCGTGCGACTGTCGACCACCCGGCTGTCCGGGTAGCGGCAGAAGGGACAGTGCACGCCGCCCGCCTCTCTCGTCGACGACCGTGGCCACGTGGGTCTGGCCGCTGGACCGTTCTCACCGGTCCCCTGGGGACGATCCTGTGGATCCCCTGGGGAGAACCTGTGAGGTCCTGACCACAACCTGTGGATGACTTACAACTGTGTAACTACTAGATGTAGGGGTACCGTACGTCGCCGCTCGCCGGTGTGCAACCAGTTCGACGAGCGTCGCTCCCTGGGCGTGTCGCCGCCGGTGGACCGCTGGCCCGCCCGGCTCTCAGCGCGCATGGATCTCGATGCGTCACCGCCGCGCGAATCACCCGGAAGGGACGAGCAGCTCGTCCCCGGGGTGAATGTCGGCCCACGACCCCAGGCCGTTGATCTCCACGATCTGGGCAATCGTCGCGCGAGGGTCCGCGCCCGGCCGCGCCTGGACGGCCAGGCCCCACAGCGTGTCGCCCGGAGACACGACCACGGCCTGCGTTCGAACCGGCTCGGCAGCCTCCCAGCCCCGTACGACCCCGACGCCCGCCACCACGAGGATCACGACCCACAGGAGGCCGACGACGACACGCCCACGGGTCGTGAGGCGCAGGTGCGAGGGTGCCGGGCGCGCCGACGTACACGCAACCGCGCGGGGCAACGGCGCGGTCGTGCGCCGGGGGCGCGAGGGCCGGTGGGTGCCGGAGTGCCCCGATGGGCGCACGGGTGCCGACGGCCGAGCCACCTCCTCGGCCGCCCCCGTTGTCGAGGAGGGCGCCTCGGGCAGGAGAGTCATCAGCACCATCGGGAACCTCCCGGTTCGTGACGCACGAGCTGGCACGTCAGGCCGTACAGGCGTTCGATAGGACGCCTGTGCGAAGTTCTACACGGAGGGTCCGACAAAGTCGAGACACGTTCGAACAGATGTTTGATCCGTGCGTCCGTCGGGGCTACCGTGGGCGCTAGACGATCACTGCGGCGGCAACGTCGTCGCACCGAGGAGGAGGCGGACGGTGGCCAAGCATCGCGACGACGACCAGCCGGTGGCAGAGGCACCCGGTGGCACGGTGCACACCTTCCCCGATCCGGGTGGCGTCGAGTTGACGCCCCGCCAGCAGCGGATCCTCGACGTGATCCGCGATGCCATCGAGCGTCGTGGTTACCCGCCGAGCATGCGGGAGATCGGCGAGGCTGCAGGGCTGTCGAGTCCATCGAGCGTCGCCCACCAGCTCCGCGTGCTGGAGGCCAAGGGCTTCATCCGTCGGGATCCGCGACGCCCGCGCGCGCTCGAGGTCCGCTCCCCCGTCGCCGACTCGAGCCACGACACGGACCAGGCGACCGACGAGACAGGTGTCAGAGATGCCCGCCCGGCGGCGTCGTACGTGCCCTTGGTCGGCCGGATCGCCGCCGGCGGTCCACTCCTCGCCGAGGAGGCCGTCGAGGACGTGTTCCCCCTGCCGCGCCAGGTCGTGGGCGAGGGGACCCTCTTCCTGCTCAAGGTTGTCGGCGACTCGATGGTGGACGCCGCCATCTGCGACGGCGACTGGGTCGTCGTACGCCAGCAACCGGTGGCCGAGAACGGCGAGATCGTCGCCGCCATGATCGAGGGCGAGGCGACGGTCAAGACGTACAAGCGCCGCGACGGCCACGTGTGGCTGCTGCCGCACAACCCCGCCTTCGAGCCGATACCCGGTGACGAGGCCACCGTGCTGGGCCGCGTGGTCGCTGTGCTGCGGCGGGTCTGACCGACCGGAGACGTGCTCGACAGGGTCGGCCTGCGTGTCCGATCGACCAACCTGTGGACAACCAGTTCCGTTGCGGCGTGGGGACCTGAGTATCTTCTCCGCCCATGCATGCACGTTCTGTCTGGCTTGCCGGGATCATGGCGGTCGGGGTACTGCTCGGGGGATGCTCGAACGCGGATGTTCCGGCGACGCTTCCTGATGTTCCGGCGACGCCGATAAGTGCCTCAGGTCCAACCTCCGAGGAGTCGACCGCAGAACCCAACCCGATCGACGTGGAAGCCGAAATCCAAGTCTTCTATGAGAATTATGCTCGTCTGAGGTTCGATAGCTTTCGATCTGAAGCAGCGTTGTCTGAGCAGCGCCGGTATTTCTCTGACAGTTGTGACTCCTGCCTGCGCGCGTATCGCAATGCCGAGGAAGTGCTCGCGAGCGGTCACTCCTTCGATTCATCGCCAGTCAGCACTGAGCATGTCTCCATAGACTCGATCGAAGGAGATGTGGTCGTCTTCAACGTGGTTGAGGACGTCCCTGCCGCTGTGGTCCGAGATGCAAAGGGCGAGGTTGTTAAGGAATACCCAGAGACGCCTGGTGTGCAAACGCTATATCAGGCACGTCGTCAGCCAGGCGGCGAGCTCAGAATAATCGGTGCGGAAGTGCTAGCATCATGAGCATGCGCATATGCTTCATCTTAGTGGTCTTCTCGGCGCTTTCAGTTCTGTTAGCTCCTGATGCAATGTCACAAACATGTACGGAAAACGCGTATGGCCAACGAGTCTGCACGGGTGGCGGAGGCATCGCTTACCACTACCACGCCGCGGAACGCGCCTTCTACCCCGTGCCCGCCCGCACCACCGGTACCCGATCCGCGGAGGACGACGGGCCCTCGTGGGAGGTCCTCTACGTCACCTGGGCGTGCGGCTTCAACCAGCCGGAGAACCCTGGCGACGTCCTGTGCAACGAC
>DATHUJ010000110.1:0-18473 GCA_035462375.1 Jiangellales bacterium
CGGCCGGACGGCCTGGGAGGCCGGGCCGCGACGGCGGGGGCGGCTGCGACCTGCGCTGGCCGCGGCCCCGCACCACGGGGTCTTCACGGTCAACCTTGCGGGACGACGGCGCCGAGACCAAATCGTGACCACGTGTTCCTCATCACGGTGATCGGCGTCACGTGGCGCCGGTCACCTGGGCGGCCCGCTCACCAGGCTGGTCGGGTCACCCCCAGGCTCGGATGCCTCGTGATGGCCCGACCAGGGTGGTGAACGTGGTCATCCGCGGCTGGGTCCGGCGTGGCCGAGCTTGTCCGGGTTGAGCACGGCGAACACCGCGTCGATGCGACCGCCTCGCACGCCGATCGCCAGCACCTCGCCCTGGCCGCCGATGGTCAGCCAGACCGCCGGCTCGCCGTTCACCTCGATGACGCGGACGTCGTCGATCGGGTACCGGCTCGCCAGACCGAGGAGGAAGGCGATCGCCTTGGCCCGGCCGTGGACCGGCCGGCGGGCGGCCCGCGCCTTGCCGCCGCCGTCGGTCCAGACCGTGACGTCCTCGCTCAACAGCTCGGTCAGGGCGTCGAGATCACCCGTCCGGGCGGCGTCGAGGAAGCGCCGGAGCAGTCGGGCGTGCTCCTCGCTCGAGGGCCGGAACCGCTCGCGCCCCTCCCCCAGGCGCTGCCGCGCACGGTGGTACATCTGCCGGCAGGCTGCCGCGGACGCGCCCACGATCCCCGCGATGTCGTCGTAGGGGAGGGCGAAAGCCTCGCGCAGCACGAAGACCGCCCGCTCCGGCGGCGAGAGCCGCTCCATCAGGTGGAGGGTGGCGTAGGAGACGGTGTCGCGGAGCTCGGCCGACTCGAGCGGCCCGAGGACGCCGGTCTCGACCGGCTCGGGCAACCACGGCCCCGGGTAGGCCTCCCGGGTCACCCGGGCGGACCTCAGCTGGTCGAGCGCGAGCCGCGAGACCACCGTGACGAGGTACGCCCGCGGGTCGCGGACCTCCTCCCGGTCGACGCGGCTCCACCGTAGGTAGGCGTCCTGCACCACGTCCTCGGCGTCCCACATGCTGCCGAGGAGGCGGTACGCCAGGCCGAGCAGCGCCGGCCGGTGCTCGTCGAAGTCCTCAGCCGGCCGGTCCACGCACCCTCCTCCCGCCACCGCTCACCCGGTGACCCGCGCCGACCCGGCGGCCAGCTCGACCGCGAAGCCCTCCCGCCACGACGGGTGCCCCGGGCGCCAGTCGAGGGACAGCCTGGCGCGAGCGTTGTCGGCGCCGCGCAGCCGGGTCATCAACGCCACTCCGAAGGAACCCACGGCCATCCTGGCGAGCACCGCGGGCACCCGTCGTGGCGCCGGGGCGCCGATCGTGCGGGCCAGCTCGGGGATCCACACCGAGGCCGGGGCCGGGTCGTCGTCCACGACGTTGAGGGCGCCGGTGACGTCCTTGTCGAGGGCCGCGACCGTGGCCGTCGCTGCGTCGTGGGTGTGGGTGAACGAGAAGATCCCGGTGCCCCTGCCCACTACCGGCAACATCCCCGTCCGGGCCCGCCGGACGAACGACCCGTCGACCGCGTAGGCCGTCCCGGGCCCGTAGAGGTGGCCGAAGCGCAGCACCAGCCCGCCGGCCCCGGTCGTACGCCGCTCCAGCTCCTGGAGCGCCGCGAGCACGGGCACGAACTGCCGCGGCGGGTGGCGCCACCACGGCGCGTCCTCGTCCGCCACGCCCGGCCCCTCCGGGTCGTAGACGAAGGCCACGCCCTGGGTGACGACCTTCCGGACGCCGACCTCCTGCGCCGCGTCCAGCAGGTTGCGGGTCCCCTCCGTACGGAGGCGGTTGGTGAGCTCGAATGCCGCAGCCAGGCGTCGCGGGTCGAAGTCGCCGGGGATGGCGGTCATCAGGTGGACGACGGCCTCGGGCTCGGCCTCGCGGACGGCGCGGCGCACAGCGGCACGGTCCAGCGCGTCGACGAGCAGCATCCGTGCCCCTGCCTCCTCGACGGCCGCGGTCCGATTGCGCGACCGGGACAGACCGACGACGTCGTGCCCCACGGACGTGAGCAACGGGACCAGCTGGCGACCGACCACCCCGGTGGCCCCGGCGACGAGAACTCGCATGGCATCCTCCTCGGTTCGCCTCACCGGCGGTCCGGCGGGCTCGAGAGGTGGACGGACGAGCCGGACCTGGTGTGACAACCGGTCGTGGGGACGTCAACCGAGCAGCACCCGCGCCCTCCGGCCGGAGCGGGCCACCCGGACGGCCAGGGCGAGCACGACCGCCGCGGCACCCACCAACGCCGTCACGGCGACCGCGGCCTCGGGGGTCTCGACGGCCACCGCGACGAGCGCCCAGGTGACCGACGCAGCGAAGCCGCCGGCCGCGACCACCGTGGACACGACGAGCACCGCCGCCCCGGTCACGGCGGCCAGGACGGCGACCGCCGCCAGCGTCGGACCGAAGCCCTCGGCCGGGGCACCGTAGGCCACCGCGGTGGTGGCGGCCCCGGCGACCGTGGCGAGGCTCGCCCAGCCCAGGTAGAGCGAGACGGGCAGGGCCAGCAGCCACCGGTCCCCCCGGCCGCCGAGCGGTGCCAGTGCGGTGAGCCTCGCCAGAGCAACGGCGAGGGCCACGACGAGCACGACGATGACCAGCTGCGCCGCCCACTGCAGCCCGGCCCCGAAGAGCGGCACCCACACGGTGCTGGACGCGAAGGCGAGGGCCAGCCACCAGCCCGTACGGCGGTGGACCTCGCGGCGCCGCTGGCCGGGCAGCGCCTGGCGGACGGCGAGGGCCAGGCCGGCCAGGTAGATCGGGCCCCAGATGGAGAAGGCGTAGCCGGCGGGGGTCACCAGGGTGGTGTTGTCGTCCGAGACCGCCCCGGGCGACGCGTCGTCGCCGAGCAGCAGCGGGGTGAGCGGCGCGGCCACGAGCTGCGTGACGGCGAGCCCGAGCACGGCGGCGGCCCGCAGACGGTCTCCGGGCTCGGCGGCGGTCACGACCGCAGCCGTACCCGCAACGTGGCGCGGCGCAACGTCACGGCGAGCCGGGCAGCTCCTCCAACATCTCGGTGACGAGCGCCGCGATCGGCGAGCGCTCGGACCGGGTGAGGGTGACGTGGGCGAAGAGCGGGTGGCCCTTGAGCTTCTCGACCACGGCGACGACGCCGTCGTGGCGGCCGACCCTCAGGTTGTCTCGCTGGGCGACGTCGTGGGTGAGCACCACGCGCGACCCCTGGCCGATCCGGGAGAGCACGGTGAGCAACACGTTGCGCTCCAGGGACTGCGCCTCGTCCACGACGACGAACGCGTCGTGCAAGGACCGGCCGCGGATGTGCGTCAGCGGCAGGACCTCGAGCATCCCGCGCGCCACGACCTCGTCGACGACGTCCTGCGTCGTGAGTGCCCCGAGCGTGTCGTAGACGGCCTGCCCCCAGGGGTTCATCTTCTCGGATTCGTTGCCGGGGAGGTAGCCGAGGTCCTGGCCGCCCACGGCGTAGAGGGGGCGGAAGACGACGACCTTCTTGTGACGGCGCCGCTCGAGGACCGACTCCAGGCCGGCGCAGAGGGCCAGGGCGGACTTGCCGGTGCCGGCGCGGCCGCCGAGCGAGACGATGCCGACCGCCTCGTCGAGGAGGAGCTCGAGGGCGACCCGCTGCTCGGCACTACGACCCCGGAGACCGAAGGCCTCCTTGTCGCCGCGGACCAGGCGTACCTGCTTGTCGGGGGTGACCCGGCCCAGGGCGCTGCCACGCTCGCTGTGCAGCACCAGCCCCGTGTGGCAGGGCAGCTCCGCGGCTTCGACCAGGTCGACGACCTGCTCCTCGTAGAGGGCGTCGAGGTCGGCGCCGGCGACCTCGAGCTCGGCCATGCCGGTCCACCCGGAGGTGGTGACGGCCTCGGCGCGGTACTCCTCGGCGTGCAGCCCGACGGCAGAGGCCTTGACTCGCAGCGGCAGGTCCTTGCTGACGAGGGTGACGTCGCGTCCCTCCGCGGCGAGGTTGCGCGCGACCGCCAGGATGCGGGTGTCGTTGTCGCCCAGCTGGAAACCGGCCGGCAGCACCTGGGCGTCGGTGTGGTTGAGCTCCACGCGGATCGTCCCGCCCGCCGACCCGATCGGCATCGGTTCGTCGAGGCGACCGTGCTCCACCCGCAGCTCGTCGAGCAGCCGCAGGGCGGTCCGGGCGAAGAAGCCCAGCTCGGGGTGGTGGCGCTTGCCCTCGAGCTCGGTGATCACGACGACAGGGAGCACGACCTCGTGCTCCTCGAAGCGGCGTACGGCGAAGGGGTCGGCCAGCAGGACGCTGGTATCGATCACGTACGTGCGGGTCGTGCTCCTGGAAGCGGCCACGTCCGTCTCCCTCACCGGGCGCGCACCCTCACCCGGTCTGTCTCGCGTGGAGGACCGGGACCGGGCCCGAGGGCCGGGTGCCGGCCCTCCCCTCGCGCCTTGATCGCAGCACGACGGACGGACCTCCCGGACAGCGGGCTTCCCCACCCGCCGTCACGCAGACGCTACGTCCGATCTCTCTCCGCGTCACGGGACACGCCAGAATGCGGAGTCAGCGCCCGGTGAGCTCCCGGCCCCGCCTGCCGTCCCTCGATGAGCCGGACGAGGTCGACGGCGACGAAGACCACGACGGCCGCCACCACGCCTATCGCCCACGGCTCCCATCCGACCGGCGCGGTGTCGAACAGCGTGTGCATGACCGGCGCGTACGTGAAGAAGACCTGGACCGCGACCGTGGCCGCGATGCCGGCGGGCACCCAGCGGTTGCTCAGCCAGCCGATCTCGCGCAGGGAGCGGTTGAAGGAGCGGCAGGCGACCAGGTAGCCGACCTCGGCGAGCAGGAAGACGTTGACCGCCGCCGTCCGCGCCTCGGCGAGCTCGACCCCTTGCAGGAGGAACCACTCGAAGGTCCCGAACGCGGCCACCAGGAGCAGCACCGACACGAGCACCATGCGCACCACGAACCGCCGGGGCAGGAGCGGGCCGGAGACATCGCGGGGCGGCCGCTCCATGATCCCCGGCTCCTTGACCTCCACGGCGAGCGGCAGGCCCAGCAGCACCGCGGTGGTCAGGTTGATCCAGAGGATCTGCACGGGGGTGATCGGCAGCGTCGAGCCGAGGAGGATCGCGGTGAGTATGACCAGCCCCTGGCCGATGTTCGTCGGCAGCGCGAAGGCGATGAACTTCTGCAGGTTGTCGAAGACTCCGCGGCCCTCTTCGACCGCGGCCTCGAGGGTGGCGAAGTTGTCGTCGGTGAGGATCATGTCGGCGGCCTCCTGGGCCACCTCCGTCCCGCCCCTGCCCATCGCGACGCCGATGTCTGCCTGCTCCAACGCCGGGGCGTCGTTGACCCCGTCACCGGTCATCGCGACGACGTGCCCGCGCGACTGGAGCGCACGGACAAGGCGGAGCTTGTCCTCCGGCGACACCCGGGCGAAGACGTCGGCGCGCTCGGCGAGCGCGGGCAGCTCCGCGTCGTCGGTCGCGGCCAGCTCGGCCCCGCCCACCACGTGCGGCTCCTCGTCCGGGCGCGAGAGGCCGACCTCGGCGCCGATGGCACGGGCGGTGTCGGCGTGGTCGCCGGTCACCATCTTCACCGCGACGCCGGCGCGATGGCAGGCGGCGACGGCGCTGATCGCCTCGAGCCGCGGGGGATCGGCCATGGCCTGGACGCCGAGGAGGGTGAAGCTGAGTCCGGCCAGCTCATCCTCCTCGCTGATCGTGTCCCCCTCCGGCAGTCCCTCGGCAGTGGCGCAGGCCAGGACCCGGAGACCGGATGCCGCCAGCCCGGCCACGACGCCGTGCCACTCGTCGGTGTCGAGGGCGGCGGTGCCGCCGCCTGCGGCACGGACAGTGGTGCACCGATCCAGCACGGCCTCAGCAGCACCCTTGAGGTGCACGACGTCGCCGCCGGCGGGCGCGCGGTGCCGGGTCGCCATCATGCGGCGCTCCGAGGCGAAGGGCAGCGTGGCGACCCGTGGGTGCTCGTGCCCCAGTGCCCGCAGGTCGAGTCCGGCGGCAGCGGCCGCGGTCAGCAGCGCGGTCTCGGTCGGGTCGCCGATCGGCTGACCGTCGGCGCCCAGGCGGGCGTCGTTGCAGAGCGCCCCGACGGTCATCACCTCCCGCGCCAAGGGGTCGTCGCCGGACTCGGCGGGAGGGACGCCGCGCGGTCGTTCGACGGTGGCCACCAGCCGTACGGTCTGGCGGTTCTCGGTGAGCGTGCCGGTCTTGTCGGTGCAGATGACGTCGGTGCTGCCAAGCGTCTCGACGGCGGGCAGCCGGCGGACGATGGCGTTGCGGCGCGCCAGCCGGGTGACTCCGATGGCAAGGGTGATGGTGACGGCGGCCGGGAGGCCCTCGGGGATGGCCGCAACCGCCAGCGCGACCGCCGCGGTGATCATCGCGGCCACTGGCTCGCCCCGCGCCAGACCGAGCAGGAACGCGGCGATCGCCAGCGCGACGATGAGTCCGGTCAGGATCTTGCTGAACCGCGTGATGTCGCGGGTCAGCGGTGTCGCGAGATCGTCGGCCGTGGCCATGAGCCGGTGGACCCGGCCGAGCTCGGTGTCACCGCCGTGGGCGACCACGACGCCCCGGGCCCGGCCGCGGGTGGCGAGCGTGCCCGACCACACCATGTTGCCGCGGTCGGCGAGCAGGGTCTCGGCCGGCAGCTCCAGCGAGTGCTTCTCCGACGGCACCGACTCCCCGGTCAGCGCGGACTCGTCCACCGACAGCTCGTCCACCTCGACGAGGCGGAGGTCGGCGGGCACCCGCTCGCCCTCGCCCAGGACGACGAGGTCGCCGGGCACGACCTCCTCCGACGGCACCTCGTGCGTGGAGCCGTCCCGGAGCACCGTCGCGGTGTCCTCGATCAGGGCCGCCAGTGCGTCCAGGGCGGACTGCGCCTTCTGCTCCTGCACGAACCCGATGACGGCGTTGGCGAGGACCACCGCGAGGATCACCCCCGCGTCCACGCGTTCGCCGAGAGCAAGCGCGGCGACCGCGGCGACGAGCAGCACGTAGATGAGCGGGTTGTGGAACTGCAGCAGGAACCGGGTCAGCGCGGACTGGCGGCGCGGCGGCGGGAGGCGGTTCGGCCCCAGCCGCTCGAGCCGGTGCGCCGCCTCCGTCGCGCTGAGCCCCCGCCGGACGTCGGTGCCGAGCAGGACCACCAGCTCGTGGGCGGACAGTTCATGGTGAGCGCTGGCCAGGTGCTGGACCGTCATCGTGTCGATCGACCTCCGCCCGCCATCCTCTCCGACGGGTCGTCGGGGCGGGTTGGTCACCCCCCGTACCGGCGCTCCCGCTCCACGTACGCGCGCAGCGCCCGGAGGAAGTCGACCTTGCGGAAGTCGGGCCAGAGCGCCTCGCAGAAATAGAACTCCGAGTGCGCGCTCTGCCAGAGCAGGAAACCGGACAGCCGCTGCTCGCCGCTGGTCCGGATGACGAGGTCCGGGTCGGGCTGGCCGCGGGTGTAGAGGTGCTCGGCGATGTGCTCGACGTCGAGGACACCGGCGAGCTCCTCGATCGTGGTGCCACGGCTCGCGTGCTCCTGGAGCATCGCCCGGACGGCGTCGGCGATCTCGCGGCGCCCGCCGTAGCCGACGGCGACGTTGACGAGCAGACCCGGCACCTCGCGGGTGGCGCCGTCGGCCTCCTTGAGCACGTGGGCAGTGGCGTCCGGAAGCAGGTCCAGCGCCCCCACCGGGTGCACCCGCCAGCGCCGGGTCGCGGCCAGGGCGGTGACGGCCCGCTCGATGATGCCGAGGAGCGTGGCGAGCTCCTCGCGTGGTCGGTTGAGGTTGTCGGTCGACAGCAGCCACAGGGTGACGACCTCGACCCCGACCTCGTCGCACCAGCCGAGGAACTCGACGATCTTGTCGGCCCCGCGCTCGTGGCCGTGGGACGCCTCGGCGCCCATGGTCCGGGCCCAGCGCCGGTTGCCGTCGAGGATCACCCCGACGTGCCTGGGCAGCGCGGTGGGATCGAGGTGCCGCTCGAGCCGGCGCTCGTACGCGCCGTACACGAGGTCACGCAGTCCCATCGCGCCGCCGCACCTCCGTCGAGGACGGCCCGCCGGTCACCGTTCCCCGTGGGGAGGCTACTCCCGTGCGGGGGGTGCGGCGGGGGCCTCGGTGACGATGCTCACCGTCCGAGAAGGGCGCGAACCTACGCCACCGTAGCTAGGGTGTGGCGCGTGGAGCTGGACGATCACCTCCGGGACACCGTTGCTGCGGTCAAGCCGCACCTGCGGGGCTGGTTGCACGCCGGGACCTTCCCGCTCTCGGTGGCCGCCGGTGTCGTCCTGGTGGTGCTGAGCCCGTCGACGGAGGCGCGGGTGGCGACGGCGGTCTTCGCCGTGACCGCCGCGCTGCTCTTCGGGGTCAGCGCGGTCTACCACCGGGGCCGCTGGTCGCCGCGGGCCCACGGGGTGCTCAAGCGGCTCGACCACGCCAACATCTTCCTGATCATCGCCGGGACGTACACGCCGTTCACCCTGCTCCTCCTCGAACGGGACGACGCTCAGGTGCTGCTCTCACTCGTGTGGGGCGGAGCGTTGGCCGGCGTGGCCTTCCGGGTGCTGTGGGTGGGTGCGCCGCGGTGGCTGTACGTGCCGGTATACATCGCCCTGGGATGGGCGGCGGCGTTCTGGCTGCCGGCCTTCTGGCGCTCCGGGGGGCCGGCGGTGCTCGCCCTCGTGATCATCGGCGGCGTCCTCTACTCCCTGGGCGGGCTGGTCTACGGCCTCCGGCGCCCGGACCCCTCGCCACGCTGGTTCGGCTTCCACGAGGTGTTCCACGCGCTCACGGTCGCCGCGTTCGTCGCGCACTACGTGGGCGTGTCCATCACGGTCTACGCGGTCGCCACCTGACGGAGGGGACGCGGGTCGGGACGGGGTCGGACCAGATCAGGCCGTGTCGGGGCCCTGGGAGCGGACCTCCTCGACCTGGCTGAGCGCCGAGCGGAGGTCGGCCAGCCACTCCTCGGTGTTGCGGCCGACCAGCCGGACGCACCAGGCCAGCGCCTCCGACCGCGACCGGGCCACGCCGGCCTCGACGAGCGTGTCCAGGACCCGCCGCTCCGGCTGCCGGAGCCGGGTCATCACCGGGACCGCCAGGTTGGTGAAGAGCTCCTCGCGCTCGCCGCACCGCACGCCCCAGGCGACCTTGCGGTCGCCCCGGTGCTCGATCTCGCGGGCGATCCCGATCCGCTCGCCGCGGGTCGACTCCCTGAACTGGCGAGTACGGCCGGCAGCGGCGGCCTCCCGCTCGGCGACCGAGGCGTCGTCGGCGACCTCGGGCGCCGGGATCCGGCCGATCACCGTGATCTCCTCGCGGTCCACCGTCACCTCGACCGGCTCCACGAACCAGTCCTCCGGCAGCCGGCCGCTGAGCCAGCCGCGCACCGTCTCGGTGATCTCATCCCGTGTTCGCATGCAAGGACGATTACATGATTACGTCCACCCGGCAACGATGTCCGCCGACGGCGGAACCGGCCCGGCCGGCCGCCGTCTGACCGCCCCTGGAAACGCTCGCCGTCGTGGAAACGGTCCGCCTGGAAACGGTCGCCCTCCTGGAAACAACCATCGGTCCGCGAATCGGACTCCTCCGCGGGAGGCGTCCGGTTCGTGGACCGATGATCATCCAGAGGCGGGACCCGGGCCGGCACCCGGGCACACCCGGCCGCTACGCGAGTCGGTGACGGCCGGCGAGCGGCACCACCAGGACCGGACAGTGCGCGTGCCGCACCAGCTGGTCGCTCACGGAACCGAGCAGCAGTCCCATGAAGCCGCCGAGGCCGCGCGCACCGACCACGACGAGATCGGCCCTCAGGCTCGCATCGACCAGGACGCCGGCCGGCGCGGCGTGGACCGGGTGCAGCCGCACCTCGAGCCCGTGGTCCTCGCCCAGCACCGACCTCACCTGGACCTCGAGCCAGTGCTCGACCGCCTCCTCGTACTCGCTGAACGGTGGCACGTAGCCGGGCTCCCACGTCGGCGGCTTCGGCGCGTTGGTCAGCCCCCAGGCCCGGACCACGTGGAGTGGGCACCCGCGCAGCCGAGCCTCCTCGGCCGCTGCCGACAGGGCTGCGCGGCTGTTGTCGGAGTCGTCGACGCCGACGACGACGCCGCCGTCGACACCGTCCACCTGCTCCACCACCTCGATCATGGCCACATCCGACCACAGCGGAGGGTCCCGGGTCAGGGGCGTCCGGCCCCCGAGGGCGCGTCGAGCCGGGCCCCGACCTGCTCGGCGAGGACCGCCTGATCGGCCGTGGGTGCGTCGCAGACGAAGGTCCGGCAGACGTATGCGGCGGGTGCGCCGTCCCGGGTCGGCCGGCCGCGCAGCAGCGGCACCGAGGCGGCCGCGTCCCCGTCGGGGGCTCCGGCGATCACGACCGCCCCCGGCGCCGTGCCGAGCAGGGCGGTCCGGTGCAGGACCGAGGTCCGGGGATCGTCGACCGGTCCCACCACCGCCACCTCCAGCGGCCCGGCGGCCAGGGCCTCGGCGACGGCCAGTCCCCAGCCCGCGAAGCGGGGTGCCTGGCGCGCCAGGGGGACGTAGACCGAGAGGGCCTGCTCCGCGGCCTCCCGGTGTCGGGCCGAGCCGGTCAGGGCCGCGAAGGACAGCAGCGCACCGGCCGTCGCCGCCCACCCGGACGGGGTCGCGTTGTCGGTGGGGTCCTGCGGCCGACGGATCCCGGCGAGCCGCTCGTCCGTCGAGTCGTCGGCGGTGTCGTGGAAGCCACCGGCACCGTCGGCGAAGTGCCCGAGCACCACGTCGAGCACCTGCTCGGCGAAGGAGAGCCACACCGGGTCGCCGGTCACCGCGACCAGGGCGAGGAAGCCCTCGGCCAGGTCACCGTGGTCCTCCAGCACGCCGGCGTGAGGGCCGGCCCGCCCGTCCCGCGACACCCGCAGCACGCGCCCGTGATCGTCGAGGTGCACCCGTACGAGGAGGTCGGCGCAGGCGATCGCGGCCTCGACCCACGACGGCTCGTCCAGCAGGACCCCGGCCTCGGCGAGCCCAGCGACGGCCAGCCCGTTCCAAGCGGCAACGACCTTGTCGTCGCGGGCCGGCTGAGGCCGGTGCGCCCGGGCCGCCAGGAGCTGGGCCCGTACGCCGGCCCAGCGAGCTGGGTCGTCCGGGTCGCGGGGCAGCTGCAGCGTCGAGTGGCCGTGCTCGAACGTGCCCGGGCCGGTCACCGTGAGCAGCTCGGCCGCCCACGCCCCGTCGTCCGGGCCGAGCTCCTCGCGCAGCTGGTCCTGGGTCCAGACGTAGGTCGCCCCCTCCACCCCGTCCGCGTCGGCGTCCAGAGCCGAGGCGAAGCCCCCCTCCGCCGTACGGAGGTCGCGCAGGAGGAACTCGGCCGTCTCGCGCACGACGCGCCCGGCCAAAGCAGAACCGGTGGCCCGCCACAGGTGGAGGTAGACCCGGAGCAGCAGCGCATTGTCGTACAGCATCTTCTCGAAGTGAGGGACGACCCAGGCGGCGTCGACGCTGTAGCGCGCGAAGCCCCCGGCGAGCTGGTCGTACATCCCGCCCCTGGCCATCCGCTCGCAGGTCGCCTCGACCATCGCGAGGGCCTGCGCATCTCCCGTACGGGCGTGGTGGCGTAGCAGGAACTCGAGCGCCATCGACGGCGGGAACTTCGGGGCGCGCCCGAAGCCAGCGTGGGTCTCGTCGAAGTCGCGGGCGAGCACCCGGACGGCGGCGTCGAGGTCGGCCGGCGTGGGCGCCGGCCCGTCGGCGGTCAGCCTGGCGGCGCCCAACCGCTCACTGATGCCGGTCGCCGCCTCGTCGACCTCGCCGCGGCGCTCGTGCCAGGTCCGGGTGACAGCCTCGAGCACCTGACGGAAGGAAGGCATGCCGGGCCGCGGCGCGGGCGGGAAGTAGGTGCCGGCGTAGAAGGGGGCACCGTCGGGCGTCAGGAAGGCGGTCATCGGCCAGCCGCCGTGACCGGTCATGGCCTGGACGGCCTCCATGTAGACGGCGTCGACGTCGGGTCGCTCCTCGCGGTCGACCTTGATGCTGACGAAGTGCTCGTTCATCTGCGCGGCCGTGGCCTCGTCCTCGAAGGACTCGTGCGCCATGACGTGGCACCAGTGGCAGGCCGCGTAGCCGACCGACAACAAGATTGGTGTATCACGACGCTTGGCCTCAGCGAACGCCTCGTCCCCCCACTCCCACCAATCCACCGGATTCTCAGCGTGTTGGAGCAGGTAGGGGCTTGTCGCGTTGGCGAGACGGTTGGCCATTCCTGTGACTCCTGACGAGTGGCACGTGTATCATCTCTTCGCCAGTGATACATGAGAGTGATACACGAAGCAGATCCTTGGGAGTCTGGCGTGACTCCCACCCGTCCAGCCTAGGAGGGACGCGGATGCCGCCTCGCAGGAAGCCCACGCTGCTCGCGCAGGGCAAGCCGCGGACCCTAGGCGGCAGCGCGCGGCCGTGGCGAGTGCGGCTCTACGCGCCCGAGGACGGCGGCACGAAGTATCAGGTCATGTTCCGGGCGCCGGGTGGCGACGGTGAGCCGTGGAAGCGGGTGCTCCGGCGGGCCAGCTCCGAGGAGGAGGCGCGCAAGATCTTCGCCCAGGCCGAGGCCGCGCTGGACTCCGAGAAGGAGACCCCGGCCCGCTCCGACGTGAGGGCAGCCCGGACGATTCGGATGCTCGGCGAGGAGTACCTCGAGGACAGCATCGAGCGCGGCAAGCAGCCCCGCACGATGGAGCAGCGCGAGTCCCGACTCAACGCCCACATCCTGCCCACCATCGGCGCCCTGCCCGTTACCAGATGGCGGGTCGAGCACAGTCGTCGCGTGATGGAGAAGGGGTCGAAGACGATCTTCTCCACCCGAGGCCGCGAGGACCTGCGCGGGCAGCTCGCCGCGATGCGCAAACTGGCCTGGCGGCTGGGCTGGCTGGACCGCAGCATCGACCCGCTGGACGGACTGGAGATCGGACGAGCCAACGTGCTGCACGGAGCGACGGCGCAGTACGTCGACCCTCGCCTGCGCCCGGAGACCCGTCAAGTGAAGGCGATGGCTGCAGCGGCCGACACGCTGTGCGGACCTGAGGGAACCGACCCGCTGATGACTCGGCTACCGCTGTTCGGCACCAAGATCCGCGTGGCGGGCTTCGGCGGCCTGCGCCTCGGCGAACAGAACGCACTCCGTGCGATCGACGTCTTCTTCGAGCACGGTTACGTCCATGTCAACGGCTCGTGGATCACCCCGCGCGGCCAGGCGGGCTTCCGCGGTCCGGTGAAGAACCACACCCTCCACGAGGTCCCGCTGCCCAAGTCGCTCATGCACGACGAGCTCCTCCCCCGCGTCAAGGAACTGCTCGACCTGCCAGCGAAGGCGTCGCTCCAGCAGGTCATCAACGCGCAGGAGGCCGAGCGGCAGCGTCGGGCCTCGCTATCCGCTCGGGAGAAGGACGGGAACCTCGCCTGGTGGAACTACCCCGTGCCGCCCGAGGAGGAGCTCTGGCTCTTCGTGGACACCACTACCGGTCTTCCGGTGAAGCCCGAGATGCACAACGAGCGCTGGCACCGCGTCCGCGCCTGGGTCGAAGCGCACGACCCCGCCAACGCCTGGCCGCGCACGATCGTCTACCGCAACCTCCGCCACCATGCCGCCACCAAGTGGTTCCAAGAGGAGCTCGGCGAGCCCTGGGAGGTCGTCGCCCAGTACCTCGGCGACAAGCTCACCACCGTCCTCAACCATTACGTCCGCGCCGGCGAGGACGCACTGCGCGACTCGGTCGACAAACTGGCAGCTCTGTGAGGGAATGGAACGATCAAGCAAGGCACCGGATGAGTCGGAACCAGCGCGTGTCGAGCGGTGGTCCTAGCGGGACAACTATCAAACCCTTGAGGGTCGGATCGTGCGGCCGCTGAAACCAGGGCGGCGGCGGAACTAGAACAGCGGCTCTCGTCCCTGCGCAGCAAGCAACTGGTTGCAGGCGTCCTGGACCCAGGCAGGCACTTCCGGATTGAGCATGAGGTAAGCGTCGCCGGAGGCACCGAGCGTCCCTGATCCGTGCTCCCGGTAGTGGTCCCCGCATAGGTTGGCTCCTCCGCGCCGACCGTTCATCTCGATGACAGCGTCGTAGCGGGCCTCACGTCCGCATAGGTCGCACTCGGGGAGCTCGGGAACCAGGGCGACATCCCCGAGCCTCGGATTGACGAGCAGGCGTTCCTCGTCGACGAGCTCGTAGGAGTGGGCGAGATCGTGCAGAACGTGCTCCCCCGGCGGGGGCACGAGGTTCTCCTCAGCGTCGTTGGCCGGCCAGGCCATGGCGTGGAGGTTGACGTGATCAAGCGCGGCAACGAAGGCAGCGGTCAGGCGATCTTCGCCTGTGAGGTGCACCGGCAACTCGATGGTGGCGTCTGGAAAGGGCAGCAGAGGGTCCGGGAGTTCCACGCGATCAGTGAATGCCGGTAGGGGCCCTGGCGTCCAGCGGACGCGGTCGGTTCTGTTCACCCATCCGTTCATCTTCGCCGACGCTGCAGCTACCCCGCGTGACGGCTCGCCCGACGCGGCCAGATCCCGACCATGCGCTCGATGAGCTCCTGCAATCTCTGTAGTTCGGCGTCGACTTCGCCGAGGGTGCTGGTGGCCGGAATCTGGACGCGCGCACCAAAAGGCACGATCGAGTGGTTTGCGCGACCTTCATCCCCCAGCCCTTGCCAAGCCAGCGCGGTGCTCCAGCTTCGACGATGGTCTGCTAGTTCTCGCGGTCAATCGGATCGTTAGGGCGAGCCGCCGTGACGTGCCAGGCGCGCCCGTCGAGCGGTACTCCGTTTCGTCGATGACGTGCGCCGCGAACATTCGATGGAGCAGCGACCAGTCGAAGTCCGCTGAAGTGGTGACGTCCTCCTGGCGAAGCCCCAGGAGCACGACGGGGCCGGGCAGCCGATCGCGGTAGGGCCGATCGGGATCGGGTCGCCACTCGTAGGCGGTAAGTCCCTCCTGCACCTCGGCAGTGACGAAGTGACCTTCGGCGCTGCAGCTGGCCCACATCCGTGCCGCCCAGTTGCCTCCTCCTGACGACGGGACGATGTCGTGCTCCCGGTCGCACCACATGTCCATCTGGCTGGCGAGCCAGGCGACGCGCGTGCGCAGGGCCAGCTCGAAGCCCGCCGGGTCGTCGGGCACGTCGTTCCAGACGGTGAGGGCGCTAACGACGGGAACGAGCGAGGCAAGCTGGGACAACCAGGCGCGAGCGGTCGTCGCGACCCACGGGTTCTTGCTATGGACGTACGAGCCAAGAACCGATTCCCAGATCAGGGACTCCCACGGGCCGCTCCGCGCAGGTTCACGGGAAGCCGTTCGAGGTGGAGCACCCGCTACTTGCCGGCGGAGGGGAACGCGGCCTGGTAGCGCGTCAACTGCTGCGGACCCAGGTCGGAGAGCAGCTTCACTTCAATCGCGGCCACCTCGTGCCCATCCCACAGCAGGAGCAGGTCCAGGCGATCGGAGTTGCGACCGACCTGTCCGGGCACGACGACTTCCCGGCGGACCGAGTCGCACTCGACGCCGACGAGATCCGCCAGCGGACGCGGATCAGTCGAGACCATCGTCGCCGGGAGATCGCTCCACCGGTTTTCGTTGAACGCGGGAATGACGAACGACAGGTCGGGCGGCACGTCGAGATGCGCCATCCCAGCCCCTTCCGATTCAGCAGCAGTCACCTGTGGTGAACGCTACCGAGGCGAAGCCACGGGACAGGTCGGATGCGCGCCGTCGATCATTCCGCGTCGTCTAGGGCCCACAGCTCCCATCGATTCGCCCGGCCTCGCCGCACCTCGGCGTCGGGGAGCTGCGCCTGGAGCTCGGTCAGCTTGGCGACTACCTCGGCGATGGGGAGCCCGGAGGGAACGACGGCGAGTGGCTGCGGCTTGGGCTTGGGCAGTGGCACTGCCTCCGCTTCACGGCGCTTCGCGAACGACTCAAGCATCTGTCGCACCTCGCGCATCCGCGCTGCCCAGCCGGGCCAAGCGGGACAGGGGTGTCCGGGTGGCCAGACCCAGCCGTGATGTGCCATGGGCGTCGCACACTCCGAGCACATCTCGTCCGCCGTGAAGGGTCCTTCTGCGATCAGGCGTTCGAGGTCTCGGGTCGTCTCGGCGAGCTTGGCCCGGCGGTCGCGACGCTCGGCACGGTCCGTGGTGGCCTCGAGGGCGGCTTCCAGCTCGGGCAGCCGCTGCTTGAGATCGCGGACCTCGCGCTCACGGTTCAGCCGGTACGACCACCAGGTGTGTTCGCGCCAGTCACGCGGCAGCCAGCCATGCTCATCGACAACGTCCTCGGGATCACCGACGATCGGAGTTAGCCGGTCGACCTCTGCCTGGAGCCGCTCAACCTTCTGCTCCAGCTCCTCGATCTCACTGGCGCGACGCCTCGGATCCATCGCCGGGAACTTCGTGCCATCGCGAAGGCCGGCCAACTCGGTGAGCCCGTGGTCGAGACTCGACTGCACCTCGATCAGGCGCAATCGGGCGGTGGCGCGCTCCTCGTCGTACCGTGCCTTGTCGCGTTCCCGCCGGGCTTCGTCCTTAGCGCGCTGCTGCTCCCGCTTGCGCACGCGCCGCGCCTGATGTGCCTCCCACTGCTTGAGGCTCAGGTGGCGGTGGCCGGGCTCGGCCCGCTGCCACTGGCCCATGACCTCCGCGGCTGCGTCGATGTCGGCCGCGCGTTCGTCGCGAATCCAGGGATTCCACATCGCGTCGTTATGGAGCTCGATGAACAGCGTTCGCGCGGTGATGAACTCCCCAGCGGAGGCGGTCGCTCCTCGGCTCGGCTTCCAGAGCATGCCGTCGTGCTCGATGACACCCGCGCGGATCACGTCGGTTGCTGCAGCCATCCCAGCACTATGACCCGCCGGCCCCCGAGCGGGCGAGGCCTATCCAGTGAACACTGGCAGCACTTTGGCGACCAGCACGTCCAGGCGTAGCTCATCCGTGGCGATCGGCAATCCGGCGTGCAGCGCCGCCGAGGCCGCGAGATTCAACGGGCCATGGGGCAGGCACGAGACATCCGACGGGGGTGAGAGGGCCGCGTGGGTCGCGTCCAGGATCTCGGCCAGTCGCTTGGCTGCTGCCAGAGCGTCGGCGTGGTCTTGCATGCCGTCGACCGGCTCCGGCTTGCCCTCGCTGGTGACCATGGCTTCCGCGACCAGGAGGTCCGCCTCGGCAGACAGGAAGCGGTCGAGCTGGGTCGTGGTTCGGGGAGCTGCGGCGCAGTGCGCGACCAGGTAGCGGCACAGCCAGGCGAGCTGCACGAGTCCTGTGGCGAGAGCGCCGGTCCCGGCGCCAGCACTCCAGGAGCGGTTGCCCTCCCCCGCCCGGGCGCGACCGAGATCGCGCCACTCGCCCTCGCCGACACCCGGCACTGGGACAGACAACGGACACTCGAATGCGAGCGCCACCGGGCGGCCCGCATCCAGGGCAGCGGCGACGACAGCACCGAGGGCCGACGGATCGTCCTCGCCACGGAGCAGGCCATCCGACGACGCCCAGGAGAACCCGCCCTTGCGGCGTACTGACCCGACGTCGACGCCAAGAGCCAAGACCGTTGGGGTGCCGGATGACGCGGCGCCAGGTGGCTGGGCGGTCACTCCTCGCCCTCCGTCTCCGTCAGGTCAGCGTCGATGTTGAGTACGCGTGTCGACGACGCCGTCTGGGCGATGAGCACAGCAGCGTTCTCCGCCAGTCGCCGTGCCGACTTCAGACGGAGGTCCGTCGCCTGCCCGTCGCCGAGCTGCACCTGCGTGGCGATCGCGAAGTCGATCGACCCACCCATCTGGAGATGCTGAACGATCTCCTTGTGGATCCGTCGGCTAGTCCGCTGGCGGCTGCGGTCGGTCTTGGCGTTGCGATAGTTGCTGGCCCGCCGTGCCAGCTCGACCGATTCCCCGATGTAGACCGTGCGCAGGCCGGTCTCGTCGAGGCCGAAGTCGTAGCGGTAGAGCCCGGGCAGGCGAGGCAGTTGAGGGAACTTCGGGAGGCCCGCGGTGTCGAGGGTGATCTGCCCGGCGCGCAGCCAGTCGAAGGCGACCCGGACATCGAGGGATTCGAGCACCGGGGCGGAACCGAACGTTGCGCAAACCACCCGACCTGTGGCGTGTCCGTCGCCGCCTCGGCCTTCAGCCTGGACTGACGGAGCGCGTCGGCACACCACGCCGAGCACGCTTCTCGCTACCGCTCTAGCGCCGAGAGGAGTAGCGCTTTCCATCGCCACCGGCTTCCGCCTCTCATCGCCCGCGCGGCACCGAACAGCGAGTCGTGGTCCGAAGGCTGTGGTCAGTCGGTCTTGCGGCCGGCCGCGAGCTTCACCGAGACCGGCACGTCGAACCGCCCGCCGGTGGCGTAGGCGGCCATGCGGCGCTCGAGGGCAGCCCGGATGCGCTCCCGCGTCTCCTCCGACTGGCCGCGCACAAGCGAGGCCATCCGAACCGTCCCACATTGCAGGGCGG
>DATHUJ010000111.1:0-26514 GCA_035462375.1 Jiangellales bacterium
TGCTGGCCCGAGGGCGGCGGCGTGATGCTCGGCAGCGTCCGCGAGGGTGGCGTCCTGGACGGGCTCCCGCCAGGGACCGGCTCGGTGTACGTGGTCGTGACCGACCCGGACGAGCTGTTCGCCCGGGCCACGGCCGCCGGGGCGACGGTGGTCCGGGCCCTGCGCGACGAGGACTACGGCTCGCGGGACTTCGTGGTCCGTGACCCGGAAGGAGTCTTCTGGTGCTTCGGGACCTACGCCGGTGAGTAGTCGTGACGGTTCTCCTCCAGGCGGGCCCGCCGGCTCACGCGGCATGGTCCATGGATCACCGGTACCCGCGCGTCGGATAGTCCCGCAGCTGCGGCACGACGGACCAGCCGTTGGTGGGCTGGGCGATCGAAGGCGCCTGCAGGGAGGAGTGCCAAGCCTGCCAGTACCGGGACACGAGCCGGCCGATCGCGGCCAGGCTGCGGGGTCGTGGTGCGTACACAGGTGCTCCTAGTGCTTTGCCACCGGGAGTCGGTGGCCGGGTCGATGTCGGACGACGACAACTGTGCTCTGCGACCACTGCGACGACCGTACGGAAACCTTGCGACGACCTTGCGGGTCGGTCAGCGCCGGGCGAGAAGCTCCGCGTACACCAGCTGCATCTCCGGGCCCGGATCGGTCCCCAACTGTTCACGCAGGGTGACGCGCAACCGCTCGTACGCCGCCAAAGCCTCGGCCACGTTCCCCGAGGCAGCGAGGGTCTGGACCAGCACGAGCTGGCCGCTCTCCCGGAGAGGCGCAAGCTCGACCAACCGTCTAGCCGCTCGCTCGGCGCTGGCCAGCTCGGTGCCACCGAGTCCCAGGCAGGCGCGGGCGTAGCTCTCCAAGGCCTGGATGTGCACGTCCTCGAGGCCGGCTCGCCACTGCTCCACCCACCCGACGTCGGCCTCGGGCAGCAACCGCCGCCGGCTGATGAACATCGCCGTCAGCGCCGGCGCCCAAGCCCGGCGCCAATCCCTCTGCGCCACGGCCGACTGCGCCGAGTGCAGTGCGGCGTACGCGGTCTCGACGTCGACCGTCGAGCCAGCCGGGAGCACGATGGTGAGCTGACCCCGCCCGCGCACATGGTCACGGAGTGCCGACCGTACCCGGGACAGGAGCACAGTCAGGGCGCTGCCGCGCGACGTCGGCGGGTGCCCTGGCCACAGCGCCTCCACCAGCTCGTCACGGGTGACCGGTGACGGCCGACGCAGCACGAGGTACGCGACCAGAAGTCGACCGAGCGGGCCCGGCAGGGCATCGTCGAACCGCTCGCCGTCGTCACCGTAGAGCCGGTAATGGCCGCACAACTGCACTCGTATCGGGGCAGCCATACGTCAACCTTGCCGTCGGACAGGAGTCACCGCTACACCTTGTGCAGGGCACTGGCGTCGCTGGCGCGGTGACCGTCCAGCACGGGAGGCTGGTATGGCGGCACAGATCACGTGCGAGTGCAACTACACCGCTCGCGGAAGCGACGTGGACGAGGTGGTGACCGCCACGGAGGAACACTTGCGGTCCGATCACCCGGACATGGCCGCTACCGTGACCCGCGAAGAGATCCGCACCTGGGTCGAATTCGTGCCCGACTGACCGAGGGCGTGTGGGCTGGGGCTGCTGCTCGGTCCCACGGTGCGCCGGGCGCTCACGGCGCCGCTGCGACCTGAGCCAGCACGGAGGTGAAGAACCGGAGCCCGTCCGTCGACGGCGAGGTCAGCGGTTCGACGCAGTGCTCCGGGTGCGGCATGAGCCCGACCACGTTGCCTCGGACGTTGGTGACGCCGGCGATGTCGCGGAGGGAGCCGTTGGGGTTGCCGTCGAGGTAGCGCACGACGACCCGCCCCTCCCCCTCGAGCTCGTCGAGGGTGCGTGCGTCGGCGACGTAGCCGCCCTCGCCGTTCTTGAGGACGACGGTGATCTCCTCGCCGAGGGCGAACTCCGAGGTCCACACCGTCGAGGTGGACTCGACCCGGAGCCGCTGGTCACGGCAGACGAACTTGCGGTGGTCGTTGCGGATGAGCGCCCCGGGCAGCAGGTGCGACTCGCAGAGGATCTGGAAGCCGTTGCAGATGCCCAGCACCGGCAGCCCCCGGTGCGCCGCCTCGACCACCTCACCCATGACGGGGGCGAAGCGCGCGATCGCCCCACAGCGCAGGTAGTCGCCGTACGAGAAGCCGCCCGGCAGCACGACGGCGTCTACCCTGCGGAGGTCGGCATCCCCGTGCCACAGCGAGACCGCCTCGCCGCCGGCCAGCCGCACCGCCCGGGCGGCGTCGCGGTCGTCGAGCGAGCCGGGGAAGGTGACCACACCGACGCGCATCAGCCCTCACTCCACATGGATCGCGTAGTCCTCGATCACCGGGTTGGCCAGCAGCGTGCCCGCGGCCCGCTCCAGCTCGGAGAAGACCTCCGGCGTCACGTCACCGTCGACCTCGATCTCGAACCGCTTGCCCTGCCGGACGGCATGGACACCGGAGAAGCCCAGCCGTCCCATCGCGCCGAGCACGGCCTTGCCCTGCGGGTCCAGGATCTCCGGCTTGAGCATGACGTCGACGACGACGCGGGCCACAGGGCGCTCCAGGCGATCGGGCTGACGAGGCGGTCGGGTGGACGAGCCCTGCTCAGCGTAGCCACCCGCAACGGTGAACCGTCGCCGGGCACGCCCCCCTCCGAGCGGACCGCGCGAACACGCCAGTGCCACCCGGGGGCACTCCCTCGCGGTCATCCATCGGCTGGTCACGGGAGCGATCGGCCGGTCAGGCGCTCGTACGCCTCCAGGTACCGCGACCGGGTGCGCTCCACGACCTCCGGAGGGAGCGGGGGCGGCGGCTCCTCCGAGGTCCGGTCCCAGCCCGACGCGGGCGAGGTGAGCCAGTCGCGCACGAACTGCTTGTCGTACGAGGGTTGCGAGCGTCCGGGAGACCAGCGGTCCAGTGGCCAGAACCGCGAGGAGTCCGGCGTCAGCACCTCGTCGCCGAGCACCACCGTCCCGTCCGGACGTGCGCCGAACTCCAGCTTGGTGTCCGCGACGACGATGCCGCGCTCCCGGGCGAGCGCCTCGGCCCGCCGGTAGACCGCCAGGGTCAGCCGCCGGAGCTCGGCCGCCACGTCCTCGCCGACGACCTCCACCACCCGCCCGTACGTGACGTTCTCGTCGTGGTCGCCGATGTCCGCCTTGGTGGCGGGCGTGAAGACCGGCTCGGGCAGTCGGGAGCCCTCGACGAGTCCCGGCGGGAGCGGCACACCGCAGACCGCCTGCCCGGCGAGGTAGTCCGTCAGCCCCGACCCGGCCAGGTAGCCGCGGGCCACGCACTCGACGGGGTACATCGTCAGCCGCTCGCACAGCACGGCGCGCCCGGCAACCGCCACGGGCACGTGGGTCGACAGGACGTGGTGCGGCACCAGGTCGACCAGGCGCTCGAACCACCACAGCGACAGCTGGGTGAGCACCCGCCCCTTGTCCGGGATCAGCGTCGGCAGGACGTGGTCGTACGCGCTGACGCGGTCGCTGGCCACGACGAGCAGCGCGTCGTCACGGCCCTCGGGGAGGTACAGCTCCCGGACCTTCCCCGAGTAGACGTGCCGGTAGCCGGGCAGCACCGGCGCGTCGGGAGGGGCCACGGTCGCGCAGTCTCCCAGAGCGTCTGCCACGATCGGGCCCGTGGGCATCCTGGGCAAGGTGTTCCGCCGCCGCGACGACGCAGCACGCGAGGGGGCGCGGCGCGGCATCGACGAGGCCCTCCCGGCCCCGCCACCGCCGAGGGCCGCGACGGGCGACCCGCCGCCCTCACCGGCGCCCTCGCTGCGCGAGGCCGGCGCCCAGCTGCCGGACCTGACGTGGATCGGGACGCCGGCGGTCGGGGAACCGGTCTGGGCCTTCGGGGTCCCCGCGGCCGCGCTGCTCACCTGGTGGCAGCAGCTGCGCGCGCTCCACTCCCGTACGGGGTGGTGGCCGGTGCTCGTCGGCCCGTCGGTCGACGACTTCGCGGGCTCGTGGGGGCGGGACCCCGGGACCGAGGCGGCGGCCGAGATCCGGGCGGGCCGCGGCCTGGACCCGGCGGAGGCCCTCGCAGCGCTCGCCGGACCGCTGCCAGAACCGGAGCTCGGCCTGCGACTGCCGCCGGAACCGTCTCGGGCCGTCGTCGTCCAGGCGGCGGTGACACCCGGCTACGTGGCGCTGGTCCGGGTGGAGCGGCCGTTCGACCTCCCCGCGGCACTGACCTGGACCGGGGCCGCCGGACACGCGGTCGGACCGGCGGCGCACGCGGCGGTCCTGCGGGGCTGGGCCGAGCGCTTCGACGCCGAGCCGGTCGCGCTGACGGCCGACACCCTGGAGCTGGTGATCGGGCGTCCGCCCCGGGACCCGGACGAGGCGCTCGCCGTCGCACGCGAGCAGTTCGCCTACTGCCCGGACATCGTCACCCGCGGCACGGGGCGGCTCTGGGACCTCGCCGGGACCCAGGTCGTCTCGTCGAGCTGGTACTTCTGGTGGGACCGGTCGGGGCGCGCCCGGGATCCGAGACAACCGCCCGGAGGGTGAGACGCGCTCGTACGATTGGCCGGTCCGCCCACCCCAGGAGCCCGCCATGCGCCGTCCCCTGCGTCTCGCCCTCGTCCCCCTCGCCGCCGCCGTCGCCCTCGCCGGCTGCTCCCCTGCCGACGAGGACACCGACACGACCGCCACCGACGAGACCGCCGCGGAGTCGCCCGGCGAGGAGACGGAGGCCGCCGGCGCCTGCTCGCCGGACGCGCTGACGACGCTCCAGCCGGGCAGCCTCACGATCGCCACCTCGGAGCCGGCGTACGAACCGTGGATGGTGGACAACGACCCGTCCAACGGGGAGGGCTTCGAGTCCGCGGTGGCCTACGCGGTGGCCGAGCAGCTCGGCTACGCCGAGGACGAGGTCACCTGGACGCGGGTGCCCTTCGACGCGGCCATCCAGCCCGGTCCGAAGCAGTTCGACTTCGACATCAACCAGTTCTCCATCACCGAGGAGCGCCGGGAGGCCGTCGATTTCTCCTCGCCCTACTACGACGTACGACAGGCGGTCGTGGCCGTCGAGGGGAACCCCGCCGCGTCGGCATCGAGCATCGCCGAGCTCCAGGACGTGCGCTTCGGTGCGCAGGTGGGCACGACCAGCCTGGCTGCGATCGAGGAGTCGGTGCAGCCGACCACGGACCCCCAGGTCTTCAACTCCAACGACGACGCCAAGCTCGCGCTCGACAACGGCCAGATCGACGCGCTCGTCGTGGACCTGCCCACCGCCTTCTACCTCACCGCCGTCGAGATCGAGGGCGGCGTCATCGTCGGTCAGCTGCCCGAGATCGGGGGCGACGTCGAGCAGTTCGGCCTGGTCCTGGACAAGGACAGCCCGCTCACCGAGTGCGTGAGCGAGGCCGTGGACGCGCTGGGCGAGGACGGGACCCTGGACGACCTCGAGCAGGAGTGGCTGGCCGACGTCGCGGGTGCCCCCGAGCTGTCCTGACCCGCCGGCGTGAGCAGCTGGACCTTCACGCCGAGCGACCTCGAGGTCGAGCGCCGGGCCTTCCGCGCCTCGCGGGCCCGGCGCTCCACCCTGGTGGCGCTGGCCAGCACGCTCGCCTTCGGCGCCGTCGTCTACCTGACCGTCACCAACGCCCCCGGGTGGGAGCGGACCAGGGCGACCTTCTTCGACGTCTCGTACGGCTGGGAGGTGCTGCCCGAGATCGCCCGCGGGCTCTGGCTCAACCTCCGGGTGCTGGCCGTCGCGGCGGTCCTCGTCGTCGTGGTCGGTCTGGCCCTGGCCCTGCTGCGCACGCTGCGGGGACCGGTCTTCCTGCCGCTGCGCATGGTCGCCACGGTCTACACGGACCTCTTCCGCGGGCTGCCCCTGCTGATCGTGCTCTACCTCGTCGGCTTCGGCGTACCTGCGCTGCGGCTCCAGGGTGTCCCGACGAGCGCGGCCGTGCTGGGCACCGTCGCCCTGGTCCTCACCTACTCCGCGTACGTCTCCGAGGTCTTCCGCGCCGGCATCGAGGCGGTCCACCCGAGCCAGCGCGCGGCGGCCCGCTCACTCGGGCTCTCGCACCGTCAGTCGATGCGTGTGGTGGTGCTGCCGCAGGCCGTCCGGAAGGTCACGCCGCCCCTGCTCAACGACTTCGTCGCCCTGCAGAAGGACGTCGGGCTGATCAGCGTCCTCGGCGCCGTGGACGCGATCCGCAAGGCCCAGATCGAGGTGGCGCAGACCTTCAACTTCACCCCGTACGTCGTGGCCGGGCTGCTCTTCGTCCTGCTGGCCATCCCGACGGCGCGCTTCGCCGACTGGGTGACGGCCCGCGCCGTACGGAGGGAGCAGGCGGGGGCGATCGTGTGACCGGCGCGCCGGTCCTGCGGGTCCGGGGCCTGGTCAAGGTCTTCGGCGACCGGCCCGTCCTGCGCGGCGTCGACGTCGAGGTCCACGAGCACCAGGTGGTGGCGCTCATCGGGGCGTCGGGGTCGGGCAAGTCGACCCTGCTTCGGTGCGTCAACCTGCTCGAGCGCGTCGACGACGGCGAGGTGCTGCTCGACGGCGTCGACGTGACCGACCCGCGGGTCGACGTGGACGACGTGCGTCGCCGGATCGGCGTGGTCTTCCAGGCCTACAACCTCTTCCCGCACATGACCGTGCTGGACAACGTCACCCTGGCTCCCCGCGTCGTCCGCAAGGTCGCACGCGCCGAGGCGGAGGCCCGGGCGATGGCGCTGCTCGAGCGGATCGGGCTGGCCGACAAGGCGCGGGACTACCCGGACCGGCTGTCCGGCGGGCAGCAACAGCGGGCCGCGATCGTCCGCGCGGTCGCCAACGAGCCGCGGCTGCTCCTGCTCGACGAGGTCACCAGCGCGCTGGACCCCGAGCTCGTCGGCGAGGTGCTGGCCCTGGTACGCGAGCTCAAGGACCAGGGCCTCACCATCCTCATGGCCACCCACGAGATGGGATTCGCCCGGCAGGTGGCCGACCGGGTCGCCTTCCTCGACGACGGGGTCGTGCTGGAGGAGGGGCCGCCCGATCAGGTGCTGGGCGACCCCGTCGAACCGCGGACCAGGCAGTTCCTGGCCCGGATCATCGACGCCGGCCGGCTGTAGCGCTCGGGCACCCGGCGACCGCCCGAGGACGTCAGCCGGGGCGCTCGCCGGCACCGGGCGAGGCCCCGGACCGGGCCCTGCGTACCGCCTTCAGGCGGAGCTCACCTCGGCCACCCGCACCCGGCCGGCGATCGCCATCGTGATGCCCTCGACCAGTGCCTGGACGCCCAGCAGGACACCGAGGAGGGTGAACGTCGCCTCGACGAGGTTGAAGAGCACGAAGGCACCCAGGGCCACCGACACCAGGCCGCTGAACACGAGCAACCACCGACCCTCGGGCACCTGGAAGGCGGCGACGATCCGGGTGATGCCGCCGGCGAAGAACAGGGACCCGGCCACCAGCGTCAGGGTGAGCGCGGCCGCCTCCGGGTTACGCAGGAACAGGATGCCCAGGACGGTCAACAGACCGCCACCCAACGCGGCGGACCAGAAGCCGCCAGACTTGATCTTGAAGAAGGCCGAGACCAGCTCGACGACCCCGGCGATGAGAGCGAGCCAGCCGAGGAAGAGCACCGAGATGGCGGTGGCGATGACGACGTGGCCGAGGACCACGATCCCGGCGATCGCCACCAGGATGCCGAGGACGATGTCCCAGCCGGTGCGTCGCCGCTCGAGGACGATGTCAGTCACAGAGCTCCCCACTTCCGGTGAGTGCGACGGCCGCCTCTTGACCGTCGTCCGAGCGGAGTATGGCCCTCCGCCCCGACAGTTGCCGCTCGAGTTGCCGACGACACGCGACCCTGCGCATCCCGAAAGACACTTGAAGTTGACGCAACGACAACGTCTACGGTCGGTGCCGGGTCGGCCGGTCCGACCCGGTCGACAACCTCGTGACCGACGGAGGGACGCGGTGAGCTGGTCGATCGCCGAGGTCGCGCGGATGTCCGGGGTGACCTCCCGGACGCTGCGGCACTACGACGCCATCGGACTGCTGCCGCCGTCCCGGGTAGCGGACCACGGTCGTCGCTACTACGACGAGGAGCAGCTGCTGCGCCTCCAGCAGATCCTGCTCTTCCGCGAGCTGGGTCTCACCCTCGAGGCGATCGGCGAGGTGCTGGAACGCCAGAGCCGGTCGAGCACCGTCGAGGTGCTGCAGCGGCACCGGGAGTGGCTGCTGGTCGAGCGGAGGCGGCTCGGGCGGCTCGTCCGCACGGTGGAGGCCACGATCACGACCATCGAGGAAGGAGGAGAGATGCCTGCGGAGAAGATCTTCGAGGGCTTCGAACACAACCCGTACGAGGCGGAGGCGCGGGAGCGCTGGGGCGACGAGGTCGTCGACGCGTCGAAGCGGCGGATGCAGGGCTGGTCCGCCGAGGAGGCCGAGCAGGCCCGCACCGCCTACACGCGGGTGCACGAGGGCCTGGCGCCGCTGCTGGCCGACGGCGTCCCGGTCGACGACCCCCGGGTCCAGGAGCTCGTCGGACTGCACTTCGAGACGACGAGCCTGTTCTGGACGCCCGACGCCGCGGCGTACCGGGGGCTGGGCCAGATGTACGTCGACGACGAGCGCTTCCGGGCGAACATCGGCGGCGGCAACGATGCGCTGGTCGAGTACCTGCGCGACGCGATGGTGGTCTATGCGGGCGCGAACCTCGCCTGATCCAGTGGGCCACGGAGGCCTGCCCGTGTCACTGCACGGGCAGGCCTTCGCGAGGCTGGGCCCGAGAGGCGTTGGGTAGCGTCGGGCCATGGCGAAGCCTGCCGAACCGGACCCCACGACCCCGCGCCGGCCGACCCACTCGGACCGGCCGACCCACTCGGACCGGGCGACCGAGGCCGACCTGCTGGCCCGCGCCGTCCGGCTCGCCCTGGACAACGTGACCGGGGGTGGAGCGCCCTTCGGGGCCCTGGTCGTGAGCGACGGTGAGGTCGTCGCGACTGGGGTCAACACCGCCGATCGCGACAGCGACCCGATCGCGCACGCCGAGGTCGAGGCCGTCCGGGCCGCCTGCCGGAGGCTGGGACGCCAGGACCTCAGCGGCGCCGTGATGGTCTCCAGCTGCGAGCCGTGCGCGATGTGCCACGCGGCCTGCGCGGTCGCCGGGATCACCCGGATCGTCTACGCCGCCCCCAAGGAGCTCGTCCCCGACGTGGGCGGCCGGCCGCGACCGGACCTCGCGGAGATGCAGGTTGCGCTGCGCCGGCTGGCGTCGGACACCGTCTCGTACGTGCCGACTCCCGGGGCGGAGGAGCCCTTCGCCCGCTACGTCGCGGCGCTCGGTGGCCGAGGGTGAGGCTCGGCGTCAACGTGCCCAACTTCGGGCCCGGCACGGGGCCGGAGTCGCTCGCCGGGTGGGCGCGGTTCGCGGAGGGGACCGGCTTGTCGCCGGCCATGGTGTCCGACCATGTCGCCGTCACGCCGGAGGTCGCCGAGTTCTACCCGCCCCCGTTCTTCGACCCCTTCACGACCGTCGCCTGGCTCGCTGCGATGACCGAGCGGATCGACCTCGGGACCTCGGTGACCATCCTCCCCTACCGTCACCCGCTCCTCACCGCGCGCATTGCCGCGAACGTCGACGACCTCAGCGGCGGCCGCTTCGTGCTCGGCGTCGGCGTGGGCTGGTCCCCGCAGGAGTACGCCGCGCTCGGCGTGCCCTTCGAGCGCCGTGGCGCGATCACGGACGACCACCTCGCGGCCGTCACCGCCCTCTGGTCGGCCGACATCACCTCGTACGAGGGGGAGCTGGTGTCCTTCCCTGACGTGCATGCTCCGCGTCCGGCCCGCCGGCCCCACCCGCCGATCTGGGTGGGTGGAACCAGCCGGGCCGCGCTGCGGCGCACGGTCGCCTTCGGGGACGCGTGGCACCCGAACAACGCCGAGCTCGGCTGGTTGGCGAGTACCGGGGTCCCGGCCCTCCGGTCCCTGTCCGCGGCGGCCGGCCGGCCCGTCCCGGCCTTCTGCCCGAGGATGCGCCTGCGGCTGACCGACGTGGCACTCGACGAAGCCCGTCGCCGGGCGGGCGAGGGGAGCCTGGATCAGGTGCTCCACGACCTCGACCGGCTCGCGGCACTCGGCGCGGAGGTCGTGGTGCTGGACACCAACCCCGACCACCCCTCCGGACGTCGGCCGGCGACGGAGGACTGGCAGATGCTCGAGTCGGTGGCGGCCCGCGCCACGACAGGGTGATACTCGGACGAAGACAGGAGGTCGAGGTCCGACATGCCGGCCGACGAGGACATCGTCGCCTCGGCGCGTGCTGCGTACGACCGGCGCGACTGGCGCTCCGCGCGGGCCGCCTTCCGTGCCGCCGACAGGCAGGGCGACCTGGCCGCCGACGACGTCTACGCCCTGGCCAACTGCTCGTGGTGGCTCGGCGAGCTCGACGAGTCCCTTCCGGTGATGGAGCGGGCGTACCGGCTCGCCGTCGACGAGAGGCGACCCGAGGTCGCCGGCCTCGTGGCGCTCGACATCGGCTACACCTTCGCGCTGCGCGGGGAGGAAGCACAGAGCTCCGGGTGGATGCGTCGGGCCGTGCGGCTGCTCGAAGGGCTCCCGGACGCTGTGGAACGCGGCTACCTCAGGCACGTGGACTTCGAGGTCGCGTTCTCGGCTCGCGACCTCGACGCCGCGTACGAGGCGGCGACGGACGTGGCTGCGTTGGGGGAGCGCTTCAGCGACGAGACGCTGACCGCACTGGGCACGCTGGGGCGGGGCCGGGTCCTCGTCCGGCGGGGCGTCGTGGACGAGGGGGTGACCCTGCTCGACGAGGCCATGGTCGCCGCGGTCTCCGACCGGCTCGACCCGAGCTGGGCGGGCAACATCTACTGCCACCTCATGCTCGCCTGTCACGAGATCGCAGATCTCCGGCGGGCGGGCGAGTGGACCGAGATCACCGCTCGGTGGTGCCAGGGCATGCCCGGCGCCGGACCGTTCATGGGCATCTGCCGGGTGCACCGGGCGCAGGTCATGCAGGTCCGCGGGGCGTGGGACCAGGCCGAGCGCGAGCTGGAGCACGTGTACGACGAGCTCTCCCACTTCGACCTCGAGGTCGTTGCGGAGGCGCACTACGTCCACGGGGACGTACGGCGGCTGCGTGGTGACCTGGGCGGGGCAGAGGCCCGGTACCGCGCTGCCCTCCGACTCGGGCGCGATCCGCAGCCGGGCCTCGCGCTGCTGCAGCTCGACAGAGGGCGGGCCGGCTCCGCTGCAGCGTCCCTCCGGCTCGCACTGGCGACCGCCGACGGCGACCCGTTGGAGCGCGCCAAGTTCCTGCCGGCCGTGGTCGACGTCGCCGTGGCTCAGGGTGACGTCGCGACGGCCGACGAGGCCGTCACCGAGCTCGAGGAGATCGCCGCGACGTACGGCACGACCGGCCTGGCGGCGGCGGCGCTGTCGGCCCGTTCGGCGCTGCTGGTCGCGGCCGAGGAGCACGAGGCAGCCATGCCCGTCCTGCGCCGCGCCCTGCTCACGTGGCAGCAGCTCGGCGCGCCGTACGAAGCCGCGCGCGTCCGCCTGCGGACGGCGCGGGTGTGCGAGGTCCTGGGCGACCCGGAGGCGGCCCGGCTCCACCGGGACGCGGCCGAGACGGACCTCGCCAGGCTGGGTGCCGGACCCGCCGTCGGTGACGCGGCCGGGCCCCGGTCCGACGGGCTCACCGCCCGCGAGGCCGAGGTGCTGGCCTTCGTCGCCTCCGGCCGGTCCAACCAGCAGATCGCGGACGAGCTCGTGCTGAGCGTCCGTACGGTGGAGCGCCATCTGGCCACCGTCTACCAGAAGCTGGGCCTCCAGGGCCGCAACGCCCGAGCCTCAGCCGTGGCCTACGCGTTGGGCGGTGCGGGCGCGGGCCCCGGGAGCGGTCCGGGCGGTTCAGCGGCGCGGCCGCGTCCGTAGTCGGCTCGGCGCCGACCTGGCGAGTTCCAGCCCGCCAGTGCGCAGCCCCGCGCCGGGGCACCACGACGGCCTGGCACCGCCCTCGGCTACGTAGGCCACCACCCACGCAGGTTGCGTAGTCGGTCGCGTGCCAGCACGCAGGTCGTCCAGCGCCGCCGCTCCTAGCGTCCCAAGCAGCCGAGGCTCGCCGGTCACCAACCGGTCTCCGGCGGGCCACCGGCTCCAGGCGACGCGAGGAGGAGCCATGTCCGCCACGATCATCAGCACCACCCGCCCCGAAGGCGACCCGACAGCGGCGGAGACGGGGGGCGGACCTGTCCGGCTGACCGACCAGGCCACCGGCACGCTGCCTGACCAAGCCGAGAGCACACCGCCCGATCAGACCACCGGCACGCGCCTCGACAAGGCGATCGGCACGCTGGCCGTCGCCTTCGCTGCCGACCCCGTGATCCGCTGGCTGCTGCCCGACGGCGGGCGCTACATCGCCCACTTCCCCCGCCTGCTGCGGCTGGTTGGCGACGTCGCTGCCGGCGCCGGGGCCGTCGACACGATGGGCAGCGGAGCGGGGGCGGCCATCTGGATCGCCCCTGGGACGCACCTGCCGGAGGAGGAGTTCGCCGGACTGCTCCAGCAGTCGGTCGCGGCCGCCCGCCTGGACGACGCCTTCGCATTGCTCGAGCAGATGGACTTGTACCACCCGGAGCAGCCGCACTGGTACCTGCCCTTCATCGGTGTCGACCCGCTCCACCAGGGCCGGGGCCACGGGTCGGCGCTGCTCCGGACGAGCCTCGCGCGGTGCGACCGTGAGGGCCTCCCGGCGTACCTGGAGGCGAGCTCGCCACGCAACCGCGCGCTGTACGAGCGGCAGGGCTTCCAGGTGGTCGCGGAGGCCCGGGTCGCGGACTGCCCTCCGCTCTGGCCGATGTGGCGACCGGCCCGCTGACCGGCGCCGCCAGGGCGACCGATGACGCACCACGCCCAGCAGAGGAGAGGAACGATGACGGTGAACACCACACCCCTGACCACGAGCGCCGCGCCCGGCACTGACGGCGACAGCCCGGCCCGCGCGTACGAGGAGTACTACGGCCCGGCGATCTTCCAGCCGCTCTCGCGCCTGACCATGCGCCACGCGGCTCCCCGACCGGGTGATCGCGTGCTGGACCTGGCCTGCGGAACGGGGATCCTCGCGCGTCGGATCGCAGCGGCCGTCGGGAGCACGGGACACGTGCTGGGCGTGGACATCAACCCGGCGATGCTCGAGGAGGCGCGGTACCGGGCAAGAGCAGCCGGCGTGGCGATCGAGTGGCAGCAGGGCGACGCGGTCACAGCCGCCGTTCCCGAAGGCGCCTTCGACCTCGTGGTGTGCCAGCAGGGTCTCCAGTTCTTCAGCGACCGACTCGCCGGTGCCCGGCTGATCCACCGCTCGCTACGCCCCGGCGGCCGCGCGGTGGTCGTCACCTGGCGCGGTCTCGACCGCCACCCGCTCTACCAGGCCCTCGCCGATGCGGAGACGCCACACCTGGCCTCGCTCGGGGCCGAGGTGTCGCGTGTCGACGTGGAGGCGCCCTTCTCCCTCGGCGACCCGGAGGAGCTGACGCACCTGCTCGAGCGCGCCGGCTTCAACCGCGTGGCGCTCGCGGACGAGACGATCGAGGCGCGCTTCGCCGACCCGGACCACTTCGTCCACCGCATGGAGCAGGCGTACGCCGCGGTGATCCCGCGCCTCGCCGCCGACCCCCGGGCGTTCGCCGCGTACCTCGACCGCATCGTCGACGCGACTCGTGACGTCGTGGCGAGCCACCGTCGACGCGACCACGTCGTCACCCCGATGCACGCGATCGTCGCCGTCGCCGTCACGTGAGACCGGTCGCCACCAGGGGCAGGGACCGCAGGAGCTGCTCCGGTAGGACCGCCCAGCCGTGTCGCCACGTTCCCTCTACCGGCGTCGGGCCGGATGCCGGCCTGGTCGACCCCGGCCGGTGGGAGGTTCATGATCCCGCCACAGATTACGGGAGCGTAGGTTACGGGAGCGTAGGATGAGGCCCTGCAGTTCTAGCGGCGACCGCTGCGCGGGGTCGTGGGAAGGCGAGACGCCATGACGACGGGCTCGACGGCGCGCCCTGTGGGCCAGCGCCCTCCGAAGATCATCCAGGGTGGTATGGGTGTGGCGGTCTCCGGTTGGCGGCTTGCGCGGGCGGTCTCAGCCGCGGGCGAACTAGGAGTCGTGTCCGGCACGGCGCTGGACGTCGTGTACGCCCGACGCCTCCAGGACGGCGACCCGGGGGGCCACGTGCGGCGGGCGCTGGCCGCGTTCCCGGTGCCGTCGGTGGCCCAGCGGGTGCTGGACACCTACTTCCTCCCGGCGGGCCGTCCCACCGGCCGGGCCTACCGCACGGTCCCGATGTACACCCTGCAACCTCCGGTGGTGCTGCAGGAGCTCACCATGGTCGCGAACTTCTGCGAGGTCTACCTCGCGAAGGAGGGCCATGGCGGAGTGGTGGGCATCAACTACCTGCGCAAGATCGGGCTGCCCATTCCGGTCGCCTGCTTCGGGGCGATGCTGGCCGGCGTCGACTACGTCCTCGTGGGCGCCGGTAGCCCGGCGGAGCTGCCTGAGCTCCTGGATCGGCTGTCGCGGCGCGACGGGGTCGCGTTGTCGGTCCGTGCGCAGGGCACGACGAGCGCCGACGGGACCTTCGCCGTTCGCTGCAGCCCCCGGGCGTTGCTCGGCGCGGGACCGCCGCTGCACCGGCCTCAACTGCTCGCGATCGTGGCTTCCACCGACCTGGCAGCCGGGCTGGCCGCCCACCCGGCCTCCCGGCCGGACGGGTTCGTCGTCGAGGGACCGACCGCCGGCGGCCACAACGCCCCGCCGCGGGGACCACGCCGGGTGACCTCGGAGGGCGAGCCGGTCTATGACGACCGGGACACCGTCGACCTCGACGCGATCCGGGCGTTGGGCCTGCCGTTCTGGCTGGCCGGGTCCCAGGGCAGTCCCGAGGGCCTGCGCTCGGCGCTTGCGGCGGGGGCGGACGGCGTCCAGGTCGGCACGGCATTCGCGTTCAGTGCGGAGTCAGGTCTCGCCGACCGGTTGAAGCGCCAGGTTCTGCAGGACCTGTTCACCGGCGACGTCTCGGTGCGCACGGACTGGCGGGTGTCACCGACCGGCTTCCCGTTCAAGGTGTTGTCCGCGACCGGAACCCTCTCCGACCCGCAGATCGCGGCCGACCGGAGCCCGGTGTGCGACATCGGCGCGCTGCGCAGCCCGTTCCGTCAGGCCGACGGCACGATCGGCTACCGCTGTCCGGCCGAGCCCAGGCGGATGTACCTCGAGCACAAGGGCGGACGTGAGGCCAACATCGAGGGTCGACGGTGCCTGTGCAATGCCCTGCTGGCAGCGGTCGACCTTCCGCAGCAGCGCCCGCACGGGTACGAGGAACCGGCGATCGTCACCGCCGGCGACGATTTCAGCGCAGTGACCGCCCTGGTCCGTTCCCAGACGGACGCCGCGCCGTACCCGGCACGCGCCGTCATCGCCTATCTCGATCCGGCGCGGGAGCCGCAGGCCGTATAGGCAATACCCGGGGCCGGCTCAGCGAGCCTCCGGTGACACCGCCACCTGGCTTGGCCCCACGCCTGCGGGCGGTTGGGGTGCCCCAGACCCGGACTAGGCCCTCCACGCGCGCGTTGCCCGGTCGAGGGCGTCGACCTCGTCGGGTGTCAACGAGAAGTTCAGGGCGGCGGCGTTGCCACTTGCCTGCTTGCCGTTCTTGGCGCCAGGGATCGGTAGCACGACCGGGTTCTCGATCAGCCACCGCAGCGCCACCTGACTCGGGGTCCTCGTGTTGCGGGCACCGATCTCGGAGAGGAGCCCGATGACGGGCTGGATGGCTTCCAGTGCCTGCCGGCGATACCTGGGCAGGACACGCCTGAAGAAGCCGCCTGGCCGGTTCTGGGCCGAGTACTTGCCCGTCAGCAGGCCACCGGCGAGGGGGGTGTAGGCGATGAGTGTGACCCCGAGCTCACGGCATGCCTGGAGAACACCGTTCGTTTCGGGTTGTCGGTGCAGGAGTGAGTACTCGACCTGATTGGAGGCGAGCGGGATGCCATGTTCGGCGAGAGACGCATGGGCTTGACGCATCTGCTCCGCCGAGTAGTTGCTGACCCCGACCGCCCTCACCTTCCCCGCCTCAACTGCATCCGCTAGCTGCTCCATCAGTCTCGGGATCGATACCCGCGTGGCCGGGAAGTGGTGCTGGTACAGGTCGATGGTGGGGCGTCCCAGTCTGGCGAGGGTCTTCTCGAGCTGTTCCGGAAACTCTTCGACGCGAAAGCGGAACCCTGACGGGAACTTGGTGGCGATGATGACGTCCCTGCCCTGGGATAGCTCGCCGAGCCGCCGCTCGGAGGCGCCGCCGCTGTACATGCCGGCGGTGTCGAACAGGTTCACCCCTGCATCCAGACTCACCTCCAGGGCGCGCTTCTCCTCGTCGTACCCGTGGGCGCCCCCGTAGGCCATCGTGGCGGGGTGCAGACGAGCGAGTCCTCGAGGCTCCCCCCAGGTCATGGCCCCGACTCCGAGGCGGGGCACCCCCAGACCGGTGCCCCCCAAGGTCGTCGTGTGCTCGAACGTCACCGGACGATCTTGAGGTTGAACATCGGTGAGCCCAGCGCGTAGATGCGCACCCACAGCGGCAGGTACATCTCGGTGCCGCGGGCGGTGCTGATGTCACCGAGGTCGATCACATCGGACCAGCCGAAGGACCCCAGCAGCGCAACTACCTGGGCCTTGGCGTCGGCGTCGTTGCCGGAGACGAACACGGTGTGGTCGCCGCCGGCGAGCTGCTGCGGGTCGACCATCAGGTGGGCGTTCATGGTGTTCAACGCCTTCACCACCCTGGTCGCCGGGAATCGCCGCTGAATCTGCTCGCCGAGCGAGTCGGTGTTGCTGACCAGCAACGCCGGTGGCATGCCCTGGGAGTAGTCCAGCGGGTTGGCGATGTCGATCAGCACCTTGCCCGCCAGGTTCTGCTCGCCGGCGGTCTCCAGCGCCTCGATCGACCCGGCCCCGTTGGTGGCGTTGACCACCAGCTCCGCACCGGCGGCCGCCTCGGGCAGCGTCCCCAGCTCGATGTCCGGATGCTGTTCCCGCCACTGGGGGAACGGCGGGTTGCCGAATATGTCCGGTTCGGTGCGGGTCATCGCCGTGGCCACATCCCGGGTGCCGATCGTCACGTCGTGGCCCAGCTCGGCCAGCCTGGCCGACACCTGCTTGCCCACCGGACCAGTGCCCAGCACTGCGATCTTCATCTGATCCTCCACATGAGACAGATCTGTCTACTTCCGGGCGACCCACACGGTCGCAGACAGATCTGTCTCTGTCAACCACGCAGGTAGGCGTTGGTCCAAGGTTCGTGAGCGGGAGAGAGTCAGACCTGTCTGTCGTATGCTGGCCGTGCGTTTCCCACGAGGAGGACTCGATGGATCAGGCAGGTGCCACCGCGCGGCCCATTCGCGAGCACATCCTCGACACGGCATTCCGGCTGTTCTACGCCCGCGGCCCACGCGGCGTCGGCGTCGACACGATCATCGCTGAGTCCGCGGTGGCCAAGGCCACCCTGTACAGGTACTTCCCCCGCAAGGAAGACCTGATCCTGGCCTACCTGGACAAGGTGGACCAGGCCTGGTTCGGCCAGCTGCGCGCCGCCGCCCGCGCCGCCGGTGACGACCCCCGCGCCCAGCTGGTAGGCATGTTCGACGCGCTCGACGCCGCCTGCCGTCGCGAGGGCTTCCACGGCTGCGCGTTCATCAACACCGCCGCCGAAAGCGACACCGGCAGCGACGTGCACGCTCGCACCGTCGAGCACAAGCGTGTGGTCCGGGCCTGGATAGCCGACCTGGCCCGGCGGGCCGACGCGCACGACCCGGAGCTGCTGGCCCGCCAACTCACATTGCTGATCGACGGCGGCCTGTCCGCCGGCGTCCTCGACGCCGACCCCGCCACCCCCGCGACCGCCAAGGCCGCCGCTCAGGCGCTCATCGACAACGCCTGCCGCACTCCGACGTAGATCTGCGCATCTGGCCACGCATCTCATCCAGTCGAGCCGTGCGCGCCCAGCCGCGGCGTCTCAACCGCCGACGGCCTTGCGCCCGATGATCGAGGGCTCCCGGCGTGGCGACACCGCCACGTCGCGCTCAGCGTCGGCCCGGTCCGAGCGTGGGCCAGTCGAGCAGGTCGGACTCGCCGGTCTCATCTCGCCACCCGATCCAGTGGACCGACCGTCAGGACCCGTGTGGGTCACACGCTGGGGACACCTTCGCGATCACCTTCGTAGTGCCCCATCGGCAGGGCGTAGGTGTCCCGGCGGGCGCGTTCCAGCCGCCAGGCGCTGATCCCTGTCAAGGGCGGCACCGAGCAGGACCGTTCGCCATTCACGGTTCGTGGGAAGCCGGCCGGTGCTCGATCCCTGCGGGCGCCGTCCGGGTCGATGTCGACCAGGATCCGGGGCCGCTGTCGCATCGCCCGGTTGTGTCGACGTGGTCGATCTCCAGTGCCGAGCCAGGAGACCTCGCGTGGGAGGGCTGGTGCGTGCGACTCGGCGTGCGTCGGCTGGCTACTCCTTGAGCTGGAGGACGCCGAGGGCGTTCTTCCCGGGGTCGATGATCCAGGCGGCCCAGGCGAAGCCGATGTCGGCGATGCCGTCCTCGGTCTTCAACCCCGGCATGTCGTAGTCCTCGATGGTGACGCCGCGGGCGCGCAGCTCGGCCACCTCCGCCCGGATGTCCGAGACCTGCCAGGAGGCCTGCGTCTGCTCGTCTGTGGTGCCAACGGTGCTCTTGGTCACGTCAAGGTGGGTGCCACCTCCGCAGACAAACACGATGGCGCTCTCGTTCTCTGTCGCGATCTCCAGGCCAAGCCTGTCGTGGTAGAACTCCCGGGCCGCCACGAGGTCCTTGGCCAATAGGACCGGCGTGATCGGATGGTCTCCCAGCATCGAAGGTCTCCCCTCCCAGTCGCCCTTGTCGCGATGTGTGCACCGCAGTGGAGACACAGCCTGCCACCAGAGGCGTCGGCTCAGATCAGCGGCGGGCCGAACCCCACGGTCACGAAGCCGAACCGGCGCCGCCGCCTATCCGGTGCCGCTGCCCATCACGGAGCCGACCGAGCAGGTCGAGCACCCTCCCCGCCGGACAGGGTGGGAACAGCGTGACGTCGCCCGGTGACGTCCGGGAGGAAGTTGACGATGGCCCGCGTCACGCGGCCGGCTACCCCGGCGTCGTCGGCCACGGCAAGGCCGCTTCCAGCTCGAAGGCCAGCTCCAGCAATCGCCGCTCGTGGCCGAACGGGCCACCGATGTGTACGCCGATCGGCAGCCCGTCGGGCGAGCGCCCGAGGGGCAGTGAGATCGCCGGCGACCCCGAGACGTTCTGCAGCGGGGTGAAGGACGTGAACCGCAGCAGCCGTACGAGGTGGGTGCGGAAGTCCACGTCCGGCCCGAGGTAGCCGATGGGCGGGGCCTCATGACCCGTCACGGGTGAGAGGAGGACGTCGACCCGCTCGTACAGGCGCTCGTGCTCCCTGGCGAGGCGGCGCAGCCGACGCAGCGACGCCGGTACCCGGGAGAGCTGCGCCGTCACCATGCGGCTCAGCCCGGTCGTGAAGGGCTCGGTCCGCGAACCGTCGAAGCCCGCCCCGTAGATCGCCGACCCGCGGCGCTTGATGGCCAGTGCGAGCAGGCCCCAGTACCGCAGGAAGTCCGGGCCGAACGAGTCGTCGACGGGAGACTCCACCTCCTCGACGTGGTGGCCGACACCGGCGCACACGTCGGCCACCCGTCGGACGGCCGAGACGGTCCCCGGTGACACGGGCAGCCCCCGCGTCCCGGTCACCACGACGCCGACACGGAGCCGTCGGTCCGCCGGCCCCTCGACCAGCCCGACCTCGGGCAGCGCCGGGTGCCGGTGGCGCCGCTCGGCCTCCGCGTAGTAGCGGGCGGTGTCCCTGACGCTTCGCGTCAGCACTCCCTGGACCGGCAGCCGTACGGGCAGGAGCCGGAGGTCCCTGGAGTCGACCAGGCGCCCGCGGGTCGGCTTCAGGCCGACGACTCCGCAGCATGCGGCCGGGATGCGGATGGAGCCGCCGCCGTCGTTGGCATGCGCCAGGGGTACGGCGCCGACAGCCACCAACGCTGCCGACCCACCACTCGACCCGCCGACCGAGCGGCCGGTGTCCCACGGGTTCCGGGTGGCGCCGAAGCGGCTCGACTCGGTGCTGGCGGTGAGTCCGAACTCCGGCAGCGTGGTCTTGGCCACCGGCGCGAAGCCGAGGCCGAGGAACTGCGCCACCCACGGCGAGCAGGCGGACGCCGGTCGGTCGGGCACTGCCCAGGACCCCTGCGAGGTCGGGGACCCGGTAAGGTCGTCGGTGTCCTTGACCACCGACGGGATGCCGGCGAACGGGGCGGTGGCGGGGACCGGCACCTCGGTGACCGGCGGCTCGTCGACCCACACGGTCACCGCATCGAGCACGGCGTCGGCATCGCGGGCCCGGTCCAGAGCCGCCTTCCGCAGCTCGGCGGCGGAGGCCTCGCGGCGCGCCAGCCGCTCCAGCAGGCCGCAGGCGTCGTCGTCCCCCAGCGCGTCGTCGCGCACCGTCGAGATGGAGCCCACGCGTCGCTCCTCGCGTTCCACCGGACCAGGACGTCAGGATCCTGTCAGCAGGCCAGCGCCGGCGGCACGCTCAGGGTCCGCCCCAACCGCCACCGAGGAAGCCGGGCGGCACCGCTGACAGAACCAGATCGCGACGCTTGCCGCACCACCGGCACACCTGCCGGTGGGGGCCCTGCAGGCGCTCGTCCAGTGGGTGCTCTCGGACGTACGAGTGGAAACCGAGGCGACAACGGAGTGGTCTCCTCGCCATGGCAGACCCGCTAGGCCGACGCCGCGGTAACGAGGGGCGAAGGACTCTGCCAGCCGGCAGGCCGTCGCCTGCTACGACTCGGGACCACCGCCGAGCAGCCTGGTGCGGCTCGGCTGATCGGTGCGCGCAGAGCTGGCAACCGTGGCCAGGGGTGCGGAGTTGTGCAGGTCTGGATGCCCGGGTGGCATGCGCAACCCCGCACTCGATCCGGGTGGGGCAGGGTGCAGGGGCGGGGGGTCCGGGAGCGCCGGCCGCGCGATCCGAGCTCAGCCGCGCGGCTGGCGCTCTCGCCGGACCGTCGGCTTGCGACCCTTGATCGTCGTACGGCGAAGCGACTGGACGACCTCGTCCACGGCGCCGTCGGGCACCTCGACCAGCGAGAAGCGCTCGGCGATCTCGATCGCTCCGATGTCGCGGCCGGCGAGGCTCGACTCCCCCGCGATCGCGCCGACGAGGTCCTGGGGTCGCATCCCGGCGTTGCGGCCGGCACCGACGAAGATCCGGGTCATGCCGCCCGCAGGGGGTCCGCCGCGGCGCCGCGGCGGTCCTCCGGTGCCGTCCCGCGGAACCGCCGCCCCCTCGCGCAGGCCCCGCGACCGCTCCTCGCGGACCGCGACCTCGGGGATGTCCTCCTGCTCATCGGCCGCCCCGCCGCCGGACTCGTGCGCGAGCTTCACGGCGGCCAGTGCCACCTCCATGAGCTCGAACTCGTCGGTCAGTGTCTCCACCACCACCCGGAAGCCGTCGAGGTCGTCCTCGAGCAGGCTCTCCCGCAAGGCCGCCGACGTCAGCTCGAGCCGGCGGGCGCGCAGGTCGGCGACCGTGGGAACCTTCTCGACCGGGATCCGCTGCCGGGTCACCCGCTCGATGGTCTTGAGCATCCGGTGCTCCCGCGGCTCGGCGAGCGTGACGGCCACGCCCTCGCGGCCGGCCCGCCCGACCCGTCCGATCCGGTGGACGTAGGCATCCGGTGCCGACGGCACGTCGTAGTTGACGACGTGGGTCAGGTGCTCGACGTCCAGGCCGCGAGCGGCGACGTCAGTGGCGACGAGCAGGTCGGCGGTGCCCGCGCGCAGTCTGCCCATCACGCGGTCCCGCTGCTCCTGGCCCATGCCGCCGTGCAGGGCCTCGGCCCGGTAGCCGCGGCCGTTGAGCGTCTCGGTGAGGTGGTCGACCTCGTCCCGGGTGCGGCAGAAGACGAGGGCCGCCGTCGGGGCCTCCACGTCGAGGATGCGACCCAGGGCGGCGGGCTTGTGGGCGCGGCGCACGACGTACGCTGTCTGCCTGACCAGCGGTGCCTCGCCTGCGGCCGTGGCGGAGCGGCCGATCTGCACCCGTGCCGGGTCACGCAGGTGGCGCCTGGCCATCCGGTCGATCCGCATCGGCATCGTCGCGGAGAAGAGCACCGTCTGGCGCGCCTCGGGTGTCTCCTCGAGGATCGCCTCGATGTCCTCGGCGAAGCCCATGTCGAGCATCTCGTCGGCCTCGTCGAGCACCACGACCCGCAGGTCGTCCAGCCGCAGCGACCGGCGCCCCATCAGGTCCATCGCCCGGCCCGGCGTGGCCACGACCACATCGACGCCGCGCTCGAGCGAGCGGATCTGCCGGCCGATCGGCGCCCCGCCGTAGACGGGGAGGACGCGGGCGCCCAGCTCCAGCCCGTACCGGTGGACGGCCTCGCTCACCTGGACCGCGAGCTCGCGGGTGGGGACGAGCACGAGCCCGTACGGGTTGGGGCCCGAGCCCTCGCGCCGGTCCAGCTGCTGCAGCAGCGGCAGGGCGAACGCGGCGGTCTTGCCCGTCCCGGTCGCCGCCTGACCCAGCAGGTCACGGCCCTCGACGAGCAGCGGGATCGCCTCGCGCTGGATCGGCGTCGGCTCCTCGTAGCCGAGACCGGTGAGGGCCGCTAGCAACTCGGGACGCAGGTCCAGATCGGCGAACGACGCGCCGCCCTCGGCGGGGTCCTCGGTCGGCGGGGGCAGGCCGGCGTCCGGCGGGGACAGGCCGGCGTCCGGCGGGGCTGGCTCGGTCACTCTCGGGCTCCAGGGGGCAGGGGGAGGGTCACAGGATCGGGCCCGGGGAGTAGGTCGCGGCCTGCGGGTGGTCCGCCGTGACGGCCTCGACCCGGCGCACGACCTCGGCAACCTGAGCGGTGGCCGCACCGGTGAAGTCGATCGGCGCCGACACGAGCGCGGCGAGGTCGGCGCCGCTCAGCCCCAGGCGCTCGTCGCCGGCCAGCCGGTCGAGGAGGTCGTTGCGCTCAGCGCCCTTCTCGCGCATGGCCAGGGCGACGGAGACCGCGTGCTCCCTGATCGCCTCGTGGGCGGCCTCGCGTCCGACACCACGCTTGACGGCGGCCACGAGCACCTTCGTGGTGGCCAGGAAGGGCAGGTAGCGGTCCAGTTCGCGGGCCACGACAGCCGGGTAGGCACCGAACTCGTCGAGCACCGTGAGGAAGGTCTGGAAGAGTCCGTCCGCCGCGAAGAACGCGTCGGGCAGGGCGACCCGGCGCACCACCGAGCAGAAGACGTCGCCCTCGTTCCACTGCGCTCCGGCCAGCTCGGCGGTCATCGTCGCGTATCCCCGCAGCACGACGGCCAACCCGTTGACGCGCTCGCAGGAGCGGGTGTTCATCTTGTGCGGCATGGCGCTGGACCCCACCTGGCCGGGCCGGAAGCCCTCGGTCACCAGCTCCTGCCCCGCCATCAGCCGTACGGTCGTCGCCAGCGACGACGGCCCGGCGGCTATCTGCACCAGCGCGCTCAGCACGTCGTGGTCGAGCGACCGCGGGTAGACCTGGCCGACCGAGGTGAGCACCCGAGGGAAGCCGAGGTGCTCGGCCACGCGCCGCTCCAGCTCGGCCAGGCGCTCCTCGTCGCCGCCGAGCAGGTCGAGGATGTCCTGGGCGGTGCCCACGGGGCCCTTCACCCCCCGGAGCGGGTAGCGGGCGAGGAGCTCCTCCACCCGTTCGTACGCGAGCAGCAGCTCCTCGGCGGCTGAGGCGAAGCGCTTGCCGAGCGTGGTCGCCTGGGCTGCGACGTTGTGCGTGCGGCCGACCATCACCTGGTCGTCGTGCTCGGTGGCCAGCCGGGCCAGCCGGGCGAGCGCCGCGACCGAGCGGTCACGGACGAGCTCGAGAGACCGCCGCACCTGCAGCTGCTCGACGTTCTCGGTGAGATCGCGGGAGGTCATCCCCAGGTGGACGTGCTCGTGCCCGGCGAGCGCGTTGAACTCCTCGATGCGCGCCTTGACGTCGTGCCTGGTGACCGCCTCGCGCCGCCGGATCGAGCCGAGGTCGACGTCGTCCAGCACGGCTTCGTACGAGCCGACGACCCCGTCGGGGACATCGACCCCAAGGTTCCGCTGCGCCCGCAGGACCGCCAGCCACAAGCGACGCTCGAGCCGCACCTTGTGCTCTGGGGACCACAGCTCCGCCATCTCGGCCGAGGCGTAGCGGGAGGCGAGCACGTCGGGGATGAGTGGTGGCACGGCCCCATCCTTCCGCACCTACCGGCAGGCTCACTCCAGCGATCGCATGACGGCGGTGCCGACGGTCGTCAGGACTCAGTAGGCGACGGCGAGACCACTGATCGCGACGACGGCGCCGACCGGGACCAGCGCCACGGCGATCCGACCACGCCAGAGGTCGCCCTCCTGGCGATGGGCGGGGCGGGTGTGGTGGCGGGCGCCTGCGACCTGGGCATGGCGGACCTTCCTCCTCACCATGAGCCCGGTGCTTGGCCCACGCGGAGGGCAAATCGGGCCCGGGATAGAGCTTGCTCCGAGCCGCACGGTCCACTCGGGAGCCGGTCGCCCCGCGATCCAGCCCGACCCCTTGTCGCGAGAAGTCCCCGCCCCCACACGGGGAGCGGGGCTCCTCCGCCTCGCGCAGCAGTCAGCGGACGGGTCGCGTGCGACGAGCGCTTGTGCCGTCCGGGCGCCCGCCCGTCGCCGCCGTACGGCGCTGCCGACGGCGGAACATGTCGATGCCCTTCTTGGCTGCTGCGAGCGCGAGCGCCTTCTTGGCCATACCCATGCTGCTCCTCCTCCGGATCGCTCCTGCTGTGGCTGGTGGTCGGACCCCGCGGTGCTACCCCACCGCCGGGCAGCCGAACCCCGCTGGTGGCGGCGGCACGCGGTCGGAGGGAGGCTGGTCCCGTGACCCGACCGCTCCGCGTGGGCGTCCAGCTGCAGCCGCAGCACGCCGACTACCCCGAGATCCGCCGTGCCCTCGCCGAGGCCGAAGAGATCGGCGTGGACATCGCCTTCACCTGGGACCACTTCTTCCCGCTTCGCGGCGAGCCGTCGGGGAGGCACTTCGAGTGCTGGACGACGCTGGGTGCCTGGGCCGAGGCCACCTCGCGCGTCGAGATCGGCGCGCTGGTGACGTGCAACAGCTACCGCAACCCGGACCTGCTGGCCGACATGGCCCGTACGGTCGACCACATCAGCGGCGGTCGCCTGATCCTCGGCATCGGGGCAGGCTGGTTCCGGCGTGACTACGACGAGTACGGGTACCAGTTCGGGACTCCGGGCACCCGGCTCGCCGACCTGACGCAGGCGATGCCACGCATCCGGTCCCGGTGGGCCCGGCTCAACCCGCCGCCGCTGCGTGAGATCCCGGTTCTCGTGGGCGGTGGCGGCGAGCGCAAGACCCTCCGCATCACCGCCGAGCACGCGGACATCTGGCACGGCTTCGGCGACGCCGGGAGGATCAGGCACAAGAACGCCGTGCTCGACCGCTGGTGCCGGGAGCTGGGCCGCGACCCTGCGACGATCGAGCGCTCGTCCGGCGTATCGGGACCGCCCGACCGGGCCGGCGACGAGCTGCTCGACGCCGGCTCGACGCTGTTCACGATCGGGGTCTCGGGACCGCGCTACGACCTCGGCCGGGTCCGCGAGTGGGTGGCCTTCCGCGACGAGCGCAATGCGGCGGTCAGATCAGCTCGGGGACGCTGACCTCGCCGCGTGACGCGGCCCACGCGATGTCGGACCGGTGGTGGCCGCCGACCAGCCGGATGGCGGCGACACCCTCGTAGACGCGCGCGCGTGCCTCGGCCAGGTCGGCGCCGACGGCGGTCACCGACAGCACGCGACCGCCGCTGCTCACCACCCGTCCGGAGCCGTTGACGCGGGTGCCGGCGTGCAGCACCTCGACACCCTCGACGGCTGCGGCCTCCGCGACGCCCTCGACCGGGTCACCGAAGCGGGGCGACGCCGGGTAGCCCTCCGCGGCGACGACGACAGTCACCGCGGCCCCGTCGTGCCAGCTCAAGGCCGGGTGGTCTCGTAGACTGCCGGTCGCTGCCGCCTGCAGCAGGGCGCCGAGAGGCGAACGCAGCCGGGCCAGCACGGCCTGGGTCTCGGGGTCGCCGAAGCGGGCGTTGAACTCGACGACGCGCAGCCCCCGGGAGGTGAGGGCGAGCCCGGCGTAGAGCAGCCCGGCGAAGGGCGTCCCGCGGCGCCGCATCTCGTCCACGGTGGGCTGGGCGACCCGGGCGACGACGGCCTCCACCAGGCTTTCGGGCGCCCACGGCAGCGGCGTGTAGGCGCCCATGCCGCCGGTGTTGGGCCCGGCGTCGTCGTCGAGTGCCCGCTTGAAGTCCTGGGCGGGCTCGAGCGGCACCACGACATCGCCGTCGGTGACGCAGAAGA
>DATHUJ010000112.1:0-32258 GCA_035462375.1 Jiangellales bacterium
CGCGATGAACGTCCTGTACTCCCTCCAGCACCTCGGCTACTGCATCCCGCCCCAAGCCGACGCGGGCTGGATCGGCGAGGCCGGGCCAGGTCCCTCGTACCTCGACGAAGGATCCGGCGGGCCGCAGAACGAGTTCACCCAGCGCAACGCCGTCTTCATGTCCTGGAACCTCATGCACCTCGCGGCCTTGCTGAAGCGGGCGGGTGGGTTCCCGTCGTACGGGAACCAGCGCAGCGCCTGGGACGAGGGCGCCCGGTTCGACCACCCCAACCCGGAGTACCGATGACCCAGCGCTGCCCTCATCGCGAAATCACCACGTCAGAGATGGGCCGGTCTGGCGGGCGGTCCGGCGACTTGTGACCTCGATCACTTGCACCATGTTACTCACAAGTAGCTATCATGGAGCCTACTGACGGGTAACCACCGCTGCCGGCACCGCCCCGGGCTGACCTGTGCGAGGGATCGTGATGGGCCACTACAAGTCCAACCTGCGCGACATCGAGTTCACCCTCTTCGAGGTGCTGGGCCGGGAAGAGGTGCTCGGCCACGGCCCGTACGAGGATCTCGACGTCGAGACCGCGCGCTCGATCCTGGCCCAGGTCGACCGGCTGGCTCGCGAGGAGCTGGCCGAGGACTTCCTGGACTCCGACCGCCACCCTCCGGTCTACGACCCGGCGGGCCGGACGGTGACGACACCGGAGGCCCTCAAGAAGTCCTTCCGCGCCTTCATGGACTCGGAGTGGTGGCGCCTCGGCCTGCCGGCCGAGCTGGGTGGCCAGCCGGCGCCACCCTCGCTGCTGTGGGCCTTCGGGGAGCTGATCCTCGGCGCCAACCCGGGGGTGTGGCTCTACTCGGGCGGTCCGGCCTTCTGCTCGGTCATGTGGCGCAACGGCACGCCGGAGCAGAAGCGGCTCGCCGAGATCGCCGTGGAGCGGCGCTGGGGCGCCACCATGGTGCTCACCGAGCCCGACGCCGGTTCCGACGTCGGCGCCGGCCGTACGCGCGCCCTCCCCCAGCCCGATGGCACCTGGCACCTCGAGGGCGTCAAGCGCTTCATCACCTCGGGCGAGCACGACCTGACCGAGAACATCGTCCACCTCGTGCTCGCGCGCCCCGTCGGTGTCGAGGGCGTGGGCGGGGCGGGGACCAAGGGGCTCTCGCTCTTCGTCGTACCGAAGTTCCTCGTCGACCTCGAGACCGGGGAGCTCGGCGCCCGCAACGGTGTCTACGCCACCAACGTCGAGAAGAAGATGGGTCTCAAGGTCTCCACGACCTGCGAGCTGACCTTCGGTGCCGACGAGCCGGCCGTCGGCTACCTGTTGGGCGACGTCCACGACGGCATCGCCCAGATGTTCCAGATCATCGAGTTCGCCCGGATGATGGTGGGCACCAAGGCGATCGCCACGCTGTCCACCGGCTACCTCAACGCCCTCGCGTACGCGAAGGAGCGGGTGCAGGGGGCCGACCTCACCCAGATGACGGACAAGACCGCCCCACGGACGACGATCACCCACCACCCCGACGTACGCCGCTCGCTCATGACGCAGAAGGCGCACGCGGAGGGGATGCGGGCCCTGGTGCTCTACACGGCCAGCATCCAGGACCGGGTCAAGCTCGCGGAGGAGCGCGGCGAGACCGACGAGCTGGCGGAGAAGGTCAACGACCTGCTCCTCCCGATCGTCAAGGGCTACGGCTCGGAGCGCTCCTGGGCGCTGCTCGGGTCCGAGACGCTGCAGACTCTCGGGGGGTCCGGCTACCTCCAGGACTACCCGGTCGAGCAGTACGTCCGGGACGCGAAGATCGACACCCTCTACGAGGGCACGACCGCCATCCAGGGCCTGGACTTCTTCTTCCGCAAGATCGTCCGCGACCGGGCAGAGGCGGTGGGCTGGCTGTCCGGACAGATCCAGGAGACCCTCGCCGCCGAGGCAGGCAACGGCCGGCTGAAGGTCGAGCGCGGGCTGCTCGCCACCGCGCTCCAGGACGTGCAGGGGATGCTGGGGACCATGGTCGGGTTCCTCATGTCGAGCGACCCGCGCAGCGAGGGTGGGGAGCCACGCAACGTGTACAAGGTGGGGCAGAACACCACCCGGTTCCTGCTGGCGGCCGGTGACCTGGTCGTGGCGTGGCTGCTCGTGCGCCAGGCCCAGGTGGCGCTCGACCGGCTCGGCGGCGAGGTGTCGGCCCGGGACCGGACCTTCTACGAGGGCAAGGTGGCGGCCGCGCAGTTCTTCGCCCGGCAGGTGCTCCCCCGGCTCACGGCGGAGCGAGCTTCCCTGGAGGCGACCGACAACGCGCTCATGGACCTGCCGGAGGAGTCCTTCTGACCACGGCAGGCATGACCGGCGTGCGTTCTGGGTAGACGGCTTGCCGATCGCGGGAACCGTCGTGGGCCCGCCACCGTGGAGAGGGGCAACACGCAACCATGGGCATCGGAGCGAGCATCTTCCTCATCGCGCTCGGCCTCGTCCTCGCCTTGGCCGTCGAGTTCGATGTGGCCGGGATCGACATCCAGGTCATCGGCTGGATCCTGACCATCGTCGGCGTCGTCGGCCTGATCATGACGATGCTGGTCTGGGGACCGCGCCGGCGCGCCACCACCCGCGGCGAGGTCGTCGAGGAGCGCCGCACGTACGACGACCGCCCGCCGGTCTGAGCAACCGCAACGATCACGGCAGCCGCGTAGGTGAGTGCCCGCCTCGGTGAATTCGCCGCGGCACGTCCCCAAGTACGCGGCGGCCGTGATCATTGGGGCAAACGGCTTCGGGGCCGCCAGTGACAGCTCCTGGCGGCCCCGATGCGAGTCCGGCCATGATGCGGATGTGTCCGCGCTCTCCGTCGACGACGCCCAGGCCGTACTGACCGACAACTTCGCGCCCTGGGTCCTCGACCTGGGCCTGGTCGTGGAGGAGGTCGGGGACCGGCACGCCGTCGTCCGGCTGCCCTGGTCCGACCGGCTGGCCCGCGAGGGGGGCGCGCTGTCCGGCCAGGCCCTCATGGCCGCGGCGGACACGGCGACGGTGCTGGCCCTGTCGGCCGCCCGCGGCTCGTACGGGCCGATGACCACCGTCCAGCAGTCGACCAGCTTCCAGCGGGCCGTCGTCGGACAGGACGTGCGGCTCACCGCCCGGGTGGAGAAGCTGGGCCGGGCCCTGGCTTTCGTGGACGTGGCGATCGGGTGCGACGGCGACCAGGCGCCCAGGGCACACGCGACTACCGTCTACGCCCTGCTGGGCTGATCGGTCCCCGGCCTCCAATGATCACGGCAGCCGCGTCCTTGGGTGCTGAGCCAGGTGAATTCACCGAGGCGGGCACCCACTTGCGCGGCTGCCGTGATCATTGGCGGGCGGGTCAGCCGGACAGGACGAGGTCGAGCCGCCGGGCCCCGCCCTCGCGCACCTGGACGGGGATCCCCCAGTCCTGCTGGTGCACGTGGCACGCCGGGCCCTGGGCGGCGGGCCCCCCACTGTCGGCCCGCGGGAGGGTGAGGTCGTCGCAGGAGGCCGCCATGGCCGCGACGTGCAGGACGCCGTCACCCACTCCACCGGCCACCTCCAGCGAGCGGCTCAGGCCCGGTCCCCGCCCGTCACCGGACCGGAGGAGGGCACCCGGCGTCGCGGAGACCAGCAACCGGGTGGCCGGCCCCCACCGGTCGTCGAGCTGCTGCCCCGGCGGCGGCTCGAAGACGACGACCAGCTCCACCAAGCCCGGCGCGACCTCCACCGGAGCACGCCGCGTCTGCGCCGCGAAGGCCTCCACCGGTTCGGCAGCCGCTCCGAGCGGCACCCGGCTGAGCCGGTGGGCGGCCGACTCCACCACGACCAGGTGGTCGCCGTCGACGACCGCGCCGCTGGGCTCGCGCAAGCCGGTCGCCATCGTCGTCACCTCACCGGCGGCCGGGTCCACCCGCCGTACGGCGTCGTTGTACGTGTCGAGGACCGCGACGCTCCCGTCGGGCAGGGCACACACGCCCAGCGGGTGCTGCAATAGGGCCTCGGCCGCCGGCCCGTCGCGGAAGCCGAAGTCGAAGAGCCCGGTGCCCACGTCCGTCACGACGTCGAGGTCCCCCTGCGGGCCACGGACCAGCCGGCGCACCGCCGAGGTCTCGGCGTCGGCGATCCATACGACGCCGCCGTCGGCCGCGACCGACAGCCCGGACGGCTGCGCGAACCAGGCCCGCACCGCCGGCCCGTCGACCAGGCCCTCGTTCGTCGTGCCGGCGAGCACCTCCACGGCCCCGCTGGCCGGGTCGAAGGCCCACACCTGGTGGATGCCGGCCATCGCCACGACAACCCGCGCCTGCACCGGCCACCACGCGACGTCCCACGGGCTGGAGAGCGCCGTCGGCCCGTCTCCCTGCATCCACGGCCGACCCGTACCGGCCAGCGTCCGGACCTCCCCGGTCGCCAGGACGACGCCGCGCAGCGCGTGGTTGACCGTGTCAGCGACGACGACGTCGTAGCCGGCGGCGGCGGTCACTCCCGGGGGCAGAACCGCCAGGCCGTGGGGCTCGCTGAACCGGGCCTCCCCCGGTCCGCCGTCGACGAGGCCGCGCACGCCCGTGCCGATCCGCCGGAGCACCTTCACCCCGTCCGCAGCCAGCTCGACCAGCGAGTGGTGCTTCGTGTCCGACACCAGGAACGTCCCGCCCGCCAGCCGCACCACCTTGCCGGGAAACCTCAGCTCCGTCGGCTCCGGCTCCGGAGGCACGTACGGGCCGTCGCCGCGGCGCAGCGCGCCACGTGCCTCGTACGAGGGGGTGAGCTCGGCCAGCAGCGCCTCGACCGCGTGCGCGTGCCCCTCACCGGAGAACTGGGCGACGACGTAGCCCTCGGGGTCCACCAGCGTGAGCGTCGGCCAGGCGCGGACGGCATAGGCCTGCCAGGTCGTCAGGTCCGGGTCGTCCAGGACAGGATGACGCACCTCGTACCGCTCGACGGCGTCCACGACCGCCTGGTGGTCGGCCTCGTGCACGAACTTCGGCGAGTGCACGCCGACCACGGTGAGAACGTCGCCGCACGCCGCCTCCAGTGGGCGTAGCTCGTCGAGGACGTGCAGGCAGTTCACGCAGCAGAAGGTCCAGAAGTCCAGCAGCAGGAATCGGCCCCGGAAGTCCGAGACCGAGTACGTCTCGCCGCCGGTGTTGAGCCACCCGCCACGGCCGGTGAGCTCAGGAGCGCGAACGCGGGGCCGGGGCCGGCTCGGGGAGGTCACCGGCTCATCGTCCCCGATGCGCTCCCGAGCCAGGCCTGGGCCCCGTGCAGGCCTGGATGACGCGACCTACCGTGGACGTGGAGCGGTCGACATGTCGCTCCGACACGGGACAGCGGCGGTGTCGATCGCGGTCGCCCTCGTCCTCGGGGCCACGGCGTGTGGCGACGAGGCACCCACCGTGACGACACCGGGGACGGCACCGGGGCGACGCCGGCGGCGACGTCCACCCCCGACCCCACCGCGACCGGACCGGCATCCACTACCACGACGACCGAGGACTGCGGGCAGGTCCCGCCACCGGCGGCGTTCACCCCCGGGACCTCGCACCCGTGCTTCCCGCTCATGGCCACGCGGATGCAGCTCTGGCTCGGTGGCAACGCGGCAGGCCCTGCGGACCCGCAGCCCGTCGACGTGCTGTCAGCCGACGACGCCGCCGACGTCCTGCAGGTCCAGCGTCTGATGGACGACGAGCCGGACGGCTGGTTCGGGCAGCGGCAGTGGAACCGCCTGCTGACCCAGGGCGCACCACCGAGCACCGAGGTGCGCACCAACGGCATCGGGTCACTGCTGTTCGGCGTGACCCGCGCCGAGGTCGACGCCAGTGGCGTCGCGACCGTGGATGAGCCGGAGGCGGGTGCCGAGCCGCCCGATGCCTGGAACGTCCGGGTCGAGGGAGTGGACGTGTGGGGCTGCTACACCCCCGACGCCTTCTACGCCGTGCTGGTGAAGGACGTGCCGGACGTCCGTACGGTCGAGGGGATCACCACCCGCAGCTCCGTCGAGGAGCTCCAGCAGGCCTTCGGTCCGCGGCTGGAGGAGCGCGAGGCCGCGTGGGGCACGGTGTGGTATGTCGCCCGGGGGCGGCGAGGGCGGATACGCCTTCCACCCGCAGGGCGACGGCAGCCTGGTCATCCTCGCCGGCCTGTGGGCGACCGTGGACGCGACCGGACCCCAGCGCGGCGTCTGCGAGGACTACCTCGAGTGAGACCGGCGCCCCTAGGCTGCCCGGCGTGCAGCCGCTGGAGTACGGAGTAGCCACCGCGTCCTACCAGGTCGAGGGCGCCGTCGGCGAGGACGGTCGCGGCCGGTCGATCTGGGACACCCTCTGCGACCGGCCGGGAGCCATCCTGGACGGCTCGAGCGGGGCCGTGGCTTGCGACCAGTACCACCGACTCGACGAGGACCTCGATCTCGTCCGGGACCTGGGCGTCTCCGCGTATCGCTTCTCCGTCGCCTGGCCGCGGGTCCAGCCGACCGGCAGCGGCCCGCCCAACGCCGCCGGTCTCGACTACTACGAGCGCGTCGTCGACGGGTTGCTGGCCCGCGGCCTGCGGCCGCTGCCCACGCTCTACCACTGGGACCTGCCACAGCCCCTCGAGGACGCGGGTGGATGGCCCGTACGCGAGACGGCCGGGCGCTTTGCCGACTACGCGGCCCTCGTGCACGGGCGGCTGGGCGACCGGGTCACCGACTGGACCACCCTCAACGAGCCGTGGTGCTCGGCGTTCCTCGGCTACGCGGCCGGGATCCACGCGCCCGGGCGCCGGGAGTCCGACGCCGCCTACGCCGCGGCCCATCACCTGCTGCTCGGCCACGCCCTCACGGCGGAGGCGCTCGGTGGAGCCGGCATCGTCCTCAACCTGACCCAGGTCTACCCCGACGACGAGGACGCCGCCGAGGCCGCGCGCTTCGTCGACGCCGTGCAGAACGGGATGTGGCTGGACCCGCTCCTGGACGGGCGCTACCCCCAGGTTCTCGTCGACACGGTCCCCGGGCTCGCCGACGACGGGCTCGTCCGCGCGGGCGACCTCGACCGGATCCAGGGGTCCGCCGCATGGCTGGGCGTGAACTTCTACACCCCCAGCCGCGTCACCTCCACCACCCCCGCCGCCCGCGCCGTGGGTCAGGACGCCAGCGCCTACCCGTACGCACCGCCGCACGGATACGCCCCCCGCGAACCCCGTACGGCGATGGGCTGGGAGGTCCACCCGGAGTCGCTCGAGGAGCTGCTGGTCGGGCTGTCCCGGCGGGCGCCGGGCGTGCCGCTCCGGGTCACCGAGAACGGCGCGGCGTACGACGACGAGCGGCGGGCCGAGGACGGCAGCATCGACGACCCGGACCGGATCGCCTACTACGCGGGCCACCTGGCGGCCGTGGAGCGGGCCCGGTCGGCCGGCGCGGACGTCCGCTCGTACGTCGCCTGGACCCTGCTCGACAACTTCGAGTGGGCCGAGGGCTACACCAAGAAGTTCGGCCTCGTGGAGGTCGAGCCGGGGACCCTGCGCCGGGTGCCCAAGGCGTCCTACCGCTGGTTCGCCGAGCACGTGCGGGGCTGAGAGCGTCAGGTTCGACCGCCGGCCGAGGGTGACGTCTCGGGATCGGCGCAGTTGGGCGATCACGCGACCGGAAGGCCCCGCCCCGGTGACGGGGACGGGGCCGAGAGGCGCCACGTGGAGGGCTACCCCTTGACGCCACCGGCGAGCAGGCCACGGACGAAGTAGCGCTGCAGGCTCAGGAACACGATGAGCGGCACGACGATCGACACGAAGGCACCGGCGGAGAGCAGGTGCCACTCCGTTCCGCGGGAGCCCGCGAGCTCGGCGACCCGGACGGTCAGCGGCGCGACGTTGGGCGTGCCGCCGGCGAAGGTGAGGGCGACCAGCAGGTCGTTCCACACCCAGAGGAACTGGAAGATCCCGAAGGCCGCGATGGCCGGGACGAGCAGCGGCAGGAGCACCTGGAAGAAGATCTTCACGTGCCCGGCGCCGTCGACCCGGGCCGCCTCGATCAGCGAGGGCGGGATGTCCTTCATGAAGTTGTGCAGCAGGAAGACCGCCAGCGGGAGAGCGAAGATCGAGTGCGACAGCCAGACGGTCCAGAACGACCCCGCGAAACCCCACTTGACGTACTCGCTGAGCAGCGGGATGAGCGTGACCTGGATGGGCACGATCTGCAGGGCGAAGACCGCGACGAAGAGCGTGTCGCGGTACGGGAACTCGATCCAGGCGAAGGCGTAGGCCGCAAGCAGCGCCAGCGTGATCGGGATGATCACGGCCGGGAGCGTGATGACGATCGAGTTGATGAAGAAGGTGGACAGCTGGGTCGAGCCCCCGTAGAGCACCTCCTCGTAGTTGTCGAGGGTGAAGCCGGGGTTGCGCCAGATGGTCCACCAACCGTTGCCCTTGATGTCGGCCTCGGGCCGGAACGAGGACAGCAGCAGCCCGAACGTCGGGACGGTCCAGAGGATCGCGATGACGATGGCCAGCCCGGACGCCCAGGGAGAGCTCAGCTTGGTCTTGGCGTCGGCGGCCCGCTGGTCCGCCCGGCTGAGCTTCTTGGGTCCGGCGGTGGGTGCCGGGGGAGGGGGGGGCGTCGTGGTGGTCATCGGACGTCCTCCGAGAGGCGAAGCTGGCGCACGTTGTAGATGACGATCGGGATGACGAGCACGAAGAGGACCACCGCCAGCGCCGCACCGAGGCCGGTGTTGAACTGCCGGAAGCTCTGCGTGTAGAACTCGTTGGCCACCACGCTGGTGTTGAAGTTGCCACCCGTCATGGTCCGGACGATGTCGAAGATCTTCAGCGTGCCGATGGCGATGGTCGTGAGGACCACCACCAGCGCCGGGCGGATGCTCGGCACCGTGACGTAGCGGAACATCCCGAAGCCCGTCACGCCGTCCAGGCGGGCTGCCTCGGTGATGTCGTCGGGGATCGCCTTGATGGCCGCCGACAGGACGGTCATCGCGAAGCCCGACTGGATCCAGATCATCACCACGATCAGGAAGATGTTGTTCCACGGGGAGGTGATGAGGAACTGGTAGGGCTCCCGCCCCAGCCACACCAGGATCTGGTTGGCCAGGCCGATCTGCTCGACCCCGGGCTGGTCCGGCCGGTACTCGTAGATGAACTTCCAGATGATCGACGCACCGACCATGGAGATCGCCATGGGCAGGAAGATCAAGCCCTTGGCGAGTGCCTCGAACCGGGTGCGGTCCACGAGCACCGCGTAGACGAGGCCGATGAAGGTGGCGACGATGGGGACGAGGAAGACCCAGATCGCGGTGTTGCGCAGCACGGTCTGGAAGATGTCCTCGGTGAACAGCGTCGCGTAGTTGTCGAACCCGACGTAGTTGGCACTCGTCCGGTCGAAAAGGGACTCCCGCAGCGTGCGCAGGCCCGGGTAGATCAGGCCGAAGATCAGCATGAGGCCCATCGGGCCGAGGAAGGCCAGCGCCACGGCCCAGTTGCGCACGCCCCGGGCTCGGTCCACCGACAGCAGGATGAGTGACATCACGACGACGAACAGGATGATCGCGAAGAACATCAGCCCGAACTTCTGCACGGCCGTGGTCGATCGGACCAGCCAGGCGGGCCAGGTGACCTCCGGGGTGAAGACACCCGCCAGCGAGAGGCCGACGAAGAGGACGCCGATCAGCAGGACTGCGCCGATCGCGATGAGGATGCCCGTATAGACGGGCGATCCCTCCTTGGGCCGCGGAGCAGCGACTGGCGGGGACGACCGCGTGGCCGTAGTTGTCGAGCCGGAGCCGGACCCCGCGTCCGGCCGGTCGGGACTGTTCTGGGACAAGGTCGAACCCCTCTCCACTCCCCGCTGCGGCCGGGCCGGGGCCTGCTCGGCAGGCCCCGGCCCGGACGCTACGCGGTCACCGCGACGGTGTCACTAGGGCCAGGACGCCTCGATCGCATCGAGGACCTCGTCGTCGGGCTTGTCGTTGGCGACCCAGTTCGTCATCTCCGTCCAGAACGAACCCGAACCGACCTCGCCGGGCATCAGGTCGGAGGCGTCGAAGCGGAACACCGTCTCCTCGTCGGCCAGGATCTCCGCGGCGAGCTGGTCGATCGGGGACACCAGCAGGGACGGGTCGAGCTCGGTGTTGGCGCTCACCCACCCGGGCGGCGAGACCTCGGCCTTGCTGTTCGCCCACTCCGGCGAGGCCAGGTAGGCCTGGAACGCCTGCACCTCGGGACGGTCGGTGAAGGCCGCCACGAACTCGGCACCACCGAGGACCGGACGACCGAAGTCCTCGCTGATCGGCGGGAAGTAGAACGCGAAGACGTCGCCGTCCTCGGCCACCTCGGTGCCCTCCGGCCAGTTGGCCTGGTAGAAGGACGCCTGCCGGTGCATCCAGCACTGCCCCTGAAGGATCGGCAGGCCGCCGTCCTGGAACGTCGTCGAGGCGATGCTCTGCACGTCGCCCAGGCCGCCGTTGACGTAGTCCGGGTTCTTCATGACGCTGCCGACACGCTCAAGGACGCTGGCGACCTGCGGGTCGTTGAAGGGGATGTCGTGGTTGAGCCACTGGTCGTACACGTCCGGCCCGTGCTCCCGGAGCATGACGTCCTCCATCCAGTCGGTGAGCGGCCAGCCGGTCGCGTCACCGGAGCCGATGCCCGCGCACCACGGCACGCCGCCGTCGGCCACGATCTGGTCGGAGAGCTCGATCATGTCGTCCCACGTCTCCGGGATCTCGTACCCGGCCTCCTCGAAAGCCGAGGGGGAGTACCAGACGAAGGACTTGACGTTGGCCCCGAGCGGAGCGGCGTAGAAGACGTCGTCGACGGTGCCGTAGCCCCTCCACTCCTCGCTCCAGTAGTTGTCGACGTTCTCGGCGACGGCGTCGGGAGCTTCAAGCACGGCGCCGGTGTCGCGCACCACCGTCTGGAGCAGGCCGGGCTGCGGGAAGTAGGCGATGTCGGGGGCGTTGCCGCTCTGGACGCGCACGACGATCTGGGCCTCGAACTCGGCCGAGCCCTCGTAGACGACCGTCGCTCCGGTGCACTCCTCGAACGGCGCGTAGGACTCGATGTGGGCAGCGTCCTCGGGGGCGACGATCGAGGTGTAGACGGTCACCTGGGTGCCCTCGAGGTCGCCGTACTGCTCGTAGGCCGAGCAGTCGACGTCGCCGGCAGCGGCACCGTCGCCGTCGCCGTCGTCTCCGTCGTCGCCGCCGCAGGCGGCCAGGACGAGCGAGAGCCCGACGCCGCACGTGACTGCGACCGCTCCCCGCCGTGTGGTGCGGAAGGCCATGGGCCTGCCTCCTCATGTCTGGGTTTCACGACCAGGCGGACCGGGTCGGCCGAGCCTGGTGTCCTGTCATCGCATGTAAACGGTCCGGCAACCGGGCCGCAACAGGTTGCGTCGCTTACCGGGTCACGATTGCGCAAAGTCCAGTCCGTGGACGCTTTCAGACCCGGACATAGCGGAAGTCATGACAGGATTCGCCCCCCGGCGCCGGTGTTCATGGGCGGCGCCGATCACCGTCGCCGGGCCCTAGCCTGCCGGTGTGAGCGATGAGCTGGCCGCGCTGGTAGCGGCGTGGCGGGAGACGGTGGAACGGGTGCTGGACCTGGGCTGCGACCTCGAGGAGGACGACCTGGTGCGGGCCACGGACCTGCCGGGCTGGAGCGTCCAGGACGTTCTCGCTCACCTCGCCGCGGTCGAGTGCGACCTCGCCGGGCTGCCGGGGGCCTCGACGGTGCCGACGAGGCCGCCACGGGTCGACGGACCCGCGGTCGTCACGGACCCGTTCACCGCCTACACCGAGGCGGGAGTCCAGGCGCGCCGGGGTCGTCCGGCCGGAGACGTGCTGGACGAGCTCCGGGCCGCCGCGGAGGCGAGGAGCGCCCTGCTCCGCGAGGACCCGCCCACCGACCCCACCGGCGCACCGCCCCGAACGCCCGGTCGTATCGGCTGGGACTGGCGGACCCTGCTCCGCAACCGCGTCATCGACGTCTGGATGCACGAGCAGGACGTCCGCCGGGCAGTCGGCCGGCCCGGAGGGCTCGGCGGTGCCGCGGCCGCGGTGACGCTGGGGGCCTTCGCCTCCTCCATGCCGTACGTGGTGGGCAAGCGCGTGGCCCCGCCGCCCGGGACGACCGTGGGCCTGGAGGTGCACGGCCCCGTACCGTTCTCGGAAGCCGTCCGGGTGGGCGCGGACGGGCGCGCGGCGCTGGTGCCGGGGTCGTCCGTGCCGGCGGACGCCGATGCCGTGCTCCGCATGTCGGGCGAGGCATTCGCCGTCCTGTGCGGCGGGCGGCGGCGGCCCGAGCAGGTCGACGTCGAGGTCCGGGGCGACGCGGAGCTGGCCCGCCGGGTCGCCGGAGCGATGGCCGTGACCCCGTGAGCGGGGCGCCGCCCGGCCGGCCACGGGTGGGCGTCGTCCTGCTGCCGCAGGGCCGGTGGGCGCAGGACCGGCTGCGCTGGCAGCGAGCGGAGGCCTATGGCTTCGACAGCGCGCTGACCTACGACCACCTCAGCTGGCGCGACCTCGCGGGCGAACCGTGGTTCGCGACCGTGCCCACCCTCGTGGCCGCGGCGACAGCGACGACCCGCGTCCGGCTGGGCACCTGGGTGGCCTCGCCGAACTACCGCCACCCCGTGCCCTTCGCCAAGGAGCTGATGACCCTCGACGACATGTCGGGCGGGCGCCTCGTGCTCGGCGTGGGAGCCGGAGGTGCAGGTCATGACGCCCGCGTTCTCGGTAGGGAGCTGCTGCCCGCGCGGGACCGGGCCCGACGGTTCTCCGAGTTCGTCCAGCTGCTCGACCTCCTGCTGACCGCCGACCGGGTCTCGTACGCCGGCGAGCACTACCGCGCCGTCGACGCCCGGATGCTGCCCGGCTGTGTCCAGCGCCCGCGCCTGCCCTTCGTCGTCGCCGCCAACGGCCCGCGCGCCATGGCCGTCGCCGCCCGGCACGGACAGGGGTGGGCCACCACGGGGTCGAGCCCGCCCGAGGACGGTCCGAAGGCGTGGTGGCGGGGGGTCGCCGCCCTGGCAGCACGGCTCGACGACGTCTGCGCCTCGGCGGGACGCGACCCGTCGACGCTCGAGCGCTGGCTGTCGGTCGACGCCGCCGGCACCTACTCCCTCGCCTCCCTGGGCACCTTCGTCGACGCGTACGGGCTGGCGGGCGAGCTCGGCTTCGCCGAGGTGGTCGTGCACTGGCCCCGGGCGGCGGGGGCCTACGGCGGGTCGGAGGGCGTGCTCGAGGAGGTTGCCGCCTGGCTGGCGTCGGCCCGGCCGGACCCCGACGGCGTGGGGCAGGCCAGCGGGCCGCCGTCGCAGCACGGCTCGTAGTAGCGGCAGGCGGGGCAGCGGTTGTGCGCCTGCTCCGCGTACATCTGCGTGCCGCACCCCGGGCAGCTGAGGTCGAGGGCCATGCCGCCAGCCTTGCACCGCAGCCGGCGCAGGCCGGAGAGCTGGACGCCGACACGCGAGCGAGTCGGCGTCACGGGTGTCCGGTCGCGATCGGCCGCTCAGGCCTCGGCATCGGGAGCCGGCACGTGCCGCCGCGACTGGACGACCCGGAACCGCCCGGCCACGTAGGCGCTGTCGGTCAGCGTCGCGTTGGCCGCCGGGTTGGCCCCCGTGCCGTGGAAGTCCGAGAAGGCCGCCGACTGGTTGACGAAGACCCCGTCGGTCAGGTTCATCGACAAGGCGACACCTGCATCGAGCGCGGCCTCCTCGGCGGCCTGGAGCACGTCCTCGTGGGTCGAGTAGACCGAGGCGGTCATGGCCCCGTGCTCGCTCACGGTCCGCCGTAGCAGGTCGATCGAGGCCGCGGTCGAGTCGGTGGCGATGAGGTACGAGACGGGGCCGAAGCACTCGCGGGTGTAGACCTCGGTGTCGGCGGTCTCGAGCGCCAGGATGCTCGGCGTGCGGACCCGGGCGTCGGGCCAGGCGGGGTGCTGGATCGTGCGTGCGGCCAGCACGACCTTGCCGGAGCCGGGGGCGGCCTCCAGCCGCTCGACCACCCCGTCGTTGACGACGGCACCCAGGACCTCCACGGCCCGGGCGTCGTCACCGAGGAGCCGGTCGACCGCCGACGCGATGCCGGCGCCCACGTCGTCGAAGGACTTGTGCCCCTCGTCGGTCTCGATCCCGGCACGGGGCACGTAGATGTTCTGCGGCGCGGTGCACATCTGCCCGGAGTAGAGCGAGAGCGACTGGGCCAGGTTGCGGCACATGGCCGCGAAGGAGTCGGTGGAGTCCACGACCACGGCGTTGACGCCGGACTTCTCCGTGTAGACCTGCGCCTGCGTCGCGTGCTGCTCGAGCCACTCGCCGAAGGCACTGGACCCGGTGAAGTCGATGATGCGCACCTCTGGGCGCACGGCCAGGACGGAAGCGATCCGCTCGTCCGGCTCCTCGGCCACCAGGCAGACCAGGTCCGGGTCGAAGCCCGCGTCGGACAGCACCTGCCGCGCCACCTGGACGGTGAGGGCCAGCGGCAGGACGGCTCCCGGATGTGGCTTGACCAAGACGGCGTTCCCGGTGGCGAGGGAGGCGAACAGACCGGGCCAGGAGTTCCACGTCGGGAAGGTGTTGCAGCCGATCACGAGGGACACCCCGCGCGGGGCGATCCGGAAGGTCTTCTGCATCCGCAGCGGCTCGCCCTTGCGCGCCGGCTTCTCCCAGTACGCGGTCTCCGGCACCTCCGCCTGAGCGGCGTACGCGTAGGCCACGGCCTCCAAGGCGCGGTCGAGCGCGTGTGCACCGCCGGCCTGGAAGGCCATGACGAAGGCCTGCCCGGAGGTGTGCATGACCGCGTTGGCCAGCTCGAACGAGCGCCCGTGCAGCCGGTGCAGGATCTCCACGCACACCCCGGCGCGCACGCGGGGACCTGCGTCGCGCCAGTCCGGGATCCCGCCGCGCATGGCGGCGAAGAGCTCCTGCAACGCCGTGTCGGTCGCCGGCACATGCGGGTACCTGACGCCGAGCTCCGGTCCGTACGGGCTCCGTTCGGTTGCGACCTGGCCGTCGGCGCCCGGAGTGTCGAGCGGGAACTCGCGGCCCAGCCACGACTCGAACGCGGTCTGGCCGTCGGCGGCGGCGCTCTCGCCGTAGACGCGCGGGCTCGGCGACTCGGGGTAGGCGCTGTGGTAGCCGCGGCTGCGGATGGCCCCGAGTGCGGCGTTCAGGGTCTCGGCGTGCGCCTCGACGAAGCCGTCGGGGCCGCGCCGGCCGGGCCCGGACGAGGGAGTGGCGGACGGTACGGGCGTGGCGGCCATGGAATTCCTCCGCAGGGTCTGGCACGAGGGCGGCGCCACCGCTCGGGCGACGCCTCGGGCATCGGCTGCCGGGCCCCAGGGCGTGAGCGGGTGCGGACGGTGTGACACGGCAGTCGCACGGCGGACCCCATGGTGTCATATCAACACCCCCTCCTGGGAGACTCCTCCCATGCCGCCTCTGGACACCAGCCGACCGGTCGGGGTCATCGGCGCCGGGACCATGGGCGCCGGGATCGCCCAGGTCGCCGCCGTCGCGGGGCACGAGACCCTGCTGCACGACTCCGACCCCGGGCGAGCCTCCGACGCGGTCCAAGCCGTGAGCGCCGAGCTCGATCGGCTCGCGGCCACAGGGCGGCTCGGTCCGGAGGAAGCGGCGGCGGCCCGTCGCCGGCTCCGGGTGGTCGACGACGTCGCCGAGCTGGCCGGCTGCGGGATGGTCGTCGAGGCGGTCGTCGAGGACCTGGCGGTCAAGCGAGACCTCTTCACCCGCCTGGAGAGCGTGTGCGCGCCGGACACAGTCCTGGCCACCAACACCTCCTCGCTGTCGGTGACGGCGGTCGCGGCGGGGCTCGAGCACCCCGGACGAGTCGTGGGCCTGCACTTCTTCAACCCGGCGCCGGTGCTCCCGCTGGTCGAGGTGGTCGCGGGTGCGTCCACGTCCCCGTCCGTGGCTGACTCCGCCGTCGGCACGGCCCTGGCCTGGGGCAAGAGCCCGGTCCGCTGCGCCTCGACCCCTGGCTTCGTCGTCAACCGGGTCGCGCGCCCCTTCTACGGCGAGGCGATGCGGGTGCTCGAGGAGCGGGCCACGGATCCCACCACGCTCGACGCGGTGCTGCGCGACGCGGGCGGCTTCCGGATGGGGCCCTGCGAGCTCACCGACCTGATCGGTCAGGACGTCAACCACGCCGTCGGCGTCTCGGTGTGGGAGCAGACCTTCCGCGACCCCCGGTACCAGCCCTCCGCGGTCCAGCAGCGTCTCGTCGACGCCGGCTGGCTCGGCCGCAAGTCCGGTCGCGGCTTCCAACCGTACGGAGAAGGCGCCGGCCCCCCGAGCCCGCGCACCGCCGACCCGCGACCAGCGCCGACGGCAGTGATCGTGACGGGTGGTCTGCACGTGCTCGACGGCGTGGCCGACCGGATCCGCCACGCGGGCGTAGTGGTGCAGGTCGACGACGGCGACTCCCAGCCGGTGCTCGGGATCCGCCTGCCGTCGGGCGCGTGGCTGGTCGAGACGGCAGGCGAGAGCGCGACCGCGATGTCCTGGGAGGCGCCGGTGCTGGCGCTGGACTGGGCGCTCGACCCTCGCACGGCGTCCCGGTTCTGCCTGGCTGCGCCCGACGGCTGCCCGGACGTCGCCCTGGACGAGGCCGTCGGGCTCCTCCAGGCGACGGGGGCGGCAGTGAGCGTGGTCGACGACGTGCCCGGCCTGCTGGTGGCCCGGACGCTGGCGATGCTGGCCAACGAGGCCATCGACCTCGTCCACCGCGGGGAGGCCTCGCCGGGCGACGTCGACACGGCGATGCGGCTCGGCACCGGCTACCCGTTCGGTCCGTACGAGTGGGGGGTCGAGCACGCCGTCGACGTCGTCGAGGTGCTCGACGCGCTGCACCGGGCCTACCCCTCGGGTCGCTACCGGCCGAGCACCCGGCTGCGACGGCTCGCCGACACGGCGGGACGGCCGCGGTGAGCGCCGAGGAGTCGGCGCGGGCCTCCGCCGAGGAGACCGCATTGGCCGCGGCAGCGGTGATGTGGGCCGACGACGAGGCTTCCCGCTCGCTCGGCATGTCGCTGGACTCGGTCACCCCTGGCCGGGCCCGGCTGTCGATGACGGTGCGCCCTGACATGGTCAACGGCCACGCGATCTGCCACGGTGGCTTCGTCTTCGCACTGGCGGACTCGGCCTTCGCCTTCGCCTGCAACTCCTACGACCGGCGCACGGTGGCGCAGGGCGCGGACATCGTCTTCGTGGCCCCCGCCCGGCTGGGTGACGTGCTCGTCGCGGAGGCCGTCGAGCGCACCCGGTCCGGCCGCAGCGGCATCTACGACGTCACCGTCACCCACGCGACCACGGACGCCGTCGTCGCGGAGTTCCGCGGCCGGTCCCGCGAGATCCCCGGCACCCTGGTCGCCGAGCCGAGCCCCGAATGACCACGTTCACCACCCTCGTGGGGTCAAGACCAGGCGCCGACGCCTCGTGGTGGCCCCACAAGCCTGGTGGTGGCCGTGCCCCAGACGCCCGCCCCGTACTCAAGGAGTTCCCGGCATGAGCGAGGCCTACCTCGTCGACGGGGTGCGCACCCCGATCGGCCGCTACGCCGGGGCGCTCGCGCCGGTTCGGCCCGACGACCTCGCCGCCCACGTGCTCCGCTTGCTGCTCGCCCGCCACCCACAGGTCGAGCCGGGCGCCGTCGACGAGGTCGTGTTGGGCTGCGCCAACCAGGCCGGAGAAGACAACCGCGACGTCGCCCGGATGGCCGTCCTCCTCGCCGGCTGGCCCGTCGACGTCCCCGGGACGACCGTCAACCGGCTCTGCGGCAGCGGGCTCGACGCCGTCGCCTACGCCGCCCGGACCGTGCGGACGGGGGAGGCCGACCTCGTCGTCGCCGGGGGCGTCGAGTCGATGAGCCGGGCGCCCTTCGTCATGCCCAAGGCGCAGAGCCCGTACGACCGGTCGGCCGGGCAGGTCTTCGACACCACGATCGGGTGGCGCTTCGTGAACCCGGCGCTCGCGGCGGCCCACGGCACGGACTCCATGCCCGAGACCGCCGAGAACGTCGCGGCCGAGGACGGCGTGGCGCGGGAGGACCAGGACGCCTTCGCGCTGCGCTCCCAGGAGCGGGCGGCATCGGCGATCGAGCGTGGGCGGCTGGCCCGCGAGATCGTTCCGGTACCCGTGCCGCAGCGCCGCGGGGAACCGGTCGTGGTGGACCGCGACGAGCATCCTCGGGCCACCTCGCTGGAGCGCCTCGCCGGGCTGCACACCCCGTTCCGTACGGGAGGGACGGTCACCGCGGGCAACGCGTCGGGGGTCAACGACGGCGCTGCGGCCCTGCTCGTCGCGAGCGAGGGCGCCGTCGAGCGCTACGGGCTCACGCCGCTGGCCCGGGTCGCCGGCGTGGCGACCGCCGGCGTGGAGCCGCGCTGCATGGGACTCGGCCCGGTCCCGGCCACCGAGAAGCTGCTCGCCCGCCTCGGCCTCACCGTGGGCGACCTCGACGTCGTGGAGCTCAACGAGGCCTTCGCGGCCCAAGCGCTGGCCTGCCTCCGCCGGCTGGGGCTGCCCGACGACGCCGAGCGCGTCAACCCGAACGGCGGCGCGATCGCGCTCGGACACCCGCTGGGCATGAGCGGGGCCCGCCTCGCGCTCACCGCCGCCCTCGAACTGCAGGAGCGAGGCGCCCGCCGGGCCCTGGCCACCATGTGCATCGGGGTGGGCCAGGGCATCGCGGCCGTGCTGGAGTCCCCTCCCCGCTGACCGAGAGCGGGCGTCCCGACGGGTGGACCGGCTCCGGGTCGCCGGGTTGCTGACCGTCAGACCGGCACCTCGCAGAGGTCGTACATCCTGGCGGGTGGGGAGGTGAGGACCGCCTCGAAGGTCTCGAGGTCGATCTCCAGGACCAGTCGGCCGTTGGTGACCAGCACGGCCTCGCCGAAGCCCGAGACGTCGTAGAGGAGATTGCGCCCGGTGAGCACCGCGGTGAGCACCTGACCGTCGTCGCTCTCCCGCGACGTCCCGCTGATGTCGAGGATCCGCTCGGCCCGGGTCACCGAGTGGACGACCCGGACGATGAACTGGCCTGCGACCAGCCCCCGCGCGGTGCCGTCCGAGCGGGTGAACGTCGTGGAGAACTCCTTGGTCTTGTACGGGTAGATCACGATCGAGGAGCCACAGCCCCGGAGCTCCACGCCCTCCTAGGGGAGCGGAAACGGCTCGCGGCCAGGACGTGCGGCCACCGCCGCGGGCGCCGCAACCACCCCCAGGCCGACCACGAGAGCCGCGGCTGCCGCAATCAGGCGGGTACGTAAGGTCATGGTCCCCTCCTCGAAGCGTCGCCCCCCGGTGCCGCGGCCCGCCGCGGCGGCACGCTCCGGTCGGAGGGTGGCCCGGCCGGGCCGACCCGTCAAGGCAGGCACGGCCCGGAGCCCGACCGCCTGGCGCCGGCCAGCCTGGCCCGCCGACGCCTGCCCCCACGGGGGGTCAGCTCATCTCGGCGTGAACCACCTTGCCGGTGTGCATCCGACGTACCCCCCAACGGTCCGCCAGCGCCTCGACGATCGCCAGCCCGCGCCCCCGCTCCGCGCCGGCCAGCGGCATGCTGGCATCGAACGGCACATCACCCGGGGCGTCGTCCTCCACCTCGACCCGGAGGGCTTCGGAGGGACCGCCAAGGGCCAGCACCCGCGCGCGGACCCGGGAGGCCCCGTTGACGACCGCGTTGGTGACCAGCTCGCTGACCACCAGGAGGACCCGGGCCGAATCACCCGGCCACGCGGCGCCCGCGAGGGCCGCCCGGACGGCCTCGCGCGCCGTCCTGGGCGCATCGTCTCCGACGGCCAAGGGCAGGTCGACGAGCTGCCGCGGGCGGGACCGGCCCCCGGCCCGGGACGGACCGGCTGCAGCCGGCGCCCGGACCTGCGCGACCAGCACGGTGAGGTCGTCGGCGGCAGCCCGGGGGGACCTCCCGGCGAGCAGCGAGGCGCAGACCTCGGCCGGGGTCCCGCCAGCCAGCCCGGCGAGCTCCGCGGCCAGGTCGGACACGCTGTCGTCGAGGTGGCGGCGCCGCTCCTCGACGAGGCCGTCGGTGTAGACCACGAGGAGGTCACCTGGGTGCAGCACCGTACTGGCCGTCGGGCGCGGGCCGGTCGCGGCGAGACCGACGATCGGCGAGAGCGCCTCCTCGAGGACGTCCACACCCCCATCGGCGCGCAACAGGATCGGTGGCAGGTGACCGGCCCGCGCCCAGCTGAGCCGGACGGACCCGTCGGCGGCGGCCGGCCCGAGCCGGCCGCACAGCACGCTCGCCACCTGCTGCATGCCGAGGACCGCGGTCAACTCGTCGAGCCTGGTGAGCGCGGTCGCGGGGTCGTGCCCCTCCCAGGCGAAGGCCCGTAGCACGGCGCGGTACTGGCCCATGGCAGCCGCCGCGACGACGTCGTGCCCCGAGACGTCACCGACGACGATGACGCCGCCACCGTCGGGGGTGGGAAGGACGTCGTACCAGTCGCCCCCGACCTGGGCGCCGTCGGCGCCGGGGAGATAGCCGGCGTCGACGTCCACCGCTGACAGGCTGGGCAGGGACGGGAGCAGCGCCCGCTGGAGCTCGGACGCGATCGTCCGCTGCCGTTCGTACAGCCGGGCGTTGTCGACGATGAGCGCGACCCGGCGGGCGAGGTCCTCGGCCAGCGCCAGGTCCTCCTGGTGGTAGGAACGCCCGGACGAGGTGCGCACCAGGGTGAGGACGCCCAGGACCTGGTGCCGCGCCGTCAAGGGAACGAGCATCGCCGAGGCGTAGCCCAGCGACTCGTAGGCCCGGACCAGCTCGTCGTTGCCCGTCACCCGGGCACCCATCCCGTCCGGCACCCGGGGCAGGAAGACCGGTTCCCCTGTCCGGAGCACCTGGCGCATCGGGGACTCGTCGGCCAGATGAGCGGGCTGCAGCCGCTCCACCGCGCGCAGGAGCGGGACCTTGGCCGGGTCGACGTGCGTCGCGGCGACCCGGTGCGTCGCCCGGCCGTCGGTCCGATCGACCAGGTCGACGACCGCCCAGTCGGCCAGGTCGGGGACCACCAGCCGGCTGAGCCGCGACAGGGCCTCGCCGCTGTCGAGGGTCGAGACCAGCAGGTGCGTCGCCTCCGTCAGCAGCCGGAGCCGGCGGCCGGCCGCCTCGGCGCGCCCCCGGGCCTCCTGCTCGGCAGCCAGGTGCCGGGAGCGCGCCTGCCCGGCCTTGACCCGAGAGGTGACGTCGGCCTGGACGGCCACGAAGTGGGTGAGCTCGCCGGCGCCGTCGAAGACGGGACTGATCGCCACGTCGTTCCAGAACGGGGTCCCGTCCCGCCGGTAGTTGAGCAGGGTCGCGGTGACCGGGACGGCGGCGGCGATGCCCTCCGCCAGCCGCCGGACGACCTCGCGGTCGGTCCCCGGTCCCTGGAGGAAGCGGCAGTTCCGACCGAGCACCTCGGCCTCGTCGTAGCCGGTCACGTCGCAGAAGGCCGGGTTGACCCAGACCAGCGGGTTGTCGGGCTGGTGCGGATCGCTGATGGTGACGCTCAGGCCGACAGCCGCGAGGGCACGGAACCGCACCTCGGGCAGGGTGGCCGCACCCGGGAAGCCCGGGTTCACGGGCAGCAGCGCCACGAGGGCGAGGCCCGGTCGGCCGGCGAGCGGCGGCAGAGGGAAGGCCGTCACCCAGAGCACCCGACGCCGTGGCTCGCCAGGCACCAGCACAGGCTCCCCGAGCACCGGCTCCCGGGCGGTGACCCGGCTCAGCGGGTTGTCCTCCTGGGCGCCGGGGAGGAGCCCGGCGGCCTCGACCCACACCGACACCGGTGCGGGGAGCGTCACGGTGCACAGCTGCATGGCCGGCGGGTTGGCGTGCACGACCGAGCCCGCGTCGGTGTCCACCATCAGCACGGCGGCCGGGACGTCGACGAGCGCGTCACCCAGGTCCCCGGCCCCCTCCGCGGAGCCGGTCAGAGCGCCGAGGGCCTCGGTGGCATCGAACAGGTCCTCGGTGTCAGACACCTGACTCACCTCCCGAAGCGCGGCCACCCTCGCGCCCTGCGCCGACGTCCCTCATCGTCCCCGATGACACCCAGCCGGACACCCCTCCGGCCGCACGAGGGAGCAGCCACGACATGACCGACCACCCGGAGCCCGACCAGGGCCCCGTCGCCGTCGAGGCCGTCGACGGGTTGGTGGTGCTGAGCGTACGCGGCGAGGTGGACCGCGCCCTGGAACCGGCGCTCGTCGCAGCGCACGACCGACAAGCGGGAGCGCCGGGGCAGTCGGCATCGGCTCGGCCCACGAGGACGCCCAACCACGCTGCTGATGGAGATCGCCCCCAGCAGCCGCACGCCGGACAGGCGTCCCCCGATGTCGGCGCCGCCAGCCCGGCGGGGTCGGCGACAACCGTGGCGGGCTCCGGTGCGCGGGTGGCCAGGATGCGGAGCCGAACTGCCGGGGGACGCCTCGCCGGCGGCTTCAACGGCCTCACGGGTGACGTGCCACAGTCACGGCGCCGCAGGGAAGATCGTGGGGTCGTAGGGGCGGGGCCCAGTCTCGGGATGGCCGGGACGCACCCGGGTAGGCCGACCAGATGGACGCCGTTGCGGTCGAGCTGGCGCTGCTGGCGCCCCTCCGGGTCGTCCGGCCCTGCGTACTGGGCGTGGCTCAGCCTTGCGAGGGACCCTTGAGGTCAGCGGAGCGTAGGGCGCCGGTGACGATGTCGTTGGCGACGTCGGCCAGGCGAAGGTTGTGGTTTCGGGCGTAGCCGCGGAGCGCGGAGAACCCCTGTTCCATGGTGAGATCCAAGCGCTCGGCGAGCATCCCCTTGGCTTGCTCGATGACGATTCGGCTGTTGAGCGCGTGGTTGAGCTGCTCGTTCACGAGCTGGCTCTCGCGGGCGGCACGGTGCTGGAGGATCGCGATGGTCGCAATGTCGGCGAAGGACTGGGCGACGTTGACGTCCGCATCTGTCAGCTCGCGGTTGTCGGTGTGGAACAGGTTGAGGGCACCGATGACGTTCCCTCGAAGGCGAAGCGGCACAGCCTGGACAGACCGGAAACCGGCGGCGAGCGCTTCGGGCGCGAAGCGTGGCCACCGTCCGTCGGCGGCGGCGAGGGCCTGGTTCAGCTCGGGCTGGCCGGTCCGGAAGCAGTCGAGGCACGGTCCTTCTTGGGCCTGTAGCTCGAAGAGCTCCAGCACACGCATCGCCTCGCTCGAGGATGCCACCGAACGCAGGTTCCCTTCGGGGCTCGCGAGCATGATGCCGGCGGCGGCGACGTCGAGCACCTCGACGCATCGGTCAGCCAGCTTCACCAGCAGGTCCACGACGTCGAAGTCGTCGACGAGAGTGTCGGCCAGCTCGACGAGGGTTCGGGCGAGGAGCGCTTCTCGGGTCATCGGATCTCCTGTCACCTCGGGCGCAGCCCCGTGTGGCATCCTAAGACGGATCCGCGGCCGTGAGGCTGAGCGCTCGCGGGCTGATGCTCCTGCTCGGATCTGGAATGGGATCACGGCGCCGGGTCCCCGGTGTCCTGGTCATCGAGGCGAAGGACCTTGGCGACGACGTCACCGGCCACCTCGGCAAGTGGCCGGTCGTTACCGAACGCGTAGGCGCGCAACCGGATGAGGGCCTGCCCCACCGTTACCTCGAGCTGTGCTGCGACCATGCCCGACGCCTGATGCACGACGTACTGGAAGTCGGCGCTCGCCTCCAGCGCGACCGCGATCTGACCGGGCGGCGCTTCCGCCTGCAACACCAGCACTGCCTGTGCGGCGACGCCGGCCATCACCAGCGCGTCGGCGTGCTGCTCGTCGCAGAGCGGGCCGGGGCGGTTGCGGTAGAGGTTCAGCGCGCCGAGGCGCACCGCGCCGATCTGGAGCGGGAACCCGAAGACCGCCGCTGCTCCGGCGTCGACCGCCGGCTGGGTGAACGCTACCCACCGAGGCAAGGCGGGTTTGGCGAGGTCGGGCTCGAGGACGGGTCGGTCCGTGGTGTAGGCGTCGACACAGGGCCCTTCACCCAGCTCGAACTGCAGCTCCTCGATGAGTGCGCTCACCTCATCGGTGCTGCACACCGAGCCCCGTGGCACGTCTCCGGACATCAGCATGATCCCGGCGCCGGTCACGCCGGTGACCTCGGCGCTGACCTCACAGAGGCGCTTCGTCTCCAGTCCTGCGGTCGGGCCGACGCCCAGCAGACCCAGGATTCGCAACCGACGATCGCCGGGCAAGTGTCATGACCCCGGAAGAGGCAGGGCGAGCGCAGGACGCTGCGTCTGCACGACGGAGGGGCCCGGCTGAGGCGGGGAATCAACCTCGCAGGGATCGACGGCTGGCACCTGGACCCAGCTGCTGAGCGCACCGGTCCGCGTCACGGACGGCACTTCCTCCGCTTCGACGAGGCCGGATAGGCCGCAGATGTCGAGCACCCGACTCGCGCAGTGTGAAGGAGCGCGCAGGGTGAGCCTCTGTGACCGCTCGCGAAGGAGGTTCCGGGCGCCGACGATGACACCGACCGTGGACGCGTCCATGAACGTCACCAGGCTCAAGTCGACTACCACATCACAGTGCTCGCCAGCGATCACCCGAGCCAAGGTGTCCGACAGCTCGGACCTCGTGGCCAGGTCGTGTTCGCCCCGAACCCAGATGAGGGCCCGAGGCCCCGCGACATTCGTGGCGATCGGGGATCGAGGAAGCTCGAGCGCGGACAACGACTCCTGCAGAGCCATGACGTTCTCCTGGCATCCGGTGCTGCAACGTGGCGCTACCAGGGTCCGGAGCATCGCTCCCCGACGAGCCGAAGCCCGCCTGACACGTGGGGCTCTGTCGTGTCAGCTTGACAGTACACCAATCGTCAACGGCCAGCTCGTCGTCCCCGCTGTCGGCCAACCGAAGTCCCCACCTCGCGTGGGAGCAGATCCACGATCAGCAACGAGAGAGCGACCACCACGCCATCCAGACGCAGTGGCGGGACCGGTGGGACGTTCTCGGCATCCTCCCAGATCCATCCGGGCTGCCATGAGCGAGGGAACTCCAAGACCGCAGCGGGTCCCGACCAAGAGGCTCCGTCCGAACGCTCCGCACGCTGCGCTCGCTGACCGTGCACATCGGCGGAGACCAGGTGTCCGCCGAACCCTGCATCACCCCCCGAGGCCGTCGAGACCCTCACGCGTCTCACGGGCCGACCAACGTGGCAGGAGTCGGACACCTGCCCCACCTCCCGAAGCGCGGCCACCCTCGCGCCCTGCGCCGACGTCCCTTATCGTCCCCGATGACGCCCAGCCGGACACCCCTCCGGCCGCACGAGGGAGCAGCCACGACATGACCGACCAGCCGGGGCCCGACCAGGGCCCCGTCGCCGTCGACGCCGTCGACGGGTGGGTAGTGCTGAGCGTCCGCGGCGAGGTGGACCTCGCCCTGGAGCCGGCCCTCGCCGCCGCGCATGACCAGGTCACCGCCCACGACGAGCCGCACCTCTACGTCGACCTCACCGGCGTCGACTTCCTCGACAGTTCCGGCGTCGCGGCCCTGGCCTGCCTTCAGCGCCACGCGCGGGAGCGGCGGGGACACTTCGTGCTCAGCAGCGCGGGGCCGATGGTGCAACGCGTGCTCGAGCTGACCGGGCTGGCCGCAGCGGCCGACGACCCGGACGTGGCGCCGGAGAGGGTGCGACGCCCACCCCCCGCGCCGTAGCCCACGGGGGCGACCGACCACAGGGCTCGCCAGGAACGGGTCCAACCGGCATGCCCACCGCCCGCCATCGATCGGTTGGCCCGTCAGGCCCAGGCCAGCGCCTGCGCCGGGTCATCGAGCAGCGCCGCCAGGTCGGCGAGGAAGCGGGAGCCCTGCTCACCGTCGACCAGCCGGTGGTCGAAGGACAGGCCCAGCGTGGTCACCATCCGCGGCCGCACCTTGCCCTTGTGGACCCACGGCTGCTCCCGTACGGCGCCGAAGCAGACGATCGCGGACTCGCCCGGCGGCAGGATGGGGGTGCCGGTGTCGACCCCGAAGACTCCGACGTTGGTGATCGAGATCGTGCCGCCGGCCATGTCCGCCGGTGGCGTCCGGCCCTCCCGGGCCGTGGTGGCCAGCTCGGTGATCGCGCTCGCCATGCCGCGCAGGTCGAGCAGGTGGGCGTCCTTGACGTTGGGCACCACCAGGCCCCGCGGGGTGGCCGCGGCGATGCCGAGGTTGACGTAGCGCTTGAGCACGATCTCCTGCGCCTCGTCGTCCCAGGTGGCGTTGACCTCCGGCGTCCGACGCACGGCGAGGCACATGGCCCGGGCGAGCACGGCCAGTGGCGAGATGCGGACGTCGCGCATCTCGCGGGAGCCGCGCAGGCGGTCGACCAACCGCATGGTGCGCGTGACGTCGACGGTGACGAACTCTGTCACGTGCGGGGCCGTGAAGGCGCTCCGGCTGACGTTGGCGGCGGTCACCTTCCGGACGGAGCGGATCGGCACCCGCTCCTCGCGCGGCCCGCCGTCCCAGCCGGGCCCCGCGGCCGCCACGCCGCGACCCGCCGCGGCGGCGGCCGGTGCGACGTCGACGGCGGCGGCGGTGTGCACGTCGTCGCGGGTCACGGACCCGTTGGGTCCGGTCGCGGTGACCGTGGCGAGGTCGACACCGAGGTCCTTCGCCAGCTTGCGGACGGGTGGCTTGGCCAGGACCCGCAAGGCTGGCGACGGGCCCCCCGGGGTCAGCGGGACCGGCTGCACGGGACGGGCCGGCTCCGGAGGCGCCACCGGTCGCGAGACGGGCGTCGCGGTGGAGTAGGCGTCCTGGACGCCGCCGTGACCCGCCGGGACGCGGCCGGACGTGGGCTTGCGGGGTCGCCGGGTGGTAGGACCGGTCCGCGGTCCGTAGCCGACGAGGACCGACTGGCGCTCCTCGGCCGGCTCGGGCGTGGGCACCATGTCCTCGGCCGGACCACCGACCTCGGTCTCGCCTCCGGCCTGGGCGCGGGCATCGTCCGCGGGGGCCGCGGGTGCCGCCGCACCGGCGGGAACGGTCGGCGCCCCCGTACCGGCCGGAGCCGCACCGCCCACCGACACCGAGATGATCGGGGTGCCGACAGGGACGGTCGCACCCTCCTCGACCATGAGCTCGTGGACCACCCCGGCGTACGGGCTGGGGAGCTCCACCAGCGACTTGGCCGTCTCGATCTCGACGATGACGTCGTTGATCTTGACGGTGTCCCCGGCCTTGACCTTCCAGGACACGATCTCGGCCTCGGTGAGGCCCTCCCCGACGTCCGGGAGCTTGAACTGCTTGAGCTCACTCATGCTCGAGGCCCCCTCAGTGCGCCAGCGCGCGGTCGACGCCGTCGAGGACGCGGTCGAGGTCGGGCAGGTAGTCCTCCTCGACCCGCGACGGCGGGTACGGGGTGTCGAAGCCGGTCACGCGCAGCACCGGCGCCTCGAGGGAGTAGAAGCACTCCTCGGTGACCCGGGCCGCGACCTCGGCCCCGATGCCCAGCGTCAACGGCGCCTCGTGGACGACGACGCACCGGCCGGTGCGCCGCACGCTCTCGTACAGCGTCGGCAGGTCCAGCGGTGACAGCGAGCGCAGGTCGACGACCTCGAGTGAACGCCCCTCCTCCTCGGCCGCGGCGGCGGCCTCGAGGCAGGTCTTGACCATCGGGCCGTAGGCGACGACGGTGACGTGCTCGCCCGAGCGCGCGACACGGGCGGCCTCGAGCGGGAGGTCGGGCCCGCCGGACTCGTCCACCTCGGCCTTGTCCCAGTAGCGGCGCTTGGGCTCGAAGAAGACGACCGGGTCGTCGAGCGCGACGGCCTGCTGGATCATCCAGTACGCGTCGACGGGGTTGGAGCAGGACACGACCTTCAGGCCCGGCGTGTGCGAGAAGTACGCCTCCGGGCTCTCGCTGTGGTGCTCGACGGCGCCGATGCCACCGCCGTACGGGATCCGGATGACGATCGGCACCCGCAACCGTCCGCCGGAGCGGTAGTGCATCTTGGCAACCTGGGTGACGATCTGGTCGTACGCGGGGAAGACGAAGCCGTCGAACTGGATCTCGCAAACGGGCCGGTACCCGCGCAGCGCGAGCCCCACAGCCGTGCCGACGATGCCCGACTCGGCGAGCGGCGTGTCGATGACGCGGTCCTCGCCGAAGTCCTTCTGCAGGCCGTCGGTGATGCGGAAGACGCCGCCGAGCTTGCCGACGTCCTCGCCCATGACGAGGACCTTGGGGTCGGACTCCAAGGCGGCGCGGAGGCCGGCGTTGATGGCCTTGCCGATGGTGAGCGTGCTCATGCCCGGACCTCCTCGTCGGCGAAGGAGCCGAGGTAGGCCGTCAGGGCGTCACGCTGCTCGACCAGCTGCGGGGTCGGCTCGACGTAGACGTGGTCGAACATCGACTGCGGCGTCGGGTCAGGCATCTCGCGGCAGTGGGTGCGCAGGTGCTCGGCGAGCGACTCGGCCTCGACCTCGACCGCGTCGAAGAACTCCTGGTCCGCACCGCCGCGCCGGGTGAGGTAGGCCCGGACCCGCTCGATGGGGTCCTTGAGCTTCCAGTGCTCGAGGTCGCCGGCCAGGCGGTAGCGAGTCGGGTCGTCGGAGGTCGTGTGCGCCCCCATCCGGTAGGTGTAGGCCTCGATCAGCATCGGCCCCTCTCCGTCGCGGGCCCGCTGGAGTGCCGCCCGGGTGACGGCCAGGCAGGCCAGCACGTCGTTGCCGTCCACCCGGACGCCCGGGAAGCCGAAGCCGCTGGCCCGGCGGAAGAGCGGGATGCGGGTCTGGCGCTCGAGCGGCTCCGATATCGCCCACTGGTTGTTCTGGCAGAAGAAGACGACGGGGGCGTTGTAGACGCTGGCCCAGATGAAGGCCTCGTTGACGTCGCCCTGACTCGTCGCGCCGTCGCCGAAGTAGGCGATGACGGCGGCGTCGCGAGCGGGGTCGCCGGTGCCCACGGCTCCGTCGCGCTGCACGCCCATCGCGTAGCCGGTCGCGTGCAGGGTCTGTGACCCGATCACGATCGTGTAGAGGTGGAAGTGGTTCTCGCCGGGGTCCCAACCGCCCTGGTCGACCCCACGGAAGAGCCCGAGCAGCAGGCCGGGGTCCACGCCTCGGCAGAACGCGACGCCGTGCTCTCGGTAGGTCGGGAAGACGTGGTCCTGGGTGCGCAGTGCGCGCGCCGACCCGACCTGCGCCGCCTCCTGGCCGAGCAGGCTCGCCCACAACCCGAGCTCTCCCTGGCGCTGCAGCGCGACCGCCTCGGTGTCCACCCGCCGGGCCAGCACGAGGTCGCGGTAGAGGTCGCGGACGTCGCCGTCGGTGAGGTCGGCGACCAGAGGGGAGTAGTCGGGGTGCTCGACGCGTTCGCCCTCGGGCGTGAGCAGCTGGACCAGCTCGGGGTCCTCGCCGGTTGGCGACACCTGGAACCTCCTCGTCGGCGGCTGCGGGGTCACCGCGGCCGGTCTGGGGGTCACGGACCCGCACCCTCTCGCGCGCGGGGTGTGCGCGGGTCGGAGCGGTGGCGGGCAGGCGGTGACCCGGGTCACGCGCCCTGCTCACACCGTACCGAGGTTCGCGGGCCGGGCGGTACGCCGGTCCGGCGCAGGAGTCGGCCGGCCGCGGGTGGGACGGGTGCACGCCGGGGGCCGGGGGGTGTCGAATGGCGCCGTGACGACGACTGCGGTGCCGCCACTGGCGTACGGGTCGCGGGCCGGGCGGCTCGTGCTGCTGGCGACGGTGCTGGCATCCGGCGTCGCCTTCCTGGACGCGACGGTGGTGACGGTCGCACTTCCCCGGATCGGACAGGACCTCGACGCCGGGATGTCCGCCCTGCAGTGGGTGCTCGACGGCTACCTGCTGACCCTGGGCTCGCTGGTCCTCGTGGGCGGGGCGCTCGGCGACCTGCTCGGGCGTCGGCGCGTCTTCCTGTGGGGCATGTACGGCTTCGCGGCGACCTCCCTCCTGTGCGGCATCGCCCCGGACGCCGCGTCCTTGGTCGGGGCGCGGCTGGCGCAGGGGGCCTGTGCGGCGCTGCTGGCGCCGGCGAGTCTCGCGATCCTGTCTGCCTCGTTCGCCCCCGAGGACCGGGGCCGGGCGATCGGCGCCTGGTCCGGGCTGTCCGGAGTGGCCACGGCCTTCGGGCCCTTCGTGGGTGGCTGGCTGGTGGACACCGCGTCGTGGCGATGGGTGTTCCTGCTCAACCTGCCCCTGCTCGCCGCGGCGATCCTCGTCACCCTTCGCGCGGTCCCGTCGGACCAGGGGTCCGGGGCCGGTATGCCGCGGCGGGAGCTGCTGCGACGGATCGACCTCCCGGGCGCCGGGCTCACCGTGGCGGGGCTGGCGCTCGTCGTGGCGCCGTTGATCGAGGCGGGGCAGCTGCCGGTCTGGGCGGTCGTCACGGGGGTCCTGGCGGGGCTGCTGCTCCTCGCGGCCTTCGTGCTGCACGAGCGCCGGACACCGTGGCCGATGCTGCCGCCCTCGTTGTTCCGGATCCGGACGTTCTCCGTGGCCAACGTCGTGACGCTCTTCGTCTACGGGGCGTTGTCGGCGATGTCGTTCCTGCTCTCGCTGGCCCTCCAGCGGGGTCTGGGCTGGTCGGCGCTGGCTGCGGGGGCGGCGCTGTTCCCCATCACGGTGGTGCTGTTGCTCCTCTCTCCCACGGTGGGGGCCCTGCTGCCGCGGGTCGGGGCGCGAGTGCTGCTGACTGCCGGGCCGCTGCTCGCAGCGGCCGGACTCGTGCTGCTCGCGCGCCTCGACATGGGCGACGGATACGTCGACGGGGTCCTGCCCGGGTTGCTCGTCTTCTCGCTGGGCCTGGTGCTCGTCGTGGCCCCCGTGACGACGACGGCGCTCACCGACGTGCCCGCGGACCGGCAGGGTGTGGCGTCCGGGGCCAACAACGCCGTCGCCCGAGTGGCCGGGCTGCTGGCGATCGCGGTGCTGCCGGCGGTGGCCGGGCTCGCTGCGGCGGGAACGATGCCGCCCGAGGCGCTCGTCGACGGGTTCGGCCGGGCCATGCTGGTGGCCGCCGGGTTGTGCGCCCTGGGCGGGGCGGTGGCCGCCGTCGCGTTGCGCCCCACCGACTGCGCGGACGAGCCGCCGGAGCCGCACGCGACTCCCGTACCGTGCTGGCAGGCCGACGAGGGACGGCCGGCGGCCCCGCACTGATCACGGCAGCCGCGTAGGTGGGTGCCGAGCCAGGTGCATGTACCCGGACCGGTGCCCATCTGCCGCGGCACGCGCCCACCAGGGTGGTGAAGGTGGTCGACGGAAGCCCCGCCGGGGCCGTGGCGGGATGTGGCGGCACGGTGGCCGGAAATCCACTCCCCCCTCGGCGCCCCGATGGCGTTCAATGGGGCCCGTACAGTAGCGACGTGAGAGGACGGTCATGACCCCTCAGGGGACCCGGGCGAGCGCGGCCGCGGTGTGGACGGCGCTCGTCACGGTGTACGTGGTGTGGGGCTCCACCTACCTGGGCATCCGCGTTGTCGTCGAATCCGGCATCCCGCCGCTGCTCGGGATGGGGACCCGCTTCCTGGTCGCGTCGGCGTTACTGCTCGGCTTCCTCGCCGTACGGCGAGGGCTGGCGGCCCTACGACCCACGCGCCGGGAGCTGCGAGCCGCCACCGTGGTCGGCGTCCTCCTGCTCCTCGGGGGCAACGGGGGGGTAGCCGTCGCGGAGCAGACCGTCCCGAGCGGGCTGGCGGCGCTGATCGTGGGTGCCGTGCCGCTGTGGTTCGTGCTCCTGCGCGTCGCGGGCGGCGAGCGCCCACGGGGGTTGACCTGGTTGGGCGTCCTGGTGGGATTCGCCGGGATCGCCGCGATCAGCCTGCCGCGCGGCGGTATCGAGGGCGTCGAGGCCTGGGGCGTCGCCCTGATCCTGCTCGCCAGCGTGTCGTGGGCGCTCGGGTCCTACGCCTCCCCCAAGCTGGGGCTGCCGCGCGACCCGATGGTCGCCACGGCGTACGAGATGCTCACCGGCGGCGCCGTGATGACGGCGTTCGCGCTGGCCGTCGGCGAGGGCGCCGACCTCGATCTCTCCGCCGTGCCGACCGAGGGCTTCGTCGCGTGGTCCTACCTCGTGCTCGCGGGGTCGCTGCTGGGCTATACCGCCTACGTCTTCGCCCTCGCGCACGCTCCGCTGTCCCTCGTCGGGACCTACGCCTACGTCAACCCGGTCGTCGCCGTCGCTCTTGGCTGGCTCATCCTGGCCGAGCCCGTGACCGCCGTCGTGGTGAGCGGGGGGGCGCTAGTCGTCGTCGGCGTCGCCCTCGTGGTCAGCGGCGAACGGCTGCCGCGCCGCGGGTCGCGAG
>DATHUJ010000113.1:0-9134 GCA_035462375.1 Jiangellales bacterium
CTGGCTGACGTCGCTGAGGTCCTCGCCGCCACGCCGTACGACACGTGCGTCCGGCTCGCGGCTGTCGCCGCCGATGCCCGTACGGCGGCGGACGGGCGAGCAGCCGTACGGTCGGAGCTGCCGGTCCTGGAGGAGCTCGGGTTGTAGAGCACGCCGGACGGGCGGCGGGAGCCGAGCTCCCAGCCGTCCGCCGACGATGGCCTGGCCGCGTCAGCCGACCGTGTTGATCTGCGTCTGCGGGTTGAGCTGGTCGAGTTTGAGTGCGCCGCCGCGCTCGCTGTCGCTCGGCAGGGAGACGTCCAGGCCTCGGACGATGTTGTTGGCGTAGATGTGGCCGTTGTGCCAGTACGAGGACCATGCGTTCCCGCCGTGTGGGCGGCATAGCCGACCTCGGCTCTTCTTCGCGCCGGCCAGGAGCATGTCCACGTCGACGACCGTCGTCCTACCGGTGTACGCGGAGGAGACGAGCACCTTGGCGCCGCTGCGCAGCGGGATGACGGTGAAGTTGTGCATGGTGCAGGTGCCGCTGACCGCTGACCGCGGACCGCTCTGGGAGTCTGTTGGCCGGCGAGCTCCTCAGCGGTGTCCCGTGTCGAGGAACCAGATGCGCCCCTGAGCGTCACTCGGGTCCGGTGCACCGGGCGGCGCCACCACCGACGGGCTCGTCACCGAACGCAACGACCGAGCCGTCCCAGCCCACGGTCGACGAGTGGAACAGGTCGACGTTCTCCGGCGTGATGTTGGCGTTGTCGTAGCGCCACGTGAAGACCGGTGCCAGCGGGTCGGAGATGTCGCAGAGCTGACTTCGCTCAGGCAGGCTGCCTGCGGCGAGGTTGAGCTCCCTGCGGCAACCTCGGGTCGCTGATGTCGCAGATGCGCACGCCCTCGAACACCCCCGGAGTAGCGGCGGTGATCAGGAACCCAACGTAGTTGCCGCCCACCGCGTACTTGCCGCCGTGGTCGCCGTCGTGGGCGAGCGCTGTGCCATGGACAGGGCCCTGGACCACGAGTGCGTGCCGGAACGTAGACCCCTCGCCACGGACCGTCAATAGCGCGCGGGTCGCGCGATGACCTGCAGATCGTGGTCACCGTGTGAATCGGCGAGCTCGGCACGCAGGTCCCCAGCAGTCACCGGATGCGAGCAGTGGTCGTCCAGAGCGGCACTCCACAGTGTCCCGCCGGTCACCACGACCGGCACGAGGAGAGCGGTGGTGCACACGGCGGCTGCTGTGAACCTCGCCCTCGGGGACGGGGGTCGCCCGGGCGAGCGCAGGCGCTCCACGCGGGACAGCAGGTGCCCGGCGTTCGCGCCTAGGCCGTTGCGGGGGACGCTGCCGGCCGCCACTGCCATGATCGCCCTCGACAGCGGCCACGGCCCGTGCCGCCGGGCGGCGACGTCGTCCGCCGCGAGCTCCACGAGGTAGCGGAGCTGACGCCGTGCCTCCGTGACCAGGGGGACGAACGGGAAAACCCGCGCCAGCCCGTCGGCCACGGCGAGGAGGACGTAGTGGCGTGCGCGGAGGTGCTCTCGCTCGTGAGCCACTGCTGCCGCGAGCTCGTCGCCCTCGAGCGCCGACAGGGCGCCCCGGGTGAGGACGATGCGCCCCGGGCGGCCCGCCAGGCAGTAGACCGCCGGCTGGTCGACGTCGAGGCACACCAGCTCGGGGCCGGGCATGACACGGCCGACCAGATCGGTCATCCGGCGCTGCCGGTCACGCTCTCGCCGGTTGTGCCACACGGTCCTCGTGACACCGGTTGCCGCTGCCCCGGCCGCGAGGCCTGCGAGAGCGGCTCCGGTCGTCCCGACGGCTCGGCCTCCACCGTGGTCGTCGAGCCCGGCGACGGCGGCTGCGCACGCGTGGAACAGGTCGTGGAGCCCGTGCACCAGCAGGTGAGTCGGAGCGGTCATGCTGATCCCGGCGCCGACGACCGCCAGTACGAAGGCGCCACAGACGGACGCCCAGACGACGATCCCCTGACGGGGTGACACCTGGCGAGCGACGCTGGTCAGGAAGCGCGGCGCGGCCACCGCGAGCAGACCAGCGAACGAGGCCAGTGCCACCGAAGCGCCCATCCGGCCCCCTCCCGCGCACCGGACACGACCGCGCCGCGGCCAGCCCGGGCCTCTCTCATCCTCTGACGAGAGCCACGGAACCGTCTACCCTTGACGCAGCATCGATCCCGGAGCGAGAGGCACGCGGTGGCCCGGCCCCCGACGCTGGAGCGTCAGGTCCTCGACGTGCTCTGGGACAGCGATCGGCCGCTCGTGATCAGGGAGATCCTCGACACCCTGGTCGCACTCGGCCATCCCGTCCTCGCGTACACGACGGTGCAGACCGTCGCCAACCGACTCGTGGCCAAGGGACTGCTCGACCGTGACGACGGCCCGAGCCCTCACCGTTACCGACCCACCCGCTCCCGCGAGGAGCACACCGCCAAGCTGATCAAGGAGCTCCTCGACGTGAGCCCGGATCGGGCGTCCGTCCTCCTGCGACTGGCCGAGCAGGTCGACGCCGATGACGCCGACCGTCTCCGGGCGCTCGGCCACCGGTCACGCTCCGCAGGTTCGCTCGGGAACGACGGATCGGCCTGACCGCGTCCGCACGCACCGCCTGGCCGCCAGCGCCGGTCCGGCTCTCGGAGGTGGCATTGAGTGGATCTCTGTGGAGCGCTTCACCACGGGTTGTAGGAGACTTTGGGTCCGTCCGCAGACGAACAGCGAGCACTGCACGATCCACAACCTCGACGTCGTCCCGACGGACAAGGATCGCGTGCTCGTGCACGGCAGCTAGCAGTCCGGCATCGGCGTCCTCGACTTCACCCACCCGGCGAACGCGGTCGAGATCGCCTACGCCGACCCGGACCCGCTGTCGGAGTCGTCGCTCGTCCTCGGTGGTGACTGGTCGACCTACTGGTACAGGGGCCTGATCTACCAGTCCGACATCCGCCGCGGCTTCATCGTCTGGAACCGCAGCGACAACGCCGTCGCGGGGGCCAAGAAGCTCACCGACAACAACCCGTAGACGCAGGAGTTCACCCTGCCGCTCAAGAAGGTCAGCTCCTGGTGGCGGCGCCCCGAGGTCCCGGGACCCGGGGGCGCGGCCACGTGCAACCCGTCAGCCGAGCAGCGCTCGCATGACCTCGATCTCGGCGAGCTGGTCGGCCTCGATCCGCTCGGCCAGCGCGACCGCCTCGGCGTACCGGCCGTCCTCCTGCTGGACCTTGGCCATCTCCACCGCGCCCTCGTGGTGCTCGATCATCATCTCGAGCCACATGCTGTCGAAGTCGGCGCCCATGGCTCCGGAGAGGGCGCCCATCTGCTCGGCGTCCATCATGCCCGGCATTTCGTCCATGCCCCCGTGGCCCATGTCGGCGTGGTTGGTACCGGAGGGGACCTCCTCGCCCCAGTCCTCCAGCCAGCTGGTCATGGTCTCGATCTCCGGGCCCTGGGCGGCCGCGATGGCGGCGGCGAGCTCACGTACGTCGGCGCTGGCGGCGGCGGACTCGGCCATCTCGGCCATCTCGAGGGCCTGCTGGTGGTGCGGGATCATGTCCTGCGCGAACCGGACGTCGGCGTCGTTGTGCTCCGTTGCTGCGGCGCCGGATCCGTCCGTCGTGGTGGTCTCCTCCCCGTCGCCGCTGCAGCCGGTAAGCAGCAGGAGCGTCGCGGCTGCGGCCGCGAGGAGGGCACGCGTCGTCGTCATCTCTCCTGGTCGTCCTCGGTCCTGGTTGGGCAGCGCGACCCGGCGAGCGGGGGGCTCACGAGTCGTGGCCCGCTCAGCACCTCAGGACTGCCAGCTGAGCGAGGGAGGGCGGGTCCGGGTCGCGAAGAAGGTGCGACGCCACCACCGCGCGGGACAGCGACCGGGGTACGAGCAGGGCGGGTCGCGTCGAGCGGCGGCTCCGGGCGAGCAGCACCGCCCCCACGACCAGGAGCACTGCGACGCACGCCTGGAGCGCGCCGGTGCCGACGGGCGTGGGCTGTCCCACCGACCCCTGGGCCGGTCGGCCTGCATCGAGTCTTGCGACGGTCGCGGACTGCGTGGCGGCCGACCCTGACGCGTGGGCTCCGTGCGTCCGCGGCGCCACGTCGGCGTGCACTGCAGCCGCCCGTACCGCGGGTTCGTGGCCGGGGTCGTGGCCGAAGGCGCCGTGCGGTGCGAGACCGTGCATCGCGGCGAGCCCGAGCAGCACCGCGCCGAGGACCGCTGCGGGCCACCAGCCGCGCAGCGATCGCCGGACGTCCCCGGTCGGTCGCATCGTTGCGCAGGCTACGCGGGCGGACGGCCCGTGCGCGTCCGCCCCGCGGTGTCTTCGTGGTCCGGGAAGCAGCCCAGTGGCGACGCACCTCGCCGACCGGCCGACGTGAGTTGCCGCGTGGCGACACCCACGGTGCTCGGACAGTCGGCTCATCACCAGGCTGGTCGGGTCACCACCAGGTGCCGATGCCTCGTGAAGCCCCCGCCAGGGTGGTGAACGTGGTCATTCGGGGCGGAGGCTACTCGGCGTCGAGGTCCCGCTCGAGCAGTGCCCCCAGCGTCTCGAGGGCGGCCTCGGCCCCGTCGCCCTCGGCCGAGAGGACGACCTCCTGGCCGTGCTCCACGCCGAGGGCCATGACCGCGAGGATGCTGGCGGCGTCGACCGGGTCGCCGTCGTCACCCTTGCGGATCGTGATGCTCGCCGCCTGCTCTGCTGCGGCCTTGACGAAGATGGCGGCGGGTCGGGCGTGCAGCCCCACGCTGCTGGCGACGACGGCTCGACGCTCGGGCACGGTGTCCTCCTCGACGGTCCGCGGTGGCGCCGGCGGCGGCCGACGCGCACGAGAGTGCCGAGGCTACCGCCCGGTCGGGGGACGGGGAGTGACCCGGGCCCGTGGCAGCGGGATACTGGCGCTTGACCGCCGCCGCACGGCCCGGCACGGGTCGGGCAGGCGCCCGGAGACGAGCCCGCGAGGAGAGCACGGATGCCTATCGCCACGCCCGAGGTCTACAACGAGATGCTAGACCGCGCGAAGGCCGGCGCCTTCGCCTACCCGGCCATCAACGTCACGTCCTCCCAGACCCTCAACGCCGCGATCCGGGGCTTCGCCGAGGCCGAGAGCGACGGCATCGTCCAGGTGTCCACCGGCGGGGCCGAGTACCTCTCCGGCCCGACCGTCAAGGACATGGTGGTCGGTGCCCAGGCGCTCGCCGAGTTCGCGCACCACGTCGCCCAGTCCTACGACGTCAACATCGCGCTGCACACCGACCACTGCCCCAAGGACAAGCTCGACGGCTACGTCCGGCCCCTGCTCGCCATCTCCGAGGAGCGGGTGTCCGCCGGCCGCGAGCCGCTGTTCCAGTCCCACATGTGGGACGGCTCGGCGGTTCCGCTCGACGAGAACCTGCAGATCGCGGAGGAGCTCCTCTCCCGTACGTCGGCGGCGCGCATCGTCCTCGAGATCGAGGTCGGGGTCGTCGGTGGTGAGGAGGACGGCGTCGCCGCGGAGATCAACGAGAAGCTCTACACCACGGTCGAGGACGCCCGGGCCACGGTGGCCGCGCTCGGCACTGGCGACAAGGGCCGGTACATGGCTGCCCTCACCTTCGGCAACGTGCACGGCGTCTACAAGCCGGGCGCGGTCAAGCTCCGCCCCGAGATCCTCCAGGAGATCCAGGACGCGATTGGTGCCGAGGCAGGCAAGGACAAGCCCTTCGACCTGGTCTTCCACGGCGGGTCGGGTTCATCGCTCGACGAGATCCGTGCCTCCCTCGACTACGGCGTTGTCAAGATGAACATCGACACCGACACCCAGTACGCCTTCACCCGACCGGTCGCGGACCACATGCTCAAGAACTACGACGGCGTGCTCAAGATCGACGGCGAGGTCGGCAACAAGAAGCAGTACGACCCTCGGGCGTGGGGCAAGTCGGCCGAGGCGGGGATGTCCGCCCGCGTGGTCGAGGCGTGCGAGGCGCTTCGCTCGGCCGGCACCAAGATCGCCTGATGTCGCTCGGTCAGGACCTGCTGGGTGGCCCGCCGCCCACCCACCTACCCGACGACACGGCGCCACGCGAGGCGCTCGGGGCTGGCGAGGACCCCGCGGACGTGGCCGCCCGGCACCCGGCGTCCTCGCTGGCCTGGGCGGAGCTCGCCGACCGTGCCTTCGCCGACGGCCGGGTGGTGGAGTCCTACGCTTACGCGCGGACCGGGTACCACCGGGGGCTCGACGCCCTGCGCCGGGCGGGCTGGCGTGGCCAGGGCCGTATCCCGTGGGAGCACGAGCCCAACCGGGGCTTCCTGAGGGCCCTGCGGGCGCTGGGCCGGGCGGCCGAAGTGATCGGCGAGTCCGACGAGGCCGAGCGGTGCGCCACGTTCCTCCGCGACTCGAGCGAGACCGCTGCCGAACAGCTGACCTGACACCTGACGGACCGAGGTCGTCGGAACCGTCCCCTGCAGCGGTTCCGACGACCTCGAGCCCTCATCATGCCGCCCCGAGGTCATGAGCGCCTGGCACCAAGGAGACACTGGCAGTAACCTGCCGCGGTGACGTCCCCGGCCGGCCCGCTCGGGGCCTTCGGCATCGACGCCCGCGCCGACCGCGTCTACCGTGCCCTGCTGCGTGTCGGGCAGTCCAGCGTCTCGGAGCTGGTCGAGCGGTTGGGCCTGGACCACGAGGAGGTCGCTGAGCTGCTCGCACCGCTGGAGGAGCGCGGCCTGGTCTCCAGGCGCGGCGACGCGCTCGTCGCACTCTCCCCGTACCTCTCGCTGGGCCGGCTGGTCGACGACGAGGCGAGGCGGCTACGGGAACGTGAGCACGCGCTCGAGCACCTGCGGCATTCGCTGGCCGACTACGCGGCCGAGGAGAAGGGCGTCGACCTCTCCGAGTCGTCGATCCAGCCGGTGGTCGTGCACAGCGGGGCCGAGATCGGTGCCGTCGTCGACGCGCTGGTCCGTGGCACCACCGGGGAGATGCTCTTTTTGCACTCGGTCGAGTGGCTCGACAACCCGGGCTGGTCGAAGATCGACTCTCTCATCACGGGGCAGGTCGCCGGCGGCAGGTCGGTGCGCAGCATCTACCCCACAGAGGTGCTGCACCGACCGGAGACGCTCGACCTGGTCCGGGGCTGGGCCGAGCACGGGGAGGAGGTCCGCCTCGCGGCCTCGCCCCCGTCCCGGATGGCGGTCTTCGGCACCGCCGCGGCACTCGTGCCGGTGCACTGGGGCCGGACGCCGGCGCAGCGGATCGTGGTCCGGACCCCGGGCATCGTCGACGCCCTGCGCTGCCTGTTCGACACCATCTGGCGCCACGCCGTCCCGCTGCCCGACCTCGGCGCCGCCGCGGGGTCGCCGACCGCCGCCAGCGACCAGGTGCTGCGGCTGCTGGCGGCGGGGGCCAAGGACGAGACGATGGCCCGTCAGCTGGGTTTGTCGCTGCGCACGGTGCGGCGCCGCGTGGCCGACCTGCTCGACGAGCTCGACGCGACCACGCGCTTCCAGGCCGGGGTGGAGGCGGCCCGACGCGGGCTGGTGTGAGGCGACTCCCGCGCGGGCACTCCGTACGACCGAGTCGATCCGAGCGGTCACCGTGCCATCACCGCAGGTCAACGGGCTTGCCCGACCCCCAACCAAGGCCTACCGTCACGAGCCGTAGGGGGATCCGGTTCTTGTGAAGGGGGTCTTGTCATGCGTGTCCGAGGTGTCTTGACTGCACTGCCTCTGGTGGCAGCGGCCCTGCTCGCGGCCCAGCCGGCGCAGGCACAGGTGGAACTGCCCGAGGACTGCGAGGTACCGCCGTTCATCGACCTCTCGCAGTACAACATCATCATCGGTACCGACGAGTCGGATGTGCTCCGGGGGACCGACGGGCCCGACTTCATCTGCGCCCTGCTCGGCGACGACGTCATCTTCGGTCGCGGTGGTGGCGATCTGATCCTCGGTGACACCACGACCTTCTTCGGCAACGTGGGGGCACCGGGCGGCAACGACACCGTCTTTGCCGGATCCGGCAACGACGAGGTCCTCCCCGGGCCGGGAAACGACGTGGTGCACGGCGAAGCCGGCGACGACTTCCTCGCTCTGGCCGTGGGCAACGACATCGGCCACGGCGGTCCCGGTGACGACGGGATCATCGGCGGCTTCGGCCGGGACGTGATCAACGGCGGCGCCGGCGACGACTTCCTTGCGGGTGGCTTCGACAACGACGTCATCAACGGCGGCCCCGGCGACGACTTCCTGGCCGGTGAGCTGCCCCCGGACTCCCCGCCGCCGCCAGAAGGAGTCGAGCTGCCGCCCCCGGCGACCAACGACGTCTGCGTCGGCGCGGGCGGGTTCGACGTCGCCTTCGAGTGCGATGTCACCGCTGCCGTCGAGGGATGACCACCTCTGCCTGACGCCTGACGGCCCGACGCGGGTCCGCGCTGTGCGGATCCGGGGTCGGACGTGACAAAATCATCCATCCCGGGTAGACCCGGTGCATGTCCGCCACCGAAGGCACCCGGGCCGTGCTCGGGGTCGACATCGGGACGACGAGCACCAAGGCTGTCCTGGTCGGCGCAGACGCCGCCGTGCGAGCCTCCGGCCAGGCCGGGTACCCACTCGACGCACCCCGGCCCGGATGGGCCGAGCAGGACCCCCGGGCGGTGCTGGACGCGGTGGTCCAGGCCATACGGGAGGCGGTCGCCGAGCGCGGAGTCGACGAGATCGCAGGGCTCGCCTTCAGCTCCGCGATGCACAGCGTCCTCGGGCTGGACGGCGCCGGGGAGCCCGTCACGCCGGTGATCACGTGGGCCGACGGTCGCGCAGCGGAGCAGGCCGACCGGCTTCGCGCCGACCCGCTCGGCCCCGTCCTGCACCGCCGGACCGGGACGCCGGTCCACCCCATGTCCCCCCTGGTCAAGCTGCCTTGGCTGCTGCAGCACGACCCCGACGCCGTGGCGGGCGTCCGCTGCTGGGCCGGCGTCAAGGAGTACGTGCTGTCGCGGCTCACGGGCGACCTCGTCGTCGACCACGGCATCGCCTCGGCCACCGGCCTCTTCTCGCTGGCCGACCGGACCTGGGACGGCGAGGCGCTCGCCTACGCCGGCGTGCGCGCCGACCAGCTGCCGCTGCCCGTCCCGACCCGGCACGTCCTGCGGCTCTCGCGGGCCGGAGCC
>DATHUJ010000114.1:0-4220 GCA_035462375.1 Jiangellales bacterium
CGGCGGGCGCGCGTGGTCGAGGGCCCCTTGCCCCGGTACCGGCCTTCCAGGGCGCCGATCGGATCCGCCGGCAGCGGCCGCACAACGATCCTGTCACCGAGATCGACGACGACCACTCGGTCGGCGTGCCACCGCGACCGCGCCTCGGCAGGTATGGAGACCTGACCGTTCGCGGACACCTTCATCACGTAGGACGTGGCCAACCTCGGCTCCCCGATCGTTGTACGACTTAGCTCTTCCATCATACAGCTGACGCGTGTCTGGACGGGGCCGCTGTGTACTCGTCACTCCGCCGACTGGTCAGGACCCTGGCGGCGTCACCTGGCCGCGTAGCGCCCCGCACTTCCGCGTCCGCGGTTCCGGCGGAGCCACATCAGCGTCATCACACGACGACCGATCCAAGCACGACCCACCCTGCGGGCCCAGCGTCCTCGTCAGGGTGAGGACGTCGTCGACGGCGAGCCCGTCCCCCAGGACGGCGGCGGCGACCTGTGCCCGGGCCAGCTCTTCCCGGGTCGCTTGCTCGCGAGCCAGCGGCTCGTCGGCGACCTGGCCGGGGGTGAGCAGGCTGCCGACCGGCCGGGCGGCCGCGCCGGCGGTGAAAGCCCAGTCGAGCAGGAGCGCGGCGGCGTTCTCGGCCCGCCCTCCGCACCGAGGACGACGGCAACTAGCAGACGGCCGTCACGCTGGGCACCGCGTCGCTGGTGCCACTGGGCCCGACCCCGTGCTGGCCGACGGCCTTGTCCTCGCCGGCCGGCGTGACGTGGTGACCGGTTCCTGGGGCGCCGCAGAGCATCACCTGTCCGCTGCCGCGCGGCTGGCGCCCGAGCGCTCGGTGCGGGAGCGGCTCACCCTGGAGGCTGTCGAGTGCCAGCTTCTCGGCGACGCCGTCGCGGATCCGGCCGACCTCGCCGTCCGGCTGCGCGACCAGCCGTCGAGCCCGAGGCGGAGTTACGTGCTGGCCGGCCTCGACCTGGTTACCGGACGCTTCGTCGAGAGCGACGCGCTGCTGCGGGACGCCTGGCTGCGGTGCGGCGACCGGGGCGACCCGGCCGTCGCGGCTCGCGTCGTCGCCCAGCTGGCGACCCTCTGCCTGCTTTGCGCGCACGGCCAGGAGGCCGACTGGGCCGACCTGGCGCTGCGGCTGGCTCCCGGGCCGGGGTGTCGCCGAGATGCTGCCCCTGGTGCCGCTATCAGTGGACGGGAAGATCGTGGCGGGCGGCTGGGGAGCCGGCGACTTCGCCGTGGCCCGCTACACCGCTGGCGGCTCGCCTGACGCGAGACTCGGTGTCGGCGGCACGCAGCGCGCCGACTTCGGCGGTGAGGACTGGGCACCGGCGTGGACCTCCAACCGGACGGCAAGATCGTCGCGGCCGGGACGGCGAACGACTACTACGCCATCGCTCGCTTCACGACCAGCGGCGCTCTTGACCCGACCTTCGCGGGCGACGGCAAGGAGGAGGTCACTTCCCCACCCTGGGGGGAACGCGGGGCGGGACATCGTGGTCCAGCCTGACGGCAAGAGCATCGTCGTCGGCGTCTGTCGTGGGAGATCTCGGTGCGTCGTTCGGACCGCTGCGGCTCAACACGGACGGGTCGTTGGACCGGACGTTCGGCGGCCACGGCATGACCGGCACGAATTTCGGGGGGGTCGACTCCGGGGGCGCTGACTGGACACGGCGTCTGCAATCCCGTTCCCTCGGCCACGTGCACCCGGAGCCTGTCCCGTCCAGCCACCGGTGGGTGATCCGGGGCAGGCCCGGGGGTGGACTCGGCCTCCGACGCACGCCTGCGCCCGATTCGCGCCCGGCCCTCGCCCTCGTCGGCCGCGCGGCCCTGCGGTGACCGCGCCAGGCTCCGTCACCTCACTCATGATGCGGGGGAGATCGCGATCGCAGGCCGCCGTAGCCGTGAGCGGGTCCGGGACCTGGCCGACGGGGTCTGCCCCGCTGACGTTCCTGTCGTCCCGCCCGACGAAGCACGGCCGGCGGCGCAACGAGCGGCGGCTGCGGTCGCGCCTCGCATCCGCGCCACCACGTGGTGTGCGTCGGCGTGGCGGACTCAGGCGTCGGGCCGGGCGGCTCGCTTGCGCCGCTTGCCCTCGTGCATGGCCTGCACGCGCGCGACCGGGATGGTGCGGCCCTCAGCCACCAGGCCGGCGTCCAGCCGCTGTGGCGCCGGCATCAGCTCACGCCACGGGTCGCGACCGCCGAGCCGCTGAAGCGCAGTGCGCACGGTCAGCTCCCGCGGCGAGGCGGCATCCAGCTCGTCCCACGCGAGCGGGAACGACACCGGCACGCCGGGCCGCACCCGTGGGCTGTACGCGGCCACCACCGTCGCTCCGCCCGCCCGGGTGGAGTCCAGGAACACCTTGCCGCCGCGGTCCTCGCGGATGAACGCCGTGGTCGCCAGCGCCGGGTCCAGCCGCTCGGCCCGGGCCGCCACCGCGCGGGTGGCCGCGGCGACGTCTTCTGTGCCGGCTGACCCGTCCAAGGGCACGAAGACGTGCACCCCCTTGGCCCCACTGGTCTTGACCGCGCCGGCCATGCCCACCTCGTCGAGCACCGCCCGTACCAGGCGGGCCGCCGCAGCGGCGTCGGCGAAGCCGTGGTCCTCGGGCGGGTCGAGGTCGAGCACCAGGTGCGTTGGCCGGTCCCACGCCGTACCGCGGAACAGCTGCGGGTGGTACTCCACCGCCCGCTGGTTGGCCAACCACAGCAGCGTCCGGCGGTCGTCGCAGAAGGCGTAGCGCACCTCCCGGCGGGACGACCGCGCCGGGATCACCACCGTGCGAACCCACTCCGGGGCATGGTCAGGCAGGTTCTTCTGCATGAACGGCGCCTGGCCCAGGCGCACCCGCACCACCGAAAGCGGCCGGTCGGCCAGCACCGGGACCATCCGGTCGGCGACCGCGTCCAGGTAGTCCACCAGCTCGCCCTTGGTGACACCCGCACCGTCGAAGAGCTGATCGTCGAGATTGGTCAGCCGCACCCCGACTCGCACGTCCTCGCCGCCCACGCCCGCAGCCTAGAGACCCACACGGGACCCGCTGAGCCTCGGTGGGCGCTCATCGGGAGAGATGTGCGCAGCGGCTGCGCCGACCGGCAGCACAGGGCTCGGACTTGACGCCGACACTGGTCGCTCGACCGGCCGATGACTCTCGCCTTGGGGTGGAGTCCACAGTGCAGTGCCGCGAGCCACCTCGAAGAGAATGCGACCTGACCGAGCCGAAGACGTTCACCTTGGACGTGCCCGGCGCCGTGCTGGCCTACGACGTCCGGGACGGCGATCCTGGCACGGCATCCGCCTTGCTGCTGATCGGGTCACCGATGGGCGCGGCCGGCTTCGAGACGCTATCGGGTCACTTCGCCGACCGCACCGTGTTGACCTACGACCCGCGCGGGGTGGATCGAAGTCCACGCACGGACGGTGCGACCGAGTCCACGCCGGACGAGCATGCGGACGACCTGCTCGGGATCATCGAAGCGCTCGACACAGGTCCCGTGGACGTCTTCGCCAGTAGTGGCGGTGCCGTCAACGCGATGGCCCTCGTGGTCCGGCGACCCGACCTGGTGCGCACCCTGGTGGCGCACGAGCCGCCGGTCGCCCAGCTGCTACCGGACCGCGGGTACGTCCTGGCCGCGTGCCGCGACATCCACGACGAGTACGCGTGTAGCGGCCTGGGACCGCCATGGCGAAGTTCATTGCCCTGGCCGGTCACAAGGGCCCGGTCCTGGCGGACCACGCCGATCGACCCGCGCCGGACCCTGCCATGTTCGGGCTCCCACGGACGACGACGGCTCCCGGACCGATCCCCTGGTCGGACAGAACATCGTGTCCTGCACCACTACGAGCCCGATCTCGACGCGCTCCGGGCAGCCTCGACCCGCATCGTCGTCGCGGTCGGGGCCGAGTCGTCGAGCAGATGGCCAACCGGTCCGGGGTCGCCCTCGCCGAGCGGCTCGGGACGACACCGGTCACCTTCCCCGGCGACCATGGCGGCTTCCTCGGCGGCGAGTACGGCATGACGGGCGACCCCGGTTCCTTCGCCGTCACGCTGCGCGAGGTGCTGCCCGCGACCTGACGCCTCGGGATCCTGCGGGCCGGGCCTGGCGGCGTCACCGCCCCGCGTAGCGTCCCGCGCCTCCGGGCCCGCGGCCCCGGCGGAGCCACAGCAGCGTCGACAGCAGGACGACCGAGCCGAGCACGACCCACCACCG
>DATHUJ010000115.1:0-12365 GCA_035462375.1 Jiangellales bacterium
GCTGGTCCACATCGGCCAGGCGGTCATGGGCTGCGGCGGCACCGTGGACTACCTCGTCGACACGGTGTTCAACTTCCCGACCCTCTCGGAGGCCTACAAGGTCGCGGCCCTGGACGTGAGCAACAAGCTGCGGGCGCTGGACCGGTTCGGGCTCGACTGACGGGTCGGGGCCGGGTCAGCCCGTCTCGGCGAGCAGCTCCTGCATGCGGTCGATCTCGATCCGCTGGTCGGAGTCGATGTGCTGGGCCAGCTGGAAGACCTCCGGGTCGCTGCCGCCGGATCCGAGCAGCTCCTCCACCATCTGGATGGCGCCCAGGTGGTGCTTGATCATGCCCTCGAGGAAGAGCCGGTCGAACTCCTCGCCCTCGGCCGCCCGGAGGGCCGCCATCTCATCCTCGGTGAGCATCCCGGGCATCAGCGCCCCGCTGTGGTGATGGCCCTCCTCCCCGAGGATGTCCCCCCGGGCGACGAGCCAGTCCTGCATGAGGCGGATCTCGTCCTTCTGGGAGATGTCCATACGCTCGGCGAAGAGGATGATGCGCTCGTTGGTCGCGCGGTCGGGCACCAGGCTGGTCATCTGCAGGGCCTGCTCGTGATGCGGCACCATCCCCTGGACGAACGCGACGTCCTCCTCGGATGCCTCGGGCAGCTCCAGGGCCTCGATCTCCTCCGGGGACAGCTCCCGGTTGGGCTCCCCAGGCGCGCCGAGCTGGACCACGCGCGCGTCGCTCTCGGCCGCCTCGGCGTCGTCGTCGCCGGACGAGCAACCGGTGAGAGCGAGGGCACCCGTGGCCAGGGCAGCGACGAGGGCGGTCAGTGGGGGACGGTGGCGCACGACGGAGCTGACTCTCCTCGGTCGACGGGACGCGGGACGCCGCCCGCGAGGTGACGGCCCGGGTCAGTCTGCGCATGGACGGCGGTGCGGTGCAATACCGCGAGCCCGGACCACAGAGCCTGACCCGCAGACCTGACCAGGCGTTCAGCGACCCGGCCGCCTCGCTCCGGTAGGCAGGCTCCAGGGTCTGCCCGATCACCCCGGTCACCCGCAGCGGTGAGCGGGGGTGACCGTTACGTGCCCCGCGGCCTTTACAGCCCGACGCTACTCACTGTCAGTCATAGTCCACGCGAGGTATGGCTATGTGACATGGACCGCAGTAGGGTCACCCCGCCGGTCACAGGCTCGACGCTGCGTCTGCACCGGGCGGCGCGCGTCGACGTCAGATAGAGGGGATTCGCCGATGCGCAAATCGCCGGTCCGCCGCTCGCGGCGGCGCGGAGTGGGACGCACGACCATCGTCGCGGGAGCCGCGTTCGTCATGGTTGGCGGGGTGATGCCGCTGGCCGCCACAGCCCAGGGCGACGACCCGCGCGTGGGGCTCGAGGGGGGATACCTTCCCGAGGACCCGGCCGAAACAGCCGCCAGCAACCTCGAGCACCTCGACAACGACCCCCGCGTGGCGCCCTTCGACGCCAATCCAGGCAACTTCGGCTTCGTCAACTCCGACCTGGCGTTCTCTGGCACGAACGCCATCGTCGGGAGCTTCAACGGCTTCCAGATCTACGACCTCGCCGATCCGACGAACCCGGTTCTCCGCTCGTCCTTCGTGTGTCCGGGTGGGCAAGGTGACCCTTCGGTATACGGCAACCTCCTCTTCATGTCAGTCGAGGAGACGCGCGGACGGATCGACTGTGGCCCGCAAGGCACCCTGCCGAAAAGCCAGACTACAGGGCTCAACCTCAGCCAGAATGGCACGCCTGATCCGGCACGTTTCCGTGGCGTTCGAATCTTCGACATCAGTGACATCGACAACCCGGTTCAGCTTCCAGGCGTCCAGCTATGCCGGGGGTCGCATACTCACACGCTGGTTGAAGACCCCAATGACCCAGACAACATCTACATCTACAACTCCGGGACTTCGGTCATCCGTCTACCGGCGGAACTCGAGGGCTGCGACGGAGCGACGAACGCGGATCTGACCCAAGACCCGGTCACCGAAGGAGACCCCACCTTCTGGCGGATCGACGTCATCAAGGTGCCGCTGGACGCGCCGGAGACGGCGGCAGTCGTCAGCCAGCCGCGCATCTTCACCGACGCGACGGGCGCCTTCAACGGGCTGCAGAACACCCTGCCGGGAACCCTGCACCCGTCCGGGACCGCTTACTCCCCGCTGCCGAACACCAACACCTGCCACGACGTGACCAACTACCCGAAGCTCGAACTGCTGGCGGGGGCCTGCCAGGGCAACGGCATCCTGGTCGACGTCTCCGACCCGGTGAACCCGGTCCGGCTCGACGCCGTGGCCGACCCGAACTTCTCGTACTGGCACTCGGCGACCTTCAGCAACGACGGCACCAAGGTGATGTTCACCGATGAGTGGGGCGGCGGCGTCGCTGCCCGCTGCCGGGACACCGACCTGCCCGAGTGGGGTGCCGACGCGCTGTTCGACATCGTCAACGGGAAGATGCAGTTCCGCAGCTACTACAAGATGCCGGCCGTCCAGACGTCGCAGGAGAACTGCGTCGCCCACAACACCTCGATCATCCCGGTCCCGAACCGCGACATCATGACCCAGGCGTGGTACCAGGGCGGCGTCTCGGTGATCGACTTCACCGACACGGCCAACCCGGTCGAGATCGCCTTCTTCGACCGCGGTCCGATCAACTTCCCGAACTCCTCGGGCCTCAACCTGGGCGGCTTCTGGTCGACGTACTGGTACAACGGCTTCATCTACGGGACCGAGATCGCGCGCGGGTTCGATACGTTCGGTCTCCTGGAGAGCGACTGGATGTCGGCCAACGAGATTGCGGCCGCGTCCGAGGTCGAGCAGGACGAGTTCAACGCCCAGCTCCAGTTCGAGCTGGTCAACGAGATCAGCTACGCGGTCGTCGGCTCGCGGGTCGACCAGAACCTCCGGGCCGGCACGCTCGACGCCGACAAGGCAGCGAGCATCCAGAACCACCTCGACAACGCCGAGCGGCTCGAAGCCCGGCAGGTCCGGGCGGCACGGACGCAGCTGGACGCGGCGATCGCCTCGCTCAGGACCACCGCAGGACAAGAGGCCCTCATCGCCGACCTGCAGGAGCTCAGGGGAACCCTCGGCTGAACCGTCAGGGCTCTGAGCGCCTCGGCCCCCCGCCCTCGTGGCAGCGGGGGCCGAGGCGCGTCAAGGTCTGTGGTGCTGCACCGCCCAGGACCGCACCAGGGCCGATCCGGTCCTGCAGCTCGTCGGGTGCTGCGCGGGCGGCCGCCGGACCGCCGCACGGACGACGAGGGTCCTGCGGTTCTCGCACCGCGAGCGGTACAGCAGCGGGTGCGAGGCGACCCCCGCGTACGTGACGACCACGCCGGTCTGGTCACGGCTGGTCCGTCCGCGGCGGCAGCTGCAGGCAGGGTCGAGCGAGATGCCGACGCGCTGCACCTCGGCCCACTGACGCTTGAGGTGCTTGGTGGCGCGACCACCGTCAGCTGGTGGGCCACCCGTCGCTCGAGCAGCTCGGCCGCGACCGCATGGCGAGGCCGTCTTGCCCGCCCCAGGCGTCGCCACCGCCAGGTAGTCGCGTAGCCCCCGGGCGAGGTAGTCGTCCAGCGCCGCCTGCTGCTACGCCCGCAACGCCCCCGGCGTCCCCACGGGGCGCGGCTCGGGTAGGAGGCCCGGCCTCGGCGCCCGACCCTACCCGCGGCCGACGAGAGGACGACGACCGACCAGGGTTCGGGATCAGCCCCGTGGGCGCATCCGACCGGCGACCACCGCACCGAAGGACGCCAGCGCGACCATCACGGCGAAGATGGCCGCGAAGACCGCCGGCTCGGTGTCACCACCGGGCCGGTGGGTGGCGTTGAAGATCACGCCACCCAGCCCGACGAAGGTGATGGAGAAGAGCGCGTCGGTGATCTGGAGGGCGGCCGAGTTGGCGCCCTGGTCCCGTGGCGGCGACATCTCGAAGAGCAGGACGGACAGACTGGCCATGCTCATCCCCATCCCGACCGCTCCGAGAGTCCACGCCACGGCGGCGACGGGGGCCGGGACCGTCGGTACCAGCACCAGCGCGACGCCCGCGATGCCGGCCGCGACGATGCCCGACCCCACCCGTACGAGGACGTAGCGCGGCATCCGCAGTCGCGGGCGCCCCTGGTACCACGAGCCGGCCGCCCAACCCAGGGCTCCGCCGGTCAGCGCCAGGCCTGCCAGGGTGGCCGAGAGGCCGCGCTCCTCCACGAGCATGAGCGGGACGAAGGCCTCGGCCCCGAAGAAGGCACCGGCGAGAACCCCTCGCATGGCCACGACGGTGGGCAGGCCGCGGGCGAATCGCAGCGTCCCGCGCGGCAGCAGCCGCGGGACGCTCGGGACGACCAGCCCGAGGGCGACGAGCACGAACCCGAGCGCCACCAGGTCGCGTCGCTGACCGGCGTACTGCAGCAGGCCCATCCCCGCAGCGGCGGCGAGCGCCAGCCGGAGCCGCCCACGCCGGACCACCGGACCTGTCGGCGGCGGCCCGTCCACCGCGCGGAGCGACGGCATGACCAGGACGAGCGGGAGCAGGACCAGCGGGACGATGCCCAGGAAGACCAGCCGCCACAGCCCCCGGTCGGCCAGCGTGCCTGCGACCAGCGGGCCGACGATCGACGGCAGCACCCACGCGGCCGCCATGGCCGAGAACATCCGCGGCCGGATGTCCTCGGTATAGGCCCGGGCCACGACCACGTACACGGCGACGATGACGAGCCCGCCGCCCAGCCCCTGGGTCGCCCTGCCCAGGATGAAGGGCCACATCGACGGAGCCACCCCGGCGACGACCAGGCCGGCGGTGAACGTCGCCACCCCGGCGACCAGGGGCAGTCGCGGCCCGCGCCGGTCGCACAGCCCACCCGCGACGACCATCCCCACCAGACTGGCGGTGAAGAAGCCCGAGAACGCCCACGCGTAGAGGGGCAGCCCCTCCAGGTCCCGCACAGCGATCGGCATCGCGGTCGCGACCGCCATCGCCTCGAAGGCGACGAGCAGGATCGTGGCGACGATGCCGACCGTCAGCCGACGCCGCCGCGGGCCGAGTATCCCCTCGGCGGGCAGCGACGGCTCGCGTCCGGCGTCGGGCCGGAGGTTCGTCCCCGTCACCAACCAATCCTAGCGATGCTCCTGACAGGCCCTCGGTGGGAGCCGGACCGTCACCGGGGCTTCCACCGACCCCCCTGCTCCTGTAGACCGGAGGCATGAGCGACGGTACGGCCTTGCGGGCGCTGAGCGAACCCGCCCGGGTTGCGGCACCCGGTGAGGGGGTCGGTCTCGACGAGCTCGGGCTGGCGACCCGGAACCACGGGTTCCTGCTCGAGGCCCTGCGGCACGACGTCACGCCACTGGGGCTGCACTACCTGCTCACCCACTACGACGTGCCCTTCCTCGACGTCGAGACCTGGCGCCTGACGATCGGCGGGGCGATACGGAACCCGCTCACGCTGAGCCTGGCCGACCTGCAGGCACGCCCGGTGGTGACCCAGCGCGTGACACTGGAGTGCGCGGGCAACGGCCGGGCGCGGCTGGAGCCCCGGCCGGTGAGCCAGCCGTGGCTGGTCGAGGCGGTCGGAACCGCCGAGTGGACGGGCACACCGCTCGCCCCGCTGTTGCGCGAGGCGGGCATCGGCGACGACGCGGTCGACGTCGCCTTCACCGGAGCCGACCACGGGATCGAGCGGGGGGTCGAGCAGGACTACGCACGCGGGTTGCCTTTGGCCGAGGCCCTCCGCGAGGACGTCGTCCTGGCCTGGGCGATGAACGGTGCGCCACTCCCGCCGCAGCACGGTTTCCCCGTACGGCTGGTGGTCCCCGGTTGGTACGGCATGGCGCACGTCAAGTGGCTCACCTCTGTCGAGGTGCTGAGGCGAGGCTTCGACGGCTACCAGAACGCCGTCGCCTACCGGCTCGCGAACGAGGACCCGGACGACGCCGGCGAACCGGTCACACGGATCCGGCCGCGCGCCCTCCTGGTGCCCCCGGGGTTCCCGGATTTCCTGTCCCGCGTCCGAGTGGTGCGCCCCGGCAGGTGTCTGCTGGAGGGCCGGGCCTGGTCCGGTCGCTCTCCCGTCTCGCTGGTCGAGGTGAGCACCGACGGCGGGAGCACCTGGGCGGAGGCCGACCTCGACCCGCCCGACCCGCGCCACCCGTACGCCTGGCGACGCTTCAAGAACGCATGGAACGCGGAGCCCGGCTCGTACGAGCTGTCTGCCCGGGCCTTCGACGGCGAGGGCGGTCAGCCACTCGAGCAGCCGTGGAACCGTCAGGGCATGGCCAACAATCTGGTCCAGCGGGTGGGCGTGCTGGTGGCCCGGGCAGCGGCATAGATCCTCCGCCGCCGGCACCTTTCGCACCCCAATCGATCATCGGTGGAGACATCGGGCAGGCCGCGGGGGAGCGCCCGGTTCGTCCACCGATGGATCGACTGGGACGGGCGGGGGCCGCGGGGGTCGGGCCGGATCAGCCCTGGTCGCCGCCCTGGTCCCCACCGCCGGGCGGCATCTTCGCCCAGATCTCCTTGCACTGGGGACACACGGGATAGCGCTGGGGGTCTCGCGACGGCACCCACACCTTGCCGCACAGGGCGATGACGGGCGTGCCGTTGACCATGGCGTCCATGAGCTTGTCCTTGGGCACGTAGTGCGAGAACCGCTCATGGTCGCCGTCGCCGGTCGAGGGCTGCGTGCGCCGGTCCTCGACCGTCTGCGAACCGGGGCTCATCTGGGTGCTCACCCTCCGAGTGTACGGAGGCCCGGGCGGCCGAGCGTCGGTGTGATGGCCCGTCCTCGCAGGTGGCCGTCCTGGGCGCGATCGCCCCGCTCCTGCGGTCCTCACCGGAGCCACCACGAGGCTGATCGGGCGACCACCTGGCGTCGACGCCTTGGGGTGGCCCGACGAGGGTGGTGAACGTGTCATAGGGGGCGGGCGGCTCAGTTGAGCGCAGGGTCCGCCGGAAACGTCGACAGCAGCGCGAGCGGACCACGCTGGCGGCGAAGCACGAGCCGCCACAGGTCGGCGGCGTCGGCGCGGAACGGGTCGACCGGCAGGGCGTCGACGACGTACCACGCCCCCTCCTCGATCTCCTTCTCCAGCTGCTCGACGGCCCACCCGGCGTAACCGGCGAAGATCCGTGCCCCGGAGATCTGCGGTACGACCTGGTCGGTCGGGGTGTCGAGGTCGACCAGCGCGAGGCCGCCGGACACCTGCCGCGCGCCGGGCGGCAGCTCGTCGCCCACCGGCGCGACCAGCCCGAGCGCACTGTCCAGGCTCACCGGGCCGCCCTGGAAGAGGACTCCCGGGCTGCTCACGACCGGCTGCCAGTCCGGCAGGACCTCGGAGACCGGGATGTCGGTGGGCCGGTTCACCACGACCCCGAGCGCTCCGTCGTCGCCGTGCTCGAGGAGGAGGACCACGGTGCGGGCGAAGTTCGGGTCGGCGAGCGACGGCGTCGCCACGAGCAGCCGACCGGTCAGCGGGGTCACGACGGCTCCCGGCGCGGTACGGGCAGGAGCAGGCCGAGCACCACGCCCGCCAGGTCCGCCACGACGTCGGAGAGCTCGCCGCCCCGCCCCGGGAGCAGCGCGTGCTGCACGGTCTCGCTGAGCACCGCGTGAACGACCAGCAGCACTACGAGCAGCCCGACGGGCAGCTGGGCGAGCCGCCCCGTCCACATGACCGCGCCGAAGACCAGCACGTGCACGAGGACGTCCCCGTACGGGACGGTGGTCACGCCCACCGACGGCGGGTCGGGCAGGTAGAGCACCGCCACGTGCACCACGACGATGGCGGCGAAGAGCAGGCGAGCCCCCTTCAGCCGCGGGGTCGTCGTGGTCGTCACGGCGCGGGGTAGAAGGACACCGGACCCACCACCTGCACCGCAACGCTGTCGCCGACGGCCACGGCTTGCGGAGCCCCCTGCTGCCGCGCGGCCACGGGGATCCCGGCGTAGCCGTCGAGCTCGAGCCGGACCAGCGCGTCGTGGCCGTAGAAGACGGTCCCGGTGACCCGAGCGGGCACCCCGTCGCCCGGTCGGCCGACCGTGATCTGCTCGGGACGCACGACCACGCGGCCGGGCCCGGGTGCCGCCGGGTGCCGGAGCGTCAGCGGACCCAGAGCACTCTCCGCGGACGCGCCCGCGGCGACGACATCGAGCACGACCGCCTCGCCGACGAACGTCGCGACGCCGAGGTCGGCCGGGGCGTTGTAGAGGTCCCCGGGCGGGGCGGACTGGGCGATCCGCCCCCCGTCCATGACTGCGACCAGGTCGGCCATCGACAGGGCCTCCTCCTGGTCGTGCGTGACCAGGACCGCCGTGGCACCGGCCGTGCGCAGTGCGGCCCGCACGTCGTCGCGCACCGCCGCACGCAGGCCCGTGTCCAGGGCGCTGAAGGGCTCGTCGAGCAGGACCAGGGCCGGCTCCGGCGCGAGCGCCCGGGCCAGTGCGACCCGCTGCTGCTGGCCGCCGGACAGCTCGTAGGGCATGCGGGGGCCGTAGCCCGCGAGGCCGACCAGCTCGAGCACCTCTTCGACGCGCGGCCCGCGCCGCCCGGCGCGCGACAGCCCGAAGCCGACGTTGCCAGCGACGGTGAGGTGCGGGAACAGCGCTCCCTCCTGGGGGACGACACCGACCCGACGGCGCTCCGGCGGCACGTGGGCGCCGGGGAGCGACACCACTGTGCCGCCGAGCTTCACCATGCCGCGGTCGGCGGTGTCGAAGCCGGCGACGATGCGCAGCAGGGTGGTCTTGCCGCACCCGGAGGCGCCCAGGACCGCGGCGAGGGCGCCCTCGGGCACGCTGAGGTCGACGCCGCGCAGCACCGACACGTCGCCGTAGGACTTCTCCAGCCCCCGGACCACCAGCTCGCTCACCGCTCACCTCCGGCACCCAGTGTCGCCGACCGCGTGGTCAGCAGGAAGGTGGGGACCGCTGCGAGCAGGACCAGCAGCGCGGCGTAGGGGGCCGCGGCCGCGTAGGCACCGACGGTCGTGCGGGACCACAGCTCCGTGGCGAGCGTCTGCATCCCGGTGGGCCGGAGCAGCAGCGTCGCCGGCAGCTCCTTCATGCAGGTCAGGAAGACCAGCACGGCCCCCGCGGCCACGCCGGGCGCGGCCACGCGAAGCGTGACGTCGCGTAAGGCCTGCAGGGGGCTGCGGCCCAACGAGCGCGCCACTTCCTCGAGCACCGGCGACGCGAGGGCGACCGACGCACGTACGGCGCCGACGGCGGCGGGGAGGAAGAGGACGGCGTAGGCGAGCACCAGCAGCGGGGTGCGCTGGTAGACGGGGTAGGCGTAGCGCACGACGAAAAAGACCAGCGCGAGGGCGACGACGATGCCCGGAAGGGCGTGCCCGGCGTAGGCGGCCTGCTCGACGGCGGAGACGAGGCGTCCCCGGTACCGCACCGCGAGGACGCCGACCGGGATCGCCAACCCCACGGTGAGGACGGCCCCGAGTGCGGAGACCCAGACCGTCGAGCTCGCGGCCTCGAGCACGCGCGGCACGGCGATTCCGGCCGAGCTCCCGGCGGCCAACCAACGCACCAGACCGGCCAGCGGGAAGGCGACTGCGAGCCCGGCGACCGCACCCGCCCACGCCAGCGCGAGTGCCGTGCCCCCTCGGCCGAGGTGTACGGGCACGTGCCGCCGTGCGGCCCCGGTCCCCAGTCGCGCCTGCGCCGCCCGCCCGCGGCTGCGGGACTCCGCCCACACGATGGTGATCGTGACCAGGACGAGGACCAGGCCCAGGACCGCGGCCGGTGTGCGGTCGAAGCTGGACCGGTAGCTGGTGTAGATCACCCGGGTCAGCGAGTCGAAGCGCAGCAGCGACACCGCGCCGAAGTCCGAGAGCACGTAGAGGGCGACCAGCAACCCCCCGGCCGCCATGGCGGGCCGCACCTGCCGGAGGGTGACCGTGAGGACCGTACGCCAGCGGCCCCGCCCGAGGGAGCGCGCCACCTCCTCGAGGGCCGGGTCGGTGCCCTGCAGCGCGGCGCGGACCGGGAGGAGCACGTACGGGTAGGTGCACAGCGTCAGCACGAGCACCGAGCCGCCGAACGGTGGGATCCGGGGGAAGAACGACACCCAGATGTAGGCGGCCACGTACGTCGGCACGGCCAGGGGCAGCGCCGCGAGGACCATGAGGACGCGCCGGAAGGGGAGCCGGGCCCGGCTCGTCAGCCAGGCGAGGCTCACGCCCACCACCAGGGAGAGGCCGGTGACGACCGCCGCGAGCAGCAGGCTGCGCAGCACCAGGCGCAGGGTGCGCTCCTGCCAGACGATCTCGAGCGCCACTTCGGGACCGCGCTCGAAGGCGCGGACCGCCAGGTAGACCAGCGGGAGGAGCGCGACTGCGGCCGCGACCAGGGCAGGGACGAGCAGGACCGCGGGTGGCCGCGTGCGCCGGCGCGAGGACGTACCGCCCGCCCGACCCCCGGCGGCGCCGGGGACGGGCGGGTGGGTCAGCGCCGGTCCGACCATCAGCTCAACCCGGCCTCCTGGATCATCGTCTGGGTCTCGGCCAGCGTGTCGAGGTCGGACAGGTCGATCGCCGGGGGGTCGAGCTCCTCGAGCGGAGGCAGCGCGGCGTCGGTCTCGACTCCCTCGACCAGGGGGTACTCCTTCGTCTCCTCTGCGAAATAGGTCTGCGCGTCCTCCGAGAGGAGGTAGTCGACGAACTGCTGTGCCTCCTCCTCGTCGTCGGTGGTGGCGACCACACCCACGCCGGCCACGTTGACCAGGGCCCCGGGGTCCCCGCCACCGGGGAAGACCAGGCGGGCGGTGATGCCGTCCTCGCCGAGCTCGGCCACTCGTTCGTACCAGTAGTAGTGGTTGATCAACCCCAGTGACACGACGCCGTTGTCGACGGCGTCGAGCACGGCGTTGTTGTTGTCGAAGATCTCGACGTCGTTGGCGGCCATGCCCTCCAGCCAGGCGCGGGCGGCGTCGTCGCCCTCCAGCACGCGCAGCCCGGTGACGAAGGCCTCGAAGGAGGCGTTGGTGGGGGCGATGCCGACCTCGCCGGACCAGCGCGGGTCGGTGAGCTCCAGCACGGAGCGGGGCACCTCCTCCTCCGGCACCTCGTCGGGGTTGTAGGCGACGACCCGGGCGCGGCCGCTGACGCCGACCCAGCGGCCATCGTCTGCGCGGAAGCGCTCGTCGACCCGGTCCAGGGTCTCCTCGGGCAGCTCCGCGAAGAGTCCCTCCTTGGCGATCGCACCGAGGGCCCCGCCGTCCTGGGCGAAGAAAGCGTCGGCCTCCGTGCGATCGCCCTCCTCGAGGAGCTGGGCCGCGAGCTCGCCGGTGCCGGCGTAGCGGACGGCGACCTCGATCCCGGTCTCCTCGGTGAACCGGTCGATGATCGGCTGGACGAGGTCCTCGTTGCGGCCGGAGTAGACCACGAGGCTCGCGGAGGACTCCTCGGTCGTCCCGTCGCCGGCGGCGTCGCTGTCTCCGCAGGCGGCCAGCGACAGGGCGAGGGCGGCGGCGGTCGCCGCGCTGAGCAGGTGACGGGATCGCATGGAGCGAGGCCTCCGGAGTCGAGTGAGCGCCAGGTGCGGGCGACACTCTAGTTAGGCAAGCCTCACCTGGCTATCCCGCCCGGTCGTGATGTGGTTCACCAGGGCCGGACGGGACCTCCGGCCCGCTCGGTGATGAGCAACGGCCGCCGACGAGGGCTCGGCAACCGACCAGGCTGAGGCCATGGCGCCCACCAGATCGATCGCCTCCGGACCCGAGCGGCCCGGTGCCCCGCCGGCGAGTACCGGTCAGGGACGCCTCGGTGCCCTGGTGGCCGTCGCCGGCGGAGCCGGGGTCCTCGTCACGGCGATGCAGCTGCTGGACCGGATCGCGCTCGCGGAGAACCCTCAGGCCCCGCTGGTCTGCGACATCAGCAGCGTGCTGTCCTGCGGGTCCGTCCTCACCGCCTGGCAGTCCTCGGCCCTGGGCGTGCCCAACGCGATGGTCGGCCTCGCGGTCTTCAGCGCCTTCCTCTCCGCCGGACTGGCCGCCGCCCTGGGCGGTGCCCTCTCGCTGCGCTACCTGCGGGTGCTCGAGGCGCTGGCCCTGGGCATGCTCGGCTTCACCCTCTGGTACCTGGCGCAGACGACGTTCGTCCTCGGCGCCCTGTGCCTCTACTGCACCGTCGTCGGCACCTCGGTGGTCCTGGTCAACTTGGCCGTCTCCCGCATGTGGCGGCGCGCCGGCGGTCTCGGCGGCCGAGGACCGCTCACGCGCCTGGCGCGCGGCTTCGTCGACGCGGGCGACGACCGGTGGGTCTGGGCGGCGCTGTGGCTCGGTGTGGCCGCCGTCATCGCCTTGGTGCTCGCCGGTTGACGGCGCCGCCCGTGCCGGGTGCCCGACG
>DATHUJ010000116.1:0-6587 GCA_035462375.1 Jiangellales bacterium
CTTGCGCAGGCGGGCACACGCCTCGTCGGGGTCGTCCGGCGCGTCCGGCCAGCTCAGGTAGAGGTCGACGACGGACGCGTGCCCCGGCGGCGCGTCGTCCACGGCCGCGTCCAGCTGCGCCACCAGGCCGCCGGCCGCGTCGGGAGTGGCCAGCTCGTCGAGGGTCCCGACCGTCGAGACGAGGTGGGTCGGGCGGTCGTCGAGCGAGTAGTCGGCGAGGACGGCCGGCCGCTCACCCAGCGAGACGGCGCGCAGGTCGTGCAGCTCGTACTCCAGGTAGTGCCGGCGGGCCAGCACCTCCAGCATCGGCTCGCGCTGAGGAATCCCCCGCTCGAGCCGCTCGGCGAGGAAGCCGACGATCTGCTCGGGGATGGCCACGAGCGCGTCGAGCCTGGCCGCGTGGTCGGGAGCCGCCGGCTCGGCGGAGAGGTACTCGAGCTCGTCCCGGACCTGGGCCAGCACCCCGGCGCGGGCCCGGTCCACCTCCGGCTGGTCGAACCACCGGAAGCGCACGCTGCGGGCCAGGTCACCCACGACGGGGAAGCGCAGCTGGGTCGCCAGGACCAGGTGGTCCAGGACCTCGTGAGCCTCCTCCGCCAGCTCACCTGTCGGAGCCGGCTCGGCCATCCACTGCTGCAGGAGCGTCGTCACCACGACGACGTCCGAGGCCGTCCGCTGCTGGGCCAGGAAGACCCGGAAGACCGCCTCCTCGAGGGCCGTCGTCCGGTCGAGGTCCTCGACGCCGTAGTGGCCGAGCACCCGGGTGAGCTTCGCCCGGAACGCCTCGGGCAGCCCGGCCCGCTCGACGTCGAGGCTGTGGAGATACGAGTGGAGGTACTCGCGCGGGCTGTGCACCCGGGTGTCCTCGGACTCCTCCGCCTCGGGCTTGTTGCGGCTCAGGTCGCTGACGTCGGCGAAGACTCGCAGGACGTCGATCTCCTCGCCCAGCGGTGGGCCCTCCCCGCCGGCCAGCTCGGCCCGGGCCTCCAGGTAGGCGGCCAGGGTCCGGCCCTCCTCGCCCGGGCCGACGTCGAAGCCCAACACCAGGCTGCGCAGGCCGTCGAGTCCGCGGGCCGCCCGGTCCGCCGCCGAGCCGTTGAACTGCTCGGGGAGCTCGACCTCCTCGGCACCCGCGGCCGTGCCCGCCGCCGGCTCTGCGGCATCGCCGTCGCCGATCGGCTCCAGCCGGACGAGCGGCGCCCCGGTCTCCACCTGGCTGCCCGTCGCCGCCATCAGCTCGCGCACTCGGGCGGGGAACGGCGCCACGAGCACCGTCTCCATCTTCATCGACTCGAGGACCAGCACCGGTGCCCCGGCCTCGACCTCGGCCCCGACCTCGACCGGTGCCGCGACCACCAGGGCCGGTGCGGGCGAGCGCATCACTCCACCCTCGTCCCGGCTGATCCGGTGGGTCACGCCGTCCACCTCGACCAGGTGCACCGGCCCGTGGGTGGCCGTCACCAGACGGAACCTGCGGTCGCCGACCACGAGGCGGCTCGCGTAGCCGTCCAGACGCTCGACCTCGGCGTCGACGACGCGGGCCTGGGCGCCCGCCCCGATGCCGACGCGGAACCTGCGCGGGCCGGTCTGGGCGACGCTGACCTTGTACGGGACGCCGCGCAGCTTGAGGTCGATCGCCCGCCCGACCTCGTGGCGCGCCTGCGGCCGGCCCCCGTACGAGGTCTCGAGGAAGTGCGCCAACTCGACGCCCAGCTCGTCCTCGTAGGCGTCGATCGCGGCGGCCACGAGGGCGACCCCAGCGTCCCGGTGCGACACCAGCCGGCCCTCCGCGCGCACCCGGTCGATCCACCCGGTGTCGGCCGTGCCGTCGACGACCTCGGGCTGGTCGAGGAGGTCGAGCACGAAGCTCTTGTTGGTGGCACCGCCCTCGATCACGACCGTGGTGTCGGCGACGGCGCGCCGCAGGCGGGCCAGGGCCTCGTCGCGGTCCCGCCCGTACGCGATGATCTTGGCGATCATCGAGTCGAAGTCGGCGGGGATGGTGTCGCCCGCGGCGACCCCGGTGTCGACCCGTACCCCGGGGCCTGAAGGCTGGACGAAGAGGCTCACCCGGCCTGGCGCGGGCGCGAAGTCTCGGTCGGGGTCCTCCGCGTTGAGCCGCGCCTCGACTGCGTGCCCGGACTCGACCGGAGGCGCGCCCTCGAGGCGGCCGCCTGCCGCGACGTGCAGCTGCGCCTTGACCAGGTCGAAGGAGGTGGTCAGCTCGGTGATCGGGTGCTCGACCTGCAGCCGGGTGTTGACCTCGAGGAAGGCGAAGCTGCGCTCACCCGGGTGGTAGAGGAACTCGACGGTGCCGGCGCCGCGGTAGCCGACGGCCAGGGCGAGCCGCTCGGCGGAGGCCTTGAGCTCCGCGACCTGGTCCGGGTCCAGCAGCGGCGACGCCGACTCCTCGATGACCTTCTGGTTGCGCCGCTGGACCGAGCAGTCGCGCACGCCCAGGGCCCACGCCGTGCCCTGGCCGTCGGCGATGACCTGGACCTCCACGTGCCTGGCCCCGGTGACCAGGCGCTCGAGGAAGACGACCCCGCTGCCGAAGGCACGCTGGGCCTCGTCGCGCGTACGTTCGAAGACCTCGGCGAGCTCGGCGTCCGACCCGACCACCCGGATCCCGCGGCCTCCCCCACCGGCGGTCGCCTTGAGCATCAGGGGGTAGCCGATCTCGCGGGCCGCCGCCTCGGCCGCTCGGAGGTCGTCCACCGGTCCGCGGCTCCACGGGGCGACCGGGACGCCGACCTCCTCGGCCAGCAGCTTGGCGCCGATCTTGTCGCCCAGCCGCCGCATCGACTCCGCGCTCGGGCCGACGAAGGTGACCCCGATGTCCTCGCAGAGCTCCGCGAAGGCCGGGTCCTCGGCGACGAACCCCCAGCCCACCCAGGCCGCGTCCGCCCCTGTCTCGCGCAATGCGCGCTCCAGCACGGCGTGGTCCAGGTACGGGCGGGCGGAGGCCGGCCCCAGGTCGTAGGCGAGGTCCGCCTCACGGACGAACTTCGCCCCTCCCTCGGCCTCGGTGTGCAGGGCAACGACCTCGATCGGCCCGCGACCCTCGGCCTCGATCTCCCGCACGGCGTGGACGAGCCGCATGGCGGCCTCACCACGGTTGACCACGGCGACTCGTGCGAACACCGACACGCCTCCCCAGTGAGCGACGGACGTCTCAACCTATGGGGGTGGATACCCGGAACGCCAAGAGGGCACGGGGGCCACGACCACCTACTGACGGGTACGGGCAACCAGGTCGTCCCAGACCTCGTCAACACGAGCCCGCAGGGCGTCCAGAGACCCGGAGTTGTCGATGACGACGGTCGCCGCCGCGAGCCGGTCGGTACGGGAGGCCTGCGCGGCGATCCGGGCGCGGGCGTCCCCCTCGTCCATCCCACGGACGCGGACCAGCCGGTCGACCTGGACCTCCTCGGGAACGTCGACGACGACCACCTCGTCGAACCGGTCCTGCTGACCGGTCTCGACCAGGAGGGGGACGTCGTGCACGACTACTGCGTCGGCGGCGGCCGCGGCTGCGATCTCGGCGGCCCGGCGCCGGACCCGGGGGTGCACGATCCCCTCCAGCCTGGCCCGGGCCGACGGGTCGGCGAAGACCAGCCGGCCGAGCGCCGGACGGTCCAGCTCACCGGCGGGGGTGAGCACCTCCGGACCGAAGGCGGCCACCACCTCGGTGAGCCCGTCGGTCCCCGGGGCGACGACCTCACGGGCCAGGACGTCGGAGTCGACCACCACCGCGCCGCGTGCAGCGAGCAGCCTGGCCACCTCGCTCTTGCCGGACCCGATCCCGCCCGTCAGCCCCACGTGCAGCCTCACCCGGCCGTCTCCCCCGACAGCGGCAACCCCAGGGCGAGGGCGGCGAGGTCGAGCAGGACCAGCCGCTCGGCCGACGTGCTCACGACCCCGCGCCGGACGGTGACGACCAGCGTCCGGGCACCGTCGGCCACGACGTAGCTGACGTCCTCGGCGTCCGCGAGCACGAAGCCCGGTCGACCGTCCAGCTCGACGGCCGCGGTCGCGTCGCCCTGCGAGCGGGCCGACTCCACGCTCCCGTCCAACCGACCGCGGGCCGTCTCGGCGTCGACGTAGCCGTTCATCGTGATCTCCACCGACGGCGTCCCGGCCTGCCCTTCGGACCCCGGCTCCACGCCGTACCCGCAGGTGATCCTGGCCGTACGGCCGGACTCCGGCAGCGGTCCGGCGTAGACGAACGTGCCCGACCCCTCGAGCGGCGCTCCCAGCACGTCCACTACCTGGGTCACGGACGCCAGGTCTCCGCACGACTCCGGCACCGAGGCGTCCCCGGGCTCCTCCGAGGTCGCCGTGGGCGAGGTCTCCGCCGCGACGCTGAAGGTCTGCGGGGGGTCGCCTGCCGAGAACGGGAGGTCGGGCGACGCCGCCTCGTCGGAGCAGCCCGCGACCGGGACGGCGAGGACGCCGAGGACCGCGCCCACGGCGAGCCGCCGCGAACGGCGCCTGTCCCCGGACCTCACTCCCCCACCGTACGGGCGGGGTGGACGCGGTGCCGCGGCGACAGGCCCCGGGACAGGCCGACGGCCCGCCCCCGAAGGGACGGGCCGTCGGTCCGGCGCAGGATGCGCGTCAGTTGCCGGTGAGCTTCTCGCGGAGAGCCTGGAGCGCCTCGTCGGAGGCCAGCGTGCCCGAGTCCTCAGGCTGCTCGGAGGTGTACGAGGACGGCTCCGTCGTCGTCGTCGTCTCGACCTCGGTCTCCTTGGACTTCTCGATCTGGCTCTTGTGAGCTTCCCAGCGGTCGTGCGCCTCGGCGTACTGCTTCTCCCAGGCGGCCTGCTGCTCCTCGTGGCCGGGCAGCCACTCGTTGGTCTCCGGGTCGAAGCCCTCCGGGTAGATGTAGTTGCCCTGGTCGTCGTAGGTGGCGGCCATGCCGTAGAGCGTGGGGTCGAAGTGCTCGGCGACGTGCTCGGCGGTGGCGACCTCGTTGGCCTGCTTCAGCGACAGCGAGATGCGCCGGCGCTCCAGGTCGATGTCGATGACCTTGACCATGACGTCGCCGCCGACCTGCACGACCTGCTCGGGGATCTCGACGTGGCGCTCGGCCAGTTCCGAGATGTGCACCAGGCCCTCGATTCCCTCGTCGACGCGCACGAACGAGCCGAAGGGGACGAGCTTGGTGACCTTGCCGGGCACGATCTGCCCGATCTGGTGGGTCCGGGCGAACTGCTGCCAGGGGTCCTCCTGGGTGGCCTTGAGCGACAGGGAGACCCGCTCGCGGTCCATGTCGACGTCGAGGACCTCCACGGTGACCTCCTGGCCCACCTCGACCACCTCGGACGGGTGGTCGATGTGCTTCCAGGACAGCTCGGACACGTGCACGAGGCCGTCGACGCCGCCGAGGTCGACGAAGGCGCCGAAGTTGACGATCGAGGAGACGACGCCCTTGCGGATCTGCCCCTTCTGCAGGGTCTGCAGGAAGGTCGAGCGCACCTCGGACTGGGTCTGCTCGAGCCAGGCGCGGCGGGACAGCACCACGTTGTTGCGGTTCTTGTCCAGCTCGATGATCTTGGCCTCGATCTCCTTGCCGACGTAGGGCTGGAGGTCGCGCACCCGGCGCATCTCCACCAACGAGGCGGGGAGGAAGCCGCGCAGGCCGATGTCGAGGATCAGGCCACCCTTGACGACCTCGATGACGGTGCCGGTGACGACACCCTCCTCTTCCTTGATCTTCTCGATCGTGCCCCAGGCGCGCTCGTACTGGGCGCGCTTCTTGGACAGGATCAGCCGACCCTCCTTGTCCTCCTTCTGGAGGACGAGGGCCTCGACGGTGTCCCCGACGGAGACGACCTCGTTGGGGTCGACGTCGTGCTTGATCGAGAGCTCGCGCGAGGGGATGACGCCCTCGGTCTTGTAGCCGATGTCGAGCAGGACCTCGTCCCGGTCGACCTTGACGATGACACCGTCCACGATGTCACCGTCGTTGAAGTACTTGATGGTCTCGTCGATCGCGGCGAGGAAGGCGTCCTCGCCACCGATGTCGTTGACCGCGACCTGGGGGGTCGTGTGGGTCGGGGCGGTCGCCTCGAGGCTGCTCGTCATGTAGGGGGGACTCCGTCGGACCATGGGGGTCGTGCCTGCGCGCAGGGGCCTGGTGATCGCCGTGCCGAGGACCCCGTGGACGTGCCGGTGGAGCCGGTGGATCGACATGAACGAGCGCGAGCCTGCTCCGTCCGAGGTCGCGCAGGCCCACAGCGCAACCCACAGGCTACCCGTCGGCCGCGATCACGGTCAATCGAGCCACGACGGGGTGGGGACGCCGCCGCGGCTGCCGTCCGAGGTTCGCCCTCCGGGCATCATGCCCCCATGGGCACCGACGACCTGGCCGGCGTCGACCGCCGGCCCGTGGACGCGCGGACGACCGCCCGGGCCAACCGCCGGTGGTGGGACCGGGCGGCCGACGGCTACCAGGCCGAGCACGGCGACTTCCTCCGCGATGACGGCTTCGTGTGGGGCCCCGAGGGGCTGGACGAGGCCGACGCCGGCCTGTTGGGCGAGGTCGCCGGTCGCCGCGTCCTCGAGGTGGGCTGCGGGGCCGC
>DATHUJ010000117.1:0-20089 GCA_035462375.1 Jiangellales bacterium
CCCAGTCCGGGCGGGAGGCGGGGTCGACCAGGACGCCCACCCACCCGGACGCCCCGGTGTAGGCGGGCCGGAAGTAGCGGTCCGGATCCGTACCGACCAGGCCCTCCTGCTCACCCGGCGGCGCCTTGACGGTGAGCGCCAGCCGCCCGTCCCCGTGGTGGTCGACGAGCAGCCAGGCGATCCGCCGGCCGCGCAGCAGAAAGCCGGTGTGGCCGTAGCCGTCCTCCACCGTCACACCGGGCAGGTCGGCGGCGAGTCGGACGAGGCGGTCGCGGACCGCCACCCGGTCGTCCTCGGTCCAGCCACGCTCCACGGGTGGACCGTACGGCCGTCAGGCGGCCACCGACCAGGTCCCCCACGTCCCGGCCGAGGCGACCGGGCCGCGGACGAACGTCTCGGTCCGCCACCACTCCCGCAGCACGTCGACACCGACGGCCTCGACCAGACCGGTGGTCTGGCTGGCCTGAGCCCGCAGTGCGACCAGCTTGAGGTCGGCGACCTCGTCGGAGAGGGCGAGCTCCACGTCGAGCTCGTGCCGGCGGGTCCGCAGCGGCAGGCCCTCGGCGAGGAAGACGTCGAGGCGCGAGTGGAGCTCGGCCCACTCGTCGACGAAGTTCTCGGTGGTCGTCGCGTAGAGCAGTCGCGCCCCAGGGGCAGCTTCCCGCCACGCCGCGGTCGCCCACGCGGAGACCGTCTGGTGGTCCTCGTGCCCGGTCATCCCGTCGGGGCCGAAGGTCACCACCGTGTCCGGACGGACCTCAGCGACGATCGCGGCGATGCGGTCGACCATCGCGTCGAAGGGCTGGTCGGCGCAGGTCCCGTCCACGACACCGAGGTGGTGGTGCTCCCGGACGTCTAGGACGGCGAGCGACGCGCGCACCTCGGCCGCCCGGAGCTGGGCCATCCGATGCGGCGGCCAGGCCTCCGGGTCAGGCGTCCCCCGCTCGCCCCAGGTCGCGGTCACGCACGCCACCTGCTGCCCGGCCGCGCGGGCCATGGTCATCAGCCCCGCGGACAGGAAGGCCTCGTCGTCCGGGTGCGCCCAGATCCCCAGCACCGTCCCCAGCTCACGGACGTCGGTGAGCGGCGACCCGCTCGTCATGGTCGCGGTCATGACAGGAAGAGTCGGCCAGGTGGCGTCCCGATACATCGGGATCCGCTGCCTACATCGGACCACCGACACACCCATCCCGGGCCACACGCGGGTCACGCCACGCGCACCACCAGGTCGGCCAGCACCCGGCCGGGGGCGACCAGCCGGGCGTTGGCCTCGTCGGGCCCCGCCGTCCAGGCGCGCGCCGCCGCCACGTCCTTCCCGTACGCTGCGTGGCGGTCGGCGAGCCGCTCCCTCCGTACGGGGTCGGGGACGGCCGCCCACCAGCACTCGTCCAGCAGGGGGCGGACCTCGGGCCAGAGCAGCAGGTAGTTCCCCTCCGTCACGACGAGCGGCACCGAGGGGTCCACGGCGATGGCGCCGGCGACCGGTTCCTCGATCTCGCGCCGGAACTCGGGCGCCCACACGACCTCCGCGGAGGCGTCCCGCAACCGGGCGAGCAGCGCCACGTAGCCGGCCCGGTCGAAGGTGTCCGGTGCCCCCTTGCGCGCCGCCCGCCCGAGCCGGCGCAGCGCCGCCCCCGCGAGGTGGAAGCCATCCATGGGGACCAGCACTGCGGCAGCCGGACCGAGCGCCCGGACCACCGCCTCGGCGACCGTGGACTTGCCGGCTCCCGGCGGCCCGGCGACCCCGAGGACCACCCGGCGACCCCGGTCGGCCAGCACCGCCGCACGACGGACCGCGTCCTCGAGGTCGACCTCCTCCGACACGGCCGCAGTCTCCCAGCACCGAACGTGCATCCGGGCGGCCGCTCGCGACCGAAGCACCAGGTGCAGCCGGCACCGGACCGACCGTGCCGATTTCTCGAGAGAGGGAGACCATGACCCGACGCCTCCGTGCCACCCTCGCCACGACCGCCGCCGCCGCCCTCGCCGCGACAGCCTTCGCCGCACCGGCGGCCGCCAACGCCCGCCCCGGCAGCGACACGATCTACGAGGTCGCGTCGTCCTCGCCTGACTTCACCTACCTCACCGCCGCGCTGGAGGCGACCGGGCTGGACGCCGCGCTGGACGGGCGCAGGCAGTACACCGTCTTCGCACCGACCGACGCGGCGTTCGAGAAGGTCGCCGACGAACTGGCCGCTGCGGGCATCGGTGACGGCACCGTGGGCACGCTGCTCGGCTTCCTCGTAGCCAACGACCTGGCCGACGACGTCCTGCTCTACCACGTCACCGACGGCCGGCGGATCGCCAAGAGCGTGGTGGGCCGGACCGACAGGCCGATCAGCACCCTGCTCGGGTCCTCACTGACCGCCACCTCGTCCGGCACCTTGATCGACGTCTCCCCCGCCACGAGCGACGCCGCGATCGTGGCGACCGACATCTCCGCCAGCAACGGCATCGTGCACGTGATCGACAACGTCCTGGTCCCCCTCCAATGATCACGGCAGCCGCGTCCTCGGGTGCTGAGCCAGGTGCATTCACCGAGGCGGGCACCCACATGCGCGGCTGCCGTGATCATTGGGGCCCCCTCGGCTGACGCCGCTGCCACGGCCCGGGCTGCCTTCACGGTCTACAGTCCGGGCCATGGCCCTGCGCGTGGTCCTGGCCGACGACAACTACCTCGTACGGGAGGGTGTCGTCGCCCTGCTCGCCGAGGTCGACGAGCTCGAGCTGGTGGCGGCGGTCGCGGACCCGCACTCGCTGATCAAGGCGGTGGAGGAGCACCAGCCGGACGCCGTGCTCACCGACATCCGGATGCCGCCGACCTTCACGACCGAGGGGATCGACGCGGCCAAGCGGATCCGCGCGGAGCACCCTTCGATCGGCGTCGTGGTGCTCTCCCAGTACGTGCAGGAGGAGGATGCCGTCTCCCTGCTCGAGGACGGGGTCGGCGGACTCGGCTACCTGCTCAAGGAGCGGGTGTCCCAGGTGGACGAGCTCGTCCGGGCGCTGCAAGACGTCGCCCGCGGCGGCTCCGCCCTGGACCCGAAGGTCGTGGAGGGGCTCCTGGCACGGCGTTCGGCCGAGGCGCGGTCCCCGCTGCTCGGCCTCACGGACCGGGAGCGCGAGGTGCTGCAGGAGATGGCCACCGGCAGCACCAACGCGACGATCGCCCGCACGCTCTTCATGAGCGAGCGGGCGGTGGAGAAGCACATCGGCTCGGTCTTCCAGAAGCTCGGCCTGACCGACGAAGGTGAGATCAACCGCCGGGTGAAGGCCGTGCTGACCTTCCTGGAGGCCGCAGGCCCCGAGCGGTGACGCTCGACGGCCACCCTCCCGCCGGGGAGGGTGGCCGTCGGGCGATCAGTGGTCAGTCCGTGACCACCGCCCGCAAGACGTCGACCTTGGCCGCGCGCCGCGCAGGACCCACCGCTGCCAGCAGACCCGCGACCGCGGCCGCCCCCACGTACAGGGCGATCTGCGGACCCGGCACCGACACGGCAGTGATGCCCTGGTCGGCCATTGCCTTGGCGAGTGCCGCGCCGAGACCGATCCCGAGCACGGCACCGAAGGACGCGCCCAGCACGGAGATCACGACCGACTCCCAGCGCACCATCGCCCGCACCTGGCTCTGCGTCATGCCGACAGCCCGCAGGAGCCCCAGCTCACGGGTCCGCTCGTGGACCGAGAGCGCCAGGGTGTTCACGATGCCCAGCAGCGCGATCACCACGGCGAGCAGCAGCAGGATGGTCACGAAGGCGAGCAGCTTGTCGACGAAGCCGCCGGCAACCTCCTCGTAGCCGTCCTGGTCGAGGACCACGGCGTCCGGGTGCTCGACCAGGGCGTCGGCGACCCGCGCCTGGACCTCGGCCAGGTCGGCCCCGTCCTCCACGAGCACGAGCGCGTTGGTGTCGAGCCGGCTCCCGGCGTACTCCAGCTGGGCGTCGTCGGCGAGGACGAAGTCGCTGGCGACGAAGCCCTTGCTGTCGTACACGGCGACGACCTCCAGCTCGTGCGCGCCTGTCGCCGGGAACTCCGCGGAGACGGTGTCCCCGACCTCCCAGCCGTGCTCGTCGGCCGCCTTCCTCGCCACCATGACCCCACCGCCGGCGAGGTCGGCGACCTCACCTGCGGAGACGTCCAGGTTCAGCACCTGCTCGGCGGTCGACGGGTCGACCGAGGAGTAGTTGGTGTCGGCGCCGTCGACCCGCATCTCGCCCCAACCCAGGGACGAGACCGTCGCCACGCCTTCCACGTCGGCAGCGGCGGCACTCGCCTCGGGGCTGAATCCCTCCGCCTGACGGCTGGAGGTGGTCACGAACAGGTCCGCGTCGGTCGACCCGGCCAGCACGTCACCGAACGACGTCTTGAGCGAGTCGGCGAAGACCCCCATGCTCACGACCATGGTCAGGCCGATCATCAGGGCGGCCGCCGTGGACGCGGTCCGGCGGGGGTTGCGCATCGCGTTTTGACGAGCCAGGTCACCGGGGACGCCGCGCAGTCGTAGCGGCCAGCCGATGAACGCCGAGAACGGCCGGGCCGCGAGGGGGGCCAAGGTCGTCACGCCGAGGACGCTGCCGAGCACCCCGAGGCCCACCAGGACCATTCCACCGTCCGCGTACAGGCCGGCGAGCAGGGACGAGACGCCCGCGGCGGTGAGCAGGGCACCCGCCACGGCGCGGGAACGGGACAGCCGTCCGGACCCGGGCACGGCGTCGCGCAGCGCCTCGACCGGCAGCACCTTCGTCGCCCGGCGGGCCGGACTGATCGCCGCCACGACGGTGACGACCGTGCCGACCAGCAGGGACACCCAGACCGTACGAGGCTCGACCTGCATGGACGTGCTGGGCAGGCTGACCCCGATGACGTCCATGAGCGCGGTCAGGCCGTAGGCAACGCCGACACCCAGGCCGACACCGACCGCCGAGGAGCCCAGGCCGAGCAGCAGCGCCTCGGTGAGCAGGCCGCGCAGCACCTGGCGCCTGGTGGCCCCGACGGCGCGCAGCAGCGCGATCTCCCGCGAGCGCTGCGTCACGATCATGGCGAAGGTGTTCCAGATGATGAACGAACCGACGAAGAGGGCGATGGCCGCGAAGACCATGAACATCATCGTCACGAACCCGAGGTCCGCCTTGATGGCGTCGGACGACTCCTTCGCCAGGGCGGCCCCGGTGATGGTCTCGACGCGGTCGGGGACGGCTGCGTCCACCCGTTCGGTGACCGTCTCCTCGCTGACCCCGTCCTCGGCGGCGACGGTGATCTGCTCGAAGGCGCCCGGCATCCCCAGGACGCGCTGGGCCGTCTCCGTCTCGAAGTAGGCGGAGGTCGTCCCTCCCAGGTCCGGCTCACCGCCGAAGTCCACGGTACCGACGACGGTGAAGTCCTCGGCCGGTCCGTGGAACAGGACCGTGATCGTGGAGCCGAGGTCGACCCCACCCTTCTCGGCGGAGGTCGCGTCGATGACGACCTCGCCCGGCCCGGCAGGAGCACGGCCGGACTGGATGGTCACGTCCCCGCGCAGCCCCTCGTCGACGGGGAGGTTGTACCCCATCGTCGGGGCGCCGCCCTCGGAGAGGATGACCTTGCCGGCCACGTCGGTGAGCAACGCGTAGCCACTGACGCTGCCCTCGGCGGCGCTGACCCCGTCGACGCCCCGTACGGCGCCCAGCACGGTCTCCGGGAGCGGCGGCCGCGCCGTCCCGACCCCGTCCGCCGCGGCGTACGGAGCCTCCTGCCGGACGACTGCGTCGGTGCCGGAGGAGACCTTGCCGAAGAGCTGGTCGAAGGCGAGCTGCATGGTGTCGGTAAGGATCAGCGTCCCGGCGAGGAACGCGACCCCCAGAGCGATGGATGCGGTGGTCAGGACGAGGCGCAGCTTGTGCGCCAGCATCCCGCGAACGGTTGCGGTGAACACGACGTCACGCCCCCAGGTGCTTCATGTAGTCGAGCACGGCGTCGGCGGTCGGGTCGAGCATCTCGTCGACGACCCGCCCGTCGGCGAGGAAGAGGACCCGGTCGGCGTATCCGGCGGCGCCCGGGTCGTGGGTCACCATCACGACGGTCTGGTGGAGCTCCTGGACGGCCTGGCGCAGGAAGCCGAGCAGCTCGGCGCCCGACCGCGAGTCGAGAGCACCGGTCGGCTCGTCGGCGAAGACGACGTCCGGCCGGCTGGCCAGTGCCCGGGCCGCGGCGACCCGCTGCTGCTGCCCACCGGAGAGCTGGGGGGGCCGGTGCGAGAGACGCTCGGTGAGCCCGACGGTCTCCACCACGGAACGCACCCAGAAGTCGTCCGGCTTGCGGCCGGCGATGCGGATGGGCAGCTCGATGTTCTCGGCCGCCGTGAGGGTCGGCAGCAGGTTGAACGACTGGAAGATGAAGCCGATCCGGTCCCGCCGGAGCATGGTGAGCTGCCGGTCGTTCAGCGATCCCAGCTCGGTGTCCCCGAGGTGGATCTCACCGGAGGTCGGACGGTCGAGCCCGGCCAGGCAGTGCAGCAGGGTCGACTTGCCAGACCCGGACGGGCCCATGATCGCGGTGAACCGGCCGGCGTCGACGGACACGGTGACGTCGTCGAGGGCCAGGACGGCCGCGTCGCCGTCGCCGTACTTCTTGGTCACGGCGACGGCGCGGGCCGCAGCCTGCGTGGCCGTCGACTGGATGGTCAGGGTGGTCATGGCGGCTCCTGGTGTCTACGCGGCACCCGGTCGGGTGTCCTGCTGCCAGGAAAGGCGCCAGGGGCCCGTTCCCCCAGCGGGCGTGGCGCACGACCTGCCGGTGCTGGCCGCGGGGGTCGTCGGTGCTGCCCGCGCCACCGGTGCGAGCCGGGGGTGGGGCCAGCCCCACCGTCGGGGTACGGGAAGGCCCCTGAGCGATGGCCGTGAGGAGGAGCACACTGCGGGGGTGGCACGCCTGCGCTGGTGGCGCGGTTCCGCCCGAGACCGTCGGGCCGGGTTGCTCGTGCTGGCCGGGCTCGTCGGCTTCGTCGGAGTGGTCTACGTCACGGTCGTCCTCGGCGGCGGGGCGCTGATCGGGCAGACCCGGTCGCCGCACGTGGGTCTGTCGGTGCTCGCGACGGCGATCGTCGCGCTCGGGTTCGAACCGGTGCGTGCACGCCTCGACCGCCTGGCGACCCGTGTCGTCCACGGCGGTCGGCCCTCCCCGTACGAGGTGCTCAGCAGGTTCTCCGACGACGTCATCGGCTCCTATCCCAGCGAGGAGCTGCCCGGCCGGATGGCGAAGGTGCTCGCCGAGGGCACGGGCGCCGAATGGGCCCAGGTGTGGCTCGTCGTCCACGGCCGGCTCGCGCTCGCCGCCACCTGGCCCCGCGGCGTGGATGCCGAGACCCCGCCGGCACCCGAGGACCCGCCCGGTCTCCGTTCGCACGAGGTTCGCCACGCCGGGGAGCTGCTGGGCGTGCTGCGGCTGCGGACGTCCGAAGGCCGGCCGCTGACCCCGGTGGAGGAACGGCTCTTCGCCGGTCTGGCCGCTCAGTCCGGCCTGGTCCTGCGTGGTGCCCGGCTGCGAGCAGAACTTGCCGAACGGCTGGCCGAGCTCTCCGTACGCGCCGAGGAGCTGCGGCTGTCCCGCCGCCGCCTGGTCGACATGCAGGACGACGAGCGCCGTCGTCTGGAGCGCGACATCCACGACGGTGCCCAGCAACACCTGGTCGCTCTGACGGTGAACCTCCGGCTGGCGCAGACGCTGGTGCAGCGTGCGCCCGAGCGAGCCGCCGCCGTGATCAGTGCCCAGCGCGACGCCGCCGGCCTCACGATCGAGACGTTGCTCAGCCTGGCTCGCGGTATCTACCCACGGTCCCTCCGCGAGGAGGGGGTGACCGCCGCACTGGAGGCCGTGGTGGGCACGAGCGCACTACCCGTGGAGGTGACGGCCACCGGTGTCGGACGCTACCCGGCCCCTGTAGAGGCCGCGGTCTACTTCTGCTGCCTCGAGGCCCTCCAGAACGCCGCGAAGCACTCCGGCGCCCGCCACGTCGATGTGCGCCTCCACGGGGACGACCACGGGCTGACCGCCACGGTGCAGGACGACGGGAGGGGCATGGACGGCGCGCGCTTCGCCGGAGGGGCCGGTCTGTCCAACATGAGGGACCGCATCGACGCCGTGGGCGGAACCCTGACGGTGGAGTCGCAGCCAGGACGGGGCGTGACTGTGCGCGCGCGGGTACCGGCTGCGCTCGTGCCGGCGCCGAGGAGCCACGGGACGGTGCCCGCATGACAATCCGGGCCCGGCTGGCGTGGGGACTCGCGGCCCTCACGGTCGTCCTCGCCGGCGTCCACACGTGGTTGTTCTTCGGGTGGGCGGCCGTACGGCAGGCGTCCAGCGGATGGCCGGTCCTGACCACCGGCGCGGTGCTGATGGCGGGTCTCGGAGCGCTGATCGTCACGCGCGTACCCGGTCACCGGATCGGCTGGCTGTTCGTCCTCGGCGGCATCTCGCTGGCGATGGGGGCCCCGTTGGACGCGTACGCGTTCATGCTCCGAGCCGACGGGTACGTCGCGCCGGCGTCCCTCGAGCGCATCCTGGCCTGGCAGATCACCCTGTTCGACCTGGCAGTCCCGGGAACCCTGCTGGTCCTGACCTTCCTCCTGTTCCCCGACGGCAGCCTCCCGACGCGACGCTGGCGCCCGCTGCTCTGGGCCGTGGTCGCGACGCTGACGCTGTTCGTCCTCGTCGTCGTGGCCAACGTGCGACCGTTGCACCTCTACGAGGAGGCCACCGCCGAAACGATGGCTCCGTACGCGCCGGTGGTGTACGGCGTCCTCGTCATCGCCATCCTCCTGGAGGTCTTCATCGCGGCCGTCTCGGTGTTCGTGCGGCTACGACGAGCAGAGGGGGAGGAGCGGCAGCAGCTGCTGTGGATCTGCTCGGCCTCCTTCTTCGTCGCGCTCGGTCTGGCTATCGCGATCGGCGTGGAGCCGCTCGGCCTCGGGGACGTCATCGACGACCGCCTCCGGACGCTGCCCCTCCACCTCGCCGTCGTCGCTGTCCCCGTCGCCGCCGGCCTCGCGGTCCTCCGGTACCGCCTCTACGACATCGACGTCGTCCTCAACCGGGCGATCGTCCTCACCGTGCTCACTGCCTTCGTCGCCGCCGGGTACGTCGCCGTCGTCGTCGCCATCGGGTGGCTAGTCGGAGCGCAGGCGCAAGGACGCTTCTGGCCGTCCCTGCTGGCCACGGCAACCGTCGCCCTCGCCTTCCAACCCGTACGTCGGGGAGTGCTGCGGTTCGCGGACCGCCTGGTGTACGGGCCGCGGGCCGCCCCGTACGAGGCGCTGACCGACTTCAGCGCCGGGCTGGACCGCGCACCGTCGCCCGGTGAGGTGACGTCGCGACTCGCCGAGGGGATCGGCCCGGCGGTGGGAGCCCAGCAGGTCCTGGTGGAGCTCGACCTCCCGGACCTGGCGGAGGCCGGTGCCACATGGACCCGCGATCGCCCGGGCCGGACGAGCTCCCGCACCGAGGCCCGGGTCGCCCTGCGCGACCGCAGCGACCACGTCGGCTGGATCTCCGTGGTGACCGACAGCCCGCTGACGGCCGACAGGCGGCGCCTGGTCGAGCACCTCGCCCACCAGGCCGCCGCCGCCTTGCGGAACGCTCACCTCGAGGCCGAGCTCTCGGCCGGGGTCGCGGAGCTGTCCCGGCAGGGGGAGGAGCTCCAGCAGGCCCGGCGCGACCTGCTCGCTGCGCGGGACGGGGAGCGGGCCCGGCTCGCCATCGCCCTCGACCGCCGCGTGGTCTCCCACCTGGTCACCCTTCCGACGGACCTGGGCCGGATAGCCATCCTGGTGGAGGAGGCTCCCGGGGAGACCGCGCAGGTGCTCGGACGTCACCTCGAGGAGGTGGGGAGAGCACTCGAGGAGCTGCGCGTGCTCACCCGGGGCCTGGCACCAGGCACGGCCGAGCCGGTGACCCGATGAGCCCCGGTCAGGCGGTGGCGGTCGACCACACCTCGACCAGCCGGTCCGGGCCGAACACCGCCTTCGCGATGTAGGCAGCGGCCCCGCTACCGGCCAGGTCGAACCTGTCCTCGTCGTAGGTGGACAGCAGGACGACGACCGGTCGCTCCGAGTGCGACCGGAGGCGGCGGGACGCCTCGATGCCGTCGATGCCGGGCAGGTTGACGTCCATCAGCACGAGCTCGGGCCGGAGCTCCGCGGCCGCGTCGAGCGACTCCTCGCCCGACGCGGCGGCGCCGACGAGGACGAAGCCCTCCGTGGCGTCGACGACCGCAGCCATGGCGCGGCGGAACGGCTCCTGGTCGTCCACGACCAGGACCCGGACGCCGTTCACAGCTGCACCGTGCACACGTCAAGCCTGACCCGGCGTCGTCCGGGGCGACCACCGTGCTGGCCCCACCACCGGGGTGGGGTTGACCACCTCGGCGACGTCAGCCGCCGTGTGTGGCCACGCCCGGAGTGGGCGGCTGACACGGTCGGCGCGGAGCCACGCCGCTCGTACGTTCGAGGTGTCCCCCCACCTCGACCCGCGGAGGCCGCATGGGCACCCTCGTCCGGTGGGCCGCGGCCGCAGTTGCGGCGTGGCTCCTCCACCGGCACGTCGCGGGCACCGACCTGGGCTCCGTGTCGGCGACCGCACGCTGGGGGTGGGTCCTGGTGGCGGGGTGCCTGAGCACCCTGACGCTGGCCGGCGCAGCCGTGAACCTGATGGCGGTGAGCCCGGTGCAGCTGGAGCTCCGTCGTACCGTGGCCGCCCAGCTCGCCGGCGGCTTCGCCAAGCTGGTCAGCCCGGCCGCGATCGGGGCCGCCGCCGTCAACGTCCGCTTCGTGCAGCGGGCCGGCGCTCCGACGCCCGGAGCCGTCGCCACGGTCGGCGCCGCGCAGCTGGTCCAGCTGGCGACCACCATGCTGCTGCTGGTCCTGGTAGGCGTCACGAGCGAACAGACAACGCTGGCTCGAGTGGTTCCGGGGCCACTCGCGTGGTTGCCGGTGGGCGCACTGGTGCTGGGAGCGTCCGCGGTGCTCGGCATCGCGCCCGTCCGTCGTCGGCTGCGGAGTCGGCTCGCCCCGGTACGGCAGGGGCTGGGCCCGTTGGGTACGAGCGTGCGGGTGGCCGTCCGGCGGCTGCTCCTGGCCGCGGCCGGGTCACTACTGCTCACGGGGGCGCTCGTCCTGTGCCTCGCCGCCAGCGTCGCCGCCTTCGGTGGCGCACCCGACCTCCGGGCCGTCGCGGTCGTGCTCCTCGCCGGGACCGCCCTGGGCTCCCTCGTCCCGACCCCGGGCGGCCTGGGCGCCGTCGACGCGGCGCTCGTCGCCGGGCTGACGGCTGCCGGGCACGGGGCCTCCGTGGCCGTCCCCGCCGTCCTCGTCTTCCGCCTCGTGACCGTCTGGCTGCCGGTCCCCCTCGGCTGGTTCGCCCTGCGTGGCCTCCAGCGGCGGGGCCACCTGTGACGACCGGTGCGGTCGTCCCCACCGGGAGGGGCTGGTCAGCCCCACCCCCGTCCCGCCGATCCAGCGGGAGGACCCCACGGCAACGTGCGCCGGGCGGCCCACCGCCCGGCGGCTCGCCCGATCGGCGACGACGTCCTCCGTGCCTAGCTTCGAAGACATGACGTACGGACACCGCAGGCCGACCGAGTCCCTCCGCGAGACCGCCTACGAGCGGGGCTACGCAGCCGGCTGGCACGGCAGCGACGGCCCGCTCGGGTCGGTGGAGTACGAGCGCGGCTACACCCGCGGCCGTCACGACCGCGAGCACACCATCCCCGTCCGTGGCGTCCGGCGATGACGCCGACCGACCGCAGCACCGACACCCCTGGACCCGGAGGAACTGACCATGAACACCTTCACGCACCTGCTCCTGCACGAGCAGCGCTCGGCCGAGCTGGCCGCCGACGCGGCGCGGGCGCGCCTCGCCCGGGTGACCGGTCGTCGACCGAGTCGCACCAGGGACGCAGCGGCACCGCGATGACTCGCCTCACAACGACGGCGATCGCGCTGATCGCGCTCCACGTCGTCGACGACGTGTTCCTGCAGCCCGAGCCCGGGACGACGGCCGCCGACCACCTGCTCGGAGGCCTCATCCTGCTCGCGATCCTGCTCGTCGGCCTGGCCTGCTTCCATCGCGGCCACGCCGGCATGCGCGGGACCGTGACCCTGGCCCTGGGCGTCCTGGGCCTGACGGTCGCTGCCGAGGGGCTGCTGGCCATGACAGAGGGCGTCCTCGCCCGGGACGACTACAGCGGCCTGCTGGCCGGAGCGGCCGGGCTGGTGCTTCTCGGCGGCGGCGCCGTCACGCTGTGGCGGTCCCGCCGGCGCGACGGGGGACGCGCGCGACGCCTGGGGCGCCGAGCCCTGGTCGTCGCCTCCGGCGTGGCCGGCGCGGTCGTCGTCGTGGTCCCGGTCGCGGCGGCGTACGTCATCACCCACGTCACGCTCCTGTCTCCGGGAGACGTCGACCTCGGCGTCCAGCACGAGGAGGTGACCGTCACCACTGCGGACGGACTCGACCTCCAGGCGTGGTACGTCCCGTCGCACAACGGTGCCGCCGTGATCGCGGTGCCGGGCGCGTCCGAGACCCCCCGACACGCCCGGATGCTCGTCGAGCACGGCTACGGCGTCCTGCTCCTCGAGCACAGGGGCACGGCCGAGAGCCCAGGGGCGCCGAACCTGCTCGGCTGGAACCGCACGCCGGACGTGCACGCGGCGGTGGCCTTCCTGCGCGGTCGGCCGGACGTCGACGCCGGCCGCGTCGGCGGGATCGGCCTGTCCGTCGGCGGTGAGACGCTGCTGCAGGCGGCGGCCGAGTCGACCGACCTCCGGGCCGTCGTGTCCGAGGGCGCCGGGATCCGCACCCTGGGCGAGCACCATGCCGTCGAAGGCGCGAAGCGGTGGGTGGAGCTGCCCTCCGTCGCGGTGGCGATGGCGGCCACGTCGGCGTTCGCGGGCCAGGGCCCGCCGCCTGCGCTGCAGGACCTGGTCCCCAGGATCGCGCCGCGACCGCTCCTGCTGATCAGTGCCGGTCACGGTGTCGGCGGCGAGGAGCTCAACGCCCAGTACGCCGTGGCCGCCGGCGGCCACGCGACGTGGTGGGAGATTCCCGAGGCCAGGCACACCGCCGGCCTCAGCACCCGCCCGGACGAGTACGAGCGCCGAGTCGTCGGGTTCTTCGACGACGCCCTTCTGGAAGGAGCCGAGAGATGACCACCGACGACTGGACCGACGCGATCGTGACCCGGGGACTGAGCAAGGTGTACAGGGACGTGACGGGTCTCGACAGCCTGGATCTGCGCGTGCCGAAGGGCTCGATCTTCGGCTTCCTGGGCCCGAACGGGGCCGGCAAGACCACGACGATCAAGCTCCTCCTCGGCCTGACCCGGCCCAGCCGCGGCTCCGCCACGGTGGCGGGGCGTGACGTCGTGGCCGACAGCCTGGGGGTCCGTCAACGCGTCGGTTACCTGGCCCAGCAACCGCAGTTCTACGACCACATGACCGCCCGGCAGACGCTGCGGTTCACGGCCCGGCTGTTCTTCACCGGACCCGCCGATGCGATCGAGCACCGGGTGGGCGAGATGCTCGAGCTCGTCGGCCTGGACGACATGGCAGACCGGCCGGTCCGAGGCTTCTCGGGCGGCGAGCGCCAGCGGCTGGGGATCGCCCAGGCGCAGGTCAACGACCCCGAGCTGCTGATCCTGGACGAGCCGGCCGCCGCGCTCGACCCACTGGGAAGGCGCGACGTCCTGGAGGTCATGCGGCGGCTGCGCGACCGCACGACGATCTTCTACTCCACCCACATCCTCGACGACGTCGAGCGGGTGAGCGACACCGTCGCGATCCTGGACGGCGGCCGCCTCGTCGCCCAGGCCCCCGTACAGCAGCTGCTGCACGGCGACACCACCTCGTACACGCTCACGGTCCACGGGTCGGGGGACGCTCAGGCGGCACTGCTGCGCACCCGACCCTGGGTCAGCGGGGTGAGCACCGCGGCGACCGGCGAGCTGGCGACGCTCACGGTCGCGGTGGACGACGAGGGCGCAGCCGACAGCGAGCTGCTCCGCACCGTGCTGGCCGACGGCCGGACGACGGTGACCTCGTTCGCGCGCACTCGCCGGTCGCTGGAAGACCTCTTCATCGATCTCGTCCAGGAGGAAGCACGATGAGCACCGAGACCGGAACCCCCCGCTCCCCCGCCGGATCGAGAAGCCCACAGCTGCGGTCCATCACCACCGAGGGGTGGCGGCGCGGCTTCGCCCCACTGTTGCGCAAGGAGCTCGGGCAGTGGTGGGGCACCCGCCAGTGGCTGGTCCAGGCCGTGACCTGGCTCGTCCTGATCAACGGAGTCGTCGCGATGGTCATGCTCACCGACCCGAGCGAGGACCCGGTGACCCTGTTCCTGCTGCTCGGCATGCTGACCACGGCGATCGGCGTCGTCGTGACGACGCAGGGGGCCGTGGTGGGGGAGAAACAACGCGGCACCGCCGCCTGGCTGCTGTCCAAGCCGATCTCCCGGTCGTCGTTCCTGCTGAGCAAGCTGGGGGGCTACGCGATCGGCTTCTGGACCCTGGCCGTCGCCCTGCCGGCGGCCGTCTACGTCGTCGAGAGTCTTGCCGTCACGGGCTCGAGCCCCGGGGTCGGCCCGCTGTCCGGAGCCCTGGCGTTGTGGGCGCTGCACGTGCTCGTCTACCTGGCGCTCGTGCTCGCCCTGGGAACACTGTTCCGCAGCCGCGGGCCCGTGGCCGCGGTCGGAGTGGGGACGATCCTCGCCGGCCAGTTCTTCGGTGGCATGGTCCCGCTCCCCGTGGTGACGGTCCTGCCCTGGATCCTGCCCGACCTCGCGAGCGCCGTCGCGCACGGCGACGCCGTTCCGGTGTCCATCCCACTGGTGGTGGGCGCCAACCTGACGACGGTCGTCGTGGCCACCGGCGTAGGTATCTGGCGGCTGACCCGCCAGGAGCTGTAGCGCGCCGGAGGTCGCGCGGGCCGGAGGGTGGCGGGCCGCGAGGGTCGTCGGCCGGAGGGTGGCGCGCCGCGAGAGTCGCCCAGCCGGACGGTGGCGCGGGCCGTGCCACGCTGTTGCGCCAGACTCCGGGCCGTGAGCACCCGAATCGCCGGGCCCGAGGCCGAGGTCACCGCCGCCGTCGACTCACGCCGGGTGCTGGACGACCTGCGCGAGCTGGTCGCCCTCCCCAGCACCGGCGAGTCGGCGGCGGAGCTCGAGGTCCAGGGCTGGTGCGCCGACCGGCTCGCCGGTCTCGGCGCCCACGTGGACCACTGGCCGCTGGACCTGCCCGCGCTCCGCGCCGAGCCCGACTACCCCCAGGAGGAGGTCGACCGCCCGGCAGCGTACGGCTGCGTCGCGACCTGGCCGGGTCACGAGGACGGTCCCCCGGCCCTCGTCCTGGCCGGCCACACCGACGTCGTCCCGGCCGGCGACCCCACCGCCTGGCGGGCCGACCCGTACGAGCTGCGCGTCGCGGACGGGGTCGCGTACGGACGAGGCGCCTGCGACATGAAGGGCGGGTTGGCCGCGGTGCTCGGGGCCGTGGCGGCCGTCCGCACGGCGGGCGTGCGCCTGCGGCGGCCGCTCGCGGTCCACTGCGTGGTTGCCGAGGAGGACGGTGGGCTCGGCGCCTTCGCGACACTCCGCCGCGGGCACACCGGCTCGGCCTGCGTGATCGCCGAGCCGACCGCCGGAGCGGTGGTCCCGGCCAACGCCGGTTCGCTCACCTTCCGCCTCGAGGTGCTCGGGCTCGCGACGCACGGCTCCACGCGGAGTCGGGGCGTGTCGGCCGTCGACGCCTTCGTCCGGGTCCTGAGCGCGCTGCGGGACCTGGAGTCCCGGCGCAACCGTGACGTGCCGGAGGTCTTCGCCGGCACGGACCTCCCGTACCCGCTGTCCGTCGGCACCGTCCGGGCCGGGGACTGGGCCTCGAGCGTCCCCGACCTGCTCGTGGCCGAAGGACGGTACGGCGTGCGCCTGGACGAGCCGGTCGCCGCGGCGCGGGCCGAGCTGGAGGCCGCCGTCGCCGAGGCCTGCGCCGGCGACCCGTGGCTCTCGGGCTCCCCCGTACGAGTGAGCTGGCCCGGCGGGGTGTTCGCGAGCGGCCGGCTGCCGGCGGGGGACCCGCTGCTCCCTGCCGTACGGGAGGCGGTGGCGGACGTGACGGGGCGGCGGCCGGGGGTCCACGGGGCGCCGTACGGGTCGGACCTGCGGCTCTATGTGGCGGCGGGGGTGCCGACTCTGCAGTACGGGCCCGGGGACGTCGGCCACGCGCACGCGGTCGACGAGCACGTCGAGGTGGCCGATCTCGAGCGGGCGGCCCGGGTCTACGCGCTGCTGGTCACCCGGCTGTGCGGCGTGGTGCGCTGAGCAGGCAAGGACCGCCGCAGCCGACCGGCGGTCGCCAGCGCGAGAACCAGCCCCGCCGCCGCACCGCCGATGGGGACTACCAGCGCGGCCGTGGACCCGGCCAGGTCGCCGAGCCGCCCCGCCACGGCAGCGCCGGCGGCGTAGCCGACGACCGCTCCGCTGGCGAGCAGCGTCATCGCGGCGCCAGCACGGTGCCCGGGCACGAGCCGCTCGGCCGTCGAGTAGGCGCTGATCATCGCCGGGGCCACGGCCAGGCCCAGCGCCGTGACGACGAAGGCCGCGGCGGCCAGCGACTGGACGAGCAGCAGCGGTGCCGCCAGCAGCACCATGGCTGCGGAGGACGCGACCAGCCTGCGCTCGTGCCCGAACCGCGCCGGCACCCACGCGGTCGCGACGCCGGCGGCGGCGCTGCCGACCCCGAGGAGCCCGTAGACGACCCCGGCGAGACCCGGTGTCCCTGCCTCGGTCGCGAGCACGGTCAGTCCCGTCTGGGTGCCGCCGAAGACGACACCGATTCCCCCCATTGCGGCGACCAGGACCGCCAGCTCGGGCGTGAGGAGACGGCCACCCGCGGTGCCGCGGCCCTGGACGGAGTGGGCGATCCGGGCGGTCGGGTGCAGCGCGAAGGCGGTGCCGAACGTGGCCAGGAGCACCGCCGCCACGACCAGCGCCACCGCCGGGTCGACCAGGGCGACGAGCCCACCGACGAGGGCCGGGCCGAGCACGAAGGAGGCCTCGTCCGCCGCGCTCTCGTAGGAGAAGGCCGTGCTGACCAGGCGCGGGTCGCCTCCGGCCCGGCGACGGACGAGGGCCGGCCAGCGTACCCGCGCCAGGGGGCCCACCTGTGGCACCAGGAGGCCGGTCGCCGCCGCGGTCGTCACCACTGCCGGCATGGCCGTGCCCGCGCCGACGAGGAGGACGATGCCCACCAGCCCGCTGGCCGCGCCGACGGACTGGACGGCCACGACCGGCCGCTGGCCCCACCGGTCGGCGAGCGTGCCGGCGACCGGCGCGCCTACCGCCGTACCGAGCGCGAGGGCGCCGGAGGCGAGCCCGCCGGCGGCGTAGCGGCCGGTGGCCGAGGAGACGAGCAGGAGGGTGCCGAGCTGGCTCATGGCCATCGGCAGCCGGGCCAGGAAGGCGAGGACCACGTAGCGGGGCCCGGCGAGCGCGACGAGGCGCCGGTAGGAGGTGAGGGGGGACACGGCGGGCGCTCCAGGGTCGGTCGGCCGCGCGTCTCCCCGCCCATCAGACGCACCGTGGCCCTGTGCTCGTGCCATGGTAACGCGCGTGGCTGCAGACCCGGACCTGCTGACCCGGTGGACGGACGTCGTGGGCACGGAGACGGCGGCGGTCGGCCGGGACCTGCTCTCCCGGTGGTCCGAACCGCACCGGGAGTACCACGGCGTGGCACACCTGCGGGCGGTCCTCGACTCCGTGGAGGTGCTCGCCGGGCACGCGCGCGATCTGACGGCGGTGCGGCTGGCCGCATGGTTCCACGACGCGGTGCACGAGGGCGAGGCGGGGGCGGACGAGGAGGCGAGCGCGGTGCTGGCCGAGCAGGTGCTCCCGGCCGTGGGGGTGCCCGACGACCGGGTGGCGGACGTGGCGCGCCTGGTCCGGCTCACGGCGGGCCACGACCCCGCTCCGGGCGACGCCGACGGGGCGGTGCTCTGCGACGCCGACCTCGCGGTCCTGGGCGGGGAACCGGCCGCCTACGCCGCCTATGCGGCTGCGGTGCGGCGGGAGTACTCGGCGGTGCCGGACGAGGCGTTCCGGGCCGGGCGTGCGGCCGTCCTCGAACGACTGCTCGCGCTGGACCCGCTCTACCGGACACCCACGGCGCGACGGCTGTGGGCCGAGCAGGCTGCCGCGAACCTCAGGGCCGAGCTGGGGCGGCTCCGGGCCGGCCCTTCCGGCGGCGCAGCCCTGCGATCGTGAGCCGGCGGACCACCTCCCGGCTGCTCACCGGTACCGCGCCGGCAGCCACCAGCCGGTCGTAGGCCTCGGCGGGGACGTCGTAGTGATCGCGGTCGAAGCCCCGAGCCGGGACCCCGACCGCGGCTGCGAAGGCGTGCAGCTCCTCGAACGAGGCGTCGGAGACCAGGTGCGACCACAGCCGGCCGTGCGCGGGCCAGGCGGGTGGGTCGACGAGGACGGTCACAGGGCTGCGGCCACGGCGTCGTCGACGAGGGTGCGCCACGAGCGCACCAGACCCGCGTCGACGTAGGCCTTGTAGGAACCGCCCGGCCGGACCGGCCGCCCGAGGTGGAACTTGCGCACGCCCGCCCGGGCCAGCCACGGCACGTGCTCAGGTGCGAGTCCCCCTCCGGCCATGACGAGCGCGGCGGTCTGCGGATCGGAAACGGCGCGCGCGCAGAGGGCGTCCAGGCCGGCCGCGACGCCCCGCGGCGATCCGGCGGTGAGCACGGTGTCCAGGCCGGGGAGTGCGCGGGCCTGGTGCCAGGCCCGGTCGTGGTCGAGGGCGTGGTCGATGGCCCGGTGGAGCGTCCAGGGCAGGCCGTCGAGCTGCTCGACCAGGGCCAGGATGGCGTCGGTGTCGAGGTCGAGGCTGGGCGCCAGGAAACCCAGCACGAAGCCGTCGGCCCCCGCCGCGACCATCGCGCGCGCGGCGCCCTGCAGGCGGGTCAGCTCGGAACCACTCGTCGCGAAGCCGTCGTTGGCGCGGAGCATGACGCGCAGCGGCAGGTCGGTGGCCACCCGGAGCTCGCGGACCGTCGTCACGTCGGGTGTCAGCCCGTCCTGGTCGATGTCCGCGACGACCTCGACGCGGTCCGCACCGCCCTCCTGCGCCCCGGAGGCGTCGCCGGGGCCGGTCACCAGCACCTCGAGCACGGGACGGGCCACGGGCGCAAGACTAGGGGTCGTGACCGACGAGGACCCGCTGCTCGCGACCCGCGCACTGCTGCTGCGAGACCTCGCTGCGCGCGGGATGGACTCGGCCCCCTGCGTCGACGTTCTCGAGGACGCGATCGCGGGGCGGCGGTGGTGGGTCCAGGAGTGGCCCGAGGGCGCGGCCTACGTGGCCGGTCAAGTGGCGCAGGACGTCCAGGACCGGCTGCTGGACACCGGGTTGGGCCGGTGGCCGCGCTGCACCGCCTGCGACGAGACCGAGCACCACGAGCTGCGGGTCATGCCGGAGCTGGGGCCGGACGCGCACTGGGTCTGCGAGAAGGCCGGGATCGTCGTGGCACCGCTGGGGACGCTGCGAGGGCCACCGCGCTGATCGGCTGATCACCGTGTGGCCGGGCTGGCGCACAGTGGGACCCAACCGACACTGTGATCTTGCCGCGACCCGGCCCGGGGCCGTCCAGCCACCCCGGGTGATCACCGTGTGGTCGAGCTGGCGCACAGCGGGACCCACCCGACACGCTGATCAAGAGCCTGAGGCCCCGGAAACCACCGGGCCCGACATGATCACTGTGAGCGCACGGTACCGCCCCGGATAACCCCAAACACGCTCGATACCACCCTGCACACTCGATCAGCCACTCTGCGTAATGACATCTCGACTGACCCCGCCGAGCTTGTTCAGGCGCCAGAGAAGAGCACCCGGTTCCGGGGGTGGGTTGAGGTTCCCTTTCGTTCGTGTGTAGTACGGTTCTCGGTGAACGGGAGATGAACGCACAGCGAAGGGAGGCTGGACATGGCTGGTGCGCTAACCACAGAGCGCGCCGTCACGGAGCGCATTCGTCGTTCGCTTCAGCTCCGCTGGGTGCCCGTGATC
>DATHUJ010000118.1:0-3340 GCA_035462375.1 Jiangellales bacterium
CGCCGACGTCGATCTCGGCCGAGCACGGGACACCGTGCCGGAGCTCGAGGCCCTCGTCCACGACCACCCAGTCCGGGAGCGGCTGTGGTTCCTGCTGGTGCACGCGCTGTACCGCTCCGGTCGTCAGGCGGACGCACTCGCCACCTATGCCCGGGCCCGCGATGTGCTCGTCGAGGAGCTGGGGGTCGATCCGGGCGACGAGCTCCAGGAGCTGTACGCCCGGGTGCTGGCGCACGACCAGACGTTGCTGGCCCGGGTCGCCGTGCCCGTCGTGCCCGACTCCCTGCTGCCGGCGCCGGGCCCGTTCGTCGGGCGCGAGCAGGAGCTGGCTCGGCTCCGGGATGCCTGGGAGCTGGCGCGAGCGGGGTCGTCGCCCCTGGTCGTCGTGATCCGCGGCCCTCGTGGCGCGGGTGCGCGTCGGCTGGCCGGCGAGCTGGCGCTGGCGGTCGCCGAACAGGGCGGCCGCGTCGTGCACCACACCCAGCGGGCGCCGACCGCCGCCGAGGGCGAGGAGGACCCTATCCTCACCGTCCTGACGGGCGACGCGGCGATGCAGGCGACGGCCACCGGCTCCTGGGGGCTGGGCCTGACCGTGCTCGTGCGCGGCTCCTCCGCCCCCGTGCCGCCGGCCAGCGAGGTCATAGACCTGGCCCCTCTCACGTCGGCCGACGTGCGCATCCTGCTCGCCAGCTACATCGACGACGACGCCGCCGTCGACGCGGCGCTGGCGCAGGTGGAACAGGAGTCGCGCGGCCTCCCCGGGCGAGTCCACGACGCGGCGCTGCGAGTCGCGAGACGGCGGGCCGCCGTGCTCGTCGACGAGGCAGCAGCACGGACCGGCCGCATGCACGAGGCACTCGACGAAGCGCGGGACGACCTCCGCGACGGCGTCAGCGCCTACCGCGAAGTGCTCGAACGTCAGACACCGGCCGAACCCGGGCAGTGCCCGTGGAAGGGCCTGGCCTCGTACCAGGTGGTCGATTCACCGTGGTTCGCGGGGCGGGAGCGCTTCGTGGCCGAGCTCGTGGCCCGGTTGTCCTCGACCTCGCTGCTCGCGGTGGTGGGCGCGTCCGGCAGCGGCAAGTCCTCCCTCGTGCAGGCGGGGCTGCTGGCTGCGCTGGAGTCCGGGGCGCTCCCGGGCAGCGAGGGTTGGACCCGTCTGGTGATGCGACCCGGACCCCATCCCATGCGCGAGCTGGTCCGGGTCGCCCTCCGTGGAGCGGACATCGGCCGCGACCGTGTCGCGAAGGCGCTCGAGCAGATGGTGTACGGCAACGGGGACGCGGCGCGTGCGGTGCTCGTCGTCGACCAGCTGGAGGAGACCTGGACAAGTTGCGGGGCCCCGGAGGAACGCGAGGCGTTCCTGGACGCCTTGTCCGAGATCGCGAACTCAGACACGGGGTGCACCGTCGTCCTCGTGCTACGCGCCGACTACGTCGGCCGCCTCGCCGACCGGCCGGGTCTGGTCCGGGCGCTGGCCGATGCCACGGTGCTGGTGGGCGCCCCGACCGAGCCGGAGCTCAGGCGAGCAGTGGAGCACCCGGCGCAACGAGCCGGCCTGCACCTCGACATCGGTCTGGCCGATGCCTTGGTGGCCGACGCCGCCGGCGGGCCGGGGTTGCTGCCGCTGCTGTCGACGGCTCTCACAGAGCTCTGGGGTCACCGCGACGGCCGCCGCCTCACGCTCGCGGCCTACGCCACGGCCGGAGGGATCCGCGGTGCCGTGGCACGCCTGGCCGAGCGGGCGTTCGGCTTGCTGGACCCACCCGACCAGGCTGCGGCGCGGGTACTGCTGTTGAGGCTGGCCGGCCCCGGGGAGGGCGCCGGTGTGACGCGGCGCCGCGTTCCCTTGGCCGACCTCGCCGCATTGCCGGACCCGCGGGTCAGGGCCGTGGTGGAGTCCCTCGCCGACGCGCGGCTGCTCAGCCTCGACGCCGGGCACGTCGAAGTCGCGCACGAGGCGTTGTTCCGCGAGTGGCCCCGGCTGCGGGGCTGGCTGGAGGAGGACGTCGCGGCACGAGCGGTCCAGCGGCGGCTCGTGGACGCCGCGACGGACTGGGACACCGGGGGCCGGGAGCCCAGCGAGGTCTGGCGCGGCACCCGGTTGGCTGCCGGGACGGACTTCGCCAATGGGCACCCGGACGAGGTGACCTCGGTCGAGCGGGCGTTCCTCGAGGCCGGTGAGGCCCAACAGGACGCCGATCGCCGGGCCGCCGAGGAAAGGGCCGCCGTGGCCACGCGGCAGAACCGGCGGCTGCGCTGGCTGATCGGCGGTCTGGGACTGGTGCTCGTGACCGCCCTGGTGTCCGGTGTTCTCGCGTGGCAGCAGCGCCAGGACGCGGTGATGTCGGCTCAGCGGGCCGAGGACCGCGCCCGGGCCGCCACGCTGGGTCTGGTCACCGCGGCCGGCGAGGCGCGGGGCGAGGACTGGACCCGCTCGTTGCTGCTCGCTGTCGAGGCGCGGCGGCTCGACGACTCGGCACGGACGCAGGAGGCGCTGCTGGCTACGTTGAGCAACCCCAGCCCGATCCCGACCGAGCTGGTTGTCGGTGACACGTCACAGCTCGCGCTCGCCGTGGACCCTGACTCGGGCGCGGTTGTCGCCAAGGACGCTGACGGCATCGTCACCGTGCTGGATCCCGACGGGTCGCTGCGGCACGCCGGGATCGCCACGCCTGCCTCGTTCCACCGTGGCGGCCTGGCGGTTGGGGGCGGCCTGCTGGTGTCGTCCGGAGTCGCTGAGGACGGCGCCGGGCTGGTCGTGCACGACATCGGGGATGGCTCGCGGATCGGCATGCTGGACACCGAGCCCGGCGAGCTGCCGGACGTCGCGTTCCACCCGGACGGCTCCGAGTTCGCGGTCACCGGCGACGGTCGGGTGCGGATCGTCGACGCGGCGTCGCTGCAGGTCGTCCGGTCGTTGCGGCATCCCGACCCGGTCCCGCTGATCGCGGCGCACTGGGCCGCGGACGGCACCCGCGTCTACGCCGGCGGAGCCGAAGGGGAGGTCGCGGCGTGGGGCCTCGATGACGCCTCCGAGGAGCCGGTGGCCACGACCGTGGCCGCGGACGTCCCCACCCCGATCGTCGACCTGGATCAGATGGCCGAAGACCAGCTGCTGGTGGCCGCCACCTTCGACGTCGGCACGCTGCTCCTGCATCCGGACGACTTGCGCGTGGTCGCCGGACCCCTGGGCGCGGACAACGCCGTGCTGGGGGTGAGCGTGGACGAGACGGGCAGCGAGCTGGCGGTGGCCGCGACCACCCGGGTCGACCGCTGGCAGGTCTTCCCGGGACGGGCACCGGTAGCGCTCGAGCCGGTCGGCCGCGGTGCGACAGTG
>DATHUJ010000119.1:0-8081 GCA_035462375.1 Jiangellales bacterium
GACCTGCGGCCCGGGATGCCGTCGGCGTCGTCGCCGGTGAAGCCGCACACGCGCTGCCACTGCGAGAACGCGGCGACGGTGAGCTTGCCGAAGGATCCGTCCTTGGCGAACGACGGGGACAGCAGCCCCTCCGCCATCAGCTGGCGTGGGACCCCCCACAGCTGTGACGGTGCTCCGCGGCATCGCGCGCGTCACGGACGAGCGGCGCCGAGCCGTCACGAAAGGCGCGATGCCAACCCCGCCACGAAGCCTCAGTGCCGCGGAGCATTCACCGCATCGGTTCAGGCAGACCTGTCGAGCCGGGGGCTCACCGGCTCCCGGCGAATCCCGGCAGCAGCTCCAGCGCCAGCTGCTCCAGGAAGAGCCCGATGTCCGTGACGATTCCGCGGGCCTGGGCCGAGCCGCGATCGGCCAGCTTCGTGACGGTGGCCGGGTTGATGTCGACGCAGACCAGTGGGATCGACGCCGGCAGGATGTTCCCCGTCGCCACCGAGTGGAGCATCGTCGCGACCATGATGGCGAAACCCACGTCGACCAGCTGGGCTCGCATCGCCCGCTGGCCCTCGATGACATCGGTGTAGACGTCCGGCAAGGGGCCGTCGTCCCGCACGGAGCCGACGAGGACGAACTCCTTGCCGTGCGTCACCAGCGCGTGCATGACCCCGCCGGTCAGCGCGCCCTGCTCGACGGCCTCCCGGATCGAGCCGCACCCACGGATCTTGTTGATCGCCCGGATGTGGTGCTCGTGGCCGTGCTCGACACCGCGGCCGGCCGAGAGGTCGACCCCCAGCGACGTGCCGAACAGCGCCGCCTCGATGTCGTGCGTCGCGATCGCGTTGCCGCCGAAGAGCACGTCGACGTAGCCGGCCTCGACCAGCGAGACCATCGCCGGCGCCGCCCCCGTGTGCACGACCGCGGGGCCGCCGACCCACAGCACCTTTTGCCCGGCCTCCTTGACCGCCCGCATCTGCTCGGCTATCTGGCGGACCAGCAGTGCCTGGGGCTTCTCCGACGACACCTCGGACTTCATGAACTCGAAGACCTTGTCGTCGGCCTGTGCCACCGGGCGTTGGACGGGGAGGACCTTGACGCCCGACGCGCCGCACACGACCTGGTCGCCGGCGCGCACCTCCGACACGGGGACGGTCCGCACCCGTACGGCGCCGGAGACCTCGTCCCGCGTCACGACCAGCCCGCAGTCCATCTCCGGCTGCTCGACGGCGACCCACCGGCCGTCCAGCCGGACCCGCGTCTCCAGGTTGGTGGTGGAGTAGAAGTCGTCGGGGAAGACGCCGTCGCGCTCCGCCGCGCGCAGGTGCGCCTCCCCGGGGTGGACCTGGTTGGCGCCGTGCGTCTGCAGCCGCATCAGCAGCCGGTCGAGTGCCGCGTGGTCCTGGGCGCGAACGGTGATCCGAGCGCCCGACTCGTCCCCGGCGTCACGGCCAACGTCGAAGCGGTCGATGCTGTAGTCGCCGCCGTAGTCGCGGATGTCGTTGAGCACACGGGACAGCAGCCCCGAGTCCATGAGGTGACCGGTCAGCTCCACCTGCTCGTGCGACTGCACCTCGGCCTCCTTGCCGCGGGGTCAGACGACCGCCCCGTCGTCCGGGTCGTGGGGATCGTGGCCGCGCAGCCGCAGCACGAGTGTGGCGAAGCCCCCAACGAAGCCCGCCACGCAGAGTCCCACCAGCCACGCCGGCAGTCCGAGGCCGAAGATCGCCGCCACCATGAGCAGGGCCGGCCCGCCCAGCGCCCCGCCCCACGCCGCCCGCGACACCGGGTCGCCGCGCGGGATCGGCGGCGGCGGGGGAGGCACGTAGTGCTCGCCCTCGTCCCGCGGGTGGTCCGGCCCCGCGGGCGGGGTCGGCGGCGCCGGGATCCCGAATGGCGCACCCAGCACCGGCCGGAGGGTGCGGCCCTCGCGAGGGGGCTCGTCGTCTGGTGCGTCCCCGCCGGTGGCCGCGCCACCACCCCCGTACTGGGAATCGGCCGAGCCGTCGGAGGAGGACTCGCCCGACCCCTCCTCCACGTCCTCGCTGGCCGGCCACTGACCGACGGGCTGTTCCGGCGTGGCGTGGAAGGACGCGACCAGGCCGGCCCAGACCTCCTCGTCGGACGGAGGCGGTTCGCCCCCGGCGGGCAGTGGACCGTCGCGGCCGTCGCGGTCGTCCGGGGTCATGTGGGCACCTCGGCCGTCACCTTCGCGACGAACTCGGTGCTGGCCTGGAAGATCCACGATGCGTCGTGGTCGAGCGTCGCGACGTGGTAGCTGTCGTGGAGCGGGAGGTCGACGATCTCCATCGAGGAGACGCGGTCGCGCAGGACGCGGTTGCCGATGAGCCCGATGGCGTGGTCCTCGAGGCTGTGCGCGTGCAGGAGTGGCTGGGTGACCTTGGGCAGGTCGTCGCGCACCAGAGCGAGGAACTGCTGGACCGAGTTGGCGGCGATCAGGGGCAGCCGGGCGTAGCCGACCTCGTCCTGCCCGGGCTTCTTGATGTCGTTGACGACGCCGGGGAAGGACCTCAGCAGGTGGCGCAGCGGGAGCGCCACGAAGCGCCGCGGGTCGTCGGACTGCAGGAGTGGGTTGACGACCATGACGCCGGCGACGTCCGACCCGTGCTCCGCGGCCACCCGCAGCGCCAGCGCCCCGCCGAAGGACAGACCGCCCACGACGACCCGCTCGCAGCGGTCCAGCAGGCGCAGGAAGGCCCGATCGACGACCGACCACCAGTCCGGCCACCGGCACATGTTGAGCTCCTGCCAGGTCGTGCCGTGGCCGGGCAGTCGGGGGACGTCCACGGTGTGTCCGGAGTCGGCGAGGGCCTGCGCCCACGGCCGGATGGAGGCGGGCGAACCGGTGAAGCCGTGCACCAGCAGCACGCCGACGGGCCCGCCGTCGTGGTGGTAGGGCTCGGCTCCGGGGACCAGCGGCACGTCGGCCTCCTGACGCTACGACGGTGACGCGCGCATCGTCGCACGGGTCCGACCCGGCGTGCGAGGCGCTAGGGTGCGATCGTGCTGTACTGGTTCCTCAAGAAGGTCCTCCTGGGGCCGCTCCTCAAGGCCGTCTACCGGCCTTGGGTCGAGGGAGCAGACAACGTCCCCGCCGAGGGCGGGGCGATCATGGCCGGCAACCACCTCTCGGTGATCGACTCCTTCTTCCTGCCCCTCGTCATCGAACGCCGGATGACCTTCCTCGCCAAGGACGACTACTTCACCGGCACGGGGCTCAAGGGCTCCTTCAAGCGCTTCTTCTTCGCCGGTACAGGGCAGGTGCCGGTCGACCGCTCCGGTGGCAAGGCCTCGGAGGCGGCGCTGCGCACCGGGCTACGCATCCTCAACAACGGCTGGCTGCTCGGGATCTACCCGGAGGGCACCCGGTCACCCGACGGCCGGCTCTACCGCGGCAAGACCGGCGTGGCCCGGATGGCCCTCGAGGCCAAGGTCCCGGTACTCGCCGTGGCCATGATCGGGACCGAGAAGATGCAGCCCCCCGGCCGGGTCATCCCCAAGATCATGCGCCCGGGCATCCGGATCAGCCGGCCGATGGACTTCAGCCGCTACGAGGGCATGGAACACGACCGCTTCGTCCTCCGGTCGGCCACCGACGAGATCATGTACGAGCTGATGACGCTCTCCGGCCAGGAGTACGTCGACATGTACGCCCAGAAGGCCAAGGACCAGATCGCCGCGGCCAAGAAGCGGGGCGAGGTGATCATCCCCACCCCCGACCTCGACGCCCCTCGCGCAGTCGACGAGCCGGAGGAGCGCGGGCCCGCGGAAGCCGTGCGGCCCCCCGACATCCCCAGCGTCGAGGACGGCGCGCACGGCGAGGAGCCCGGACTCCGGGCCGGCTGACCGTCCATGGCCGCGCCCCCGGCTCTCCGCCGGACCGCGACCGCGCCGTCGGCCCGGACCCCCGCCGACGTCGAGACCGCCCTGTGGCGGGCGCTCGCCGTCTTCCGCATCGTCGTCCTCGGTTTCGCCGTCGCCGTGGCCTTCGCCTCGTGGGACGAGCTGCGCCGTCCCGCGGTCGCCGCTGCCGTCCTCGGCGTGATGACGGTGTGGACCGTGGTCCAGCCGCTGCTCGTTGCCCGGGCCCGAACCACGTCCCGTACGGGAGAAGTCCCGCGGGCGCTGACGGCGGTGCTGGCCGCGGACCTGGCCCTCGCGGTCGGGATGATCCTGCTGACGCCGCTGGCCCAGAGCCCCGAGCAGCTGGCCCGGCACACCTTCACGCTGCCGAGCTACTGGGTGGCGGCGGCGGTCCTGGGGTGGGCGGTCGCGTACGGGTGGCGGGGCGGGCTGGCCGCCGGCGCCGTGGTGGCGGTGACCGACCTGGCGATCCGCGACACGTACACCGGCTCGACGGTGAGCAACGTCTTCCTGCTGCTGGCGGCGGGCGGGCTGATCGGCTACGTGGTGGAGCTGGTCCGTGAGGCTGCGGCGGCCCGGGCCCAGGCGGTCGAGATGGCGGCGGTGACTGCCGAGCGCGAGCGGCTGGCCCGGGCCGTGCACGACGGGGTGCTGCAGGTGCTCGCCCTGGTGCAGCGACGGGGCGGTGAGCTGGGCGGCGAGGTGGCCGAGCTCGGGCGGTTGGCGGGGGAGCAGGAGGAGTCGCTGCGGGCCCTGCTGCGCAGCCGCGGCGAGCCGGCCGACGAGGCCTCCGCCGCAGGACACCTGCTGGACCTGACCCGGTTGCTGGAGCCGATGTCGTCGTCCACCGTGTCGGTCGCGGGTCCGGGGGCGCCGGTGCCGCTGCCCGTCCCGGTCGCCCGCGAGCTTGCGGCGGCGGTCGAGGAGGCTCTGGGCAACGTGAGTCGGCACTGCCCGCCGGGGACGCGGGCCTGGGTGCTGGTGGAGGACCTGCCGGGTGAGGTGGTCGTGTCGGTCCGCGACGACGGGCCGGGGATCCCTGACGGGCGGCTGGCGGCGGCGGTCGCCGAGGGCCGGCTCGGCGTCGACCGGTCGATCCGCGGCCGTCTCGCCGACCTCGGCGGGCGGGCCGACCTGAGCACGGGAGCTGGAGGTACGGAGTGGGAGCTGAGAGTCCCGGGGTGAGCGGCCCGGACGAGCCGGTGTGGGTCCCGGACGGGCCGGTGCGGGTCCCGGACGGGCCGGTGCGGGTCATGGTCGTCGACGACCACCCGATGTGGCGCGACGCGGTGGACCGCGACCTCACGGACGCGGGGTTCTCGGTCGTGGCTACGGCGGGTGACGTCGAGGACGCGGTCCGGCGGGCTGCGGCGACCCGCCCGGACGTAGTCCTGCTCGACCTCAACCTGCCCTCGGGGTCGGGGGTGTTGGTCCTCCCGAGGCTGCCCGAGGGCACCCGGGTGCTCGTCCTCTCGGCCAGCGGTGACCACGCCGACGTGCTCGAGGCCGTCCGGGCCGGCGCGACGGGCTACCTGGTCAAGTCCGCGTCCCGCGAGGAGCTGCTCGACGCGGTCCGCCGGACGGCCGCCGGTGTCGCGGTCTTCACGCCCGGCCTGGCGGGGCTGGTGCTCGGCGCCTTCCGGGCCTCCGAGGCGGCGGCGGACGAGGGCCCGCGGCTGACCGACCGCGAGACCGAGGTGCTGAGGCTCGTGGCCAAGGGCCTGTCCTACCGCCAGATCGCCGAGCGCCTCGGTATCTCGCACCGCACCGTCCAGAACCACGTCCAGAACACGCTGGACAAGCTGCAGCTGGACAACCGGGTGCAGCTCACCCGCTATGCGATCGAGCGGGGGCTGGACGACGAGCTGCGGTGATGCCGGGTTGATGCCGGGGGACGCCGTGGTCGTCCAGGCTGCGCACTTGCTGTCACTACTTGCGGCAACTGCACAGCCGCTCGGACGCGCACCGCAGCCCCAGGGCGGGAGTCCTGCCTGGCGAAGCGGGGCGCCCGGCCTGCGACCCGTTCGTAGGAGCGAGGGGTGGCCCGATCAAGCAGGGGCCGGGCGACGAGCGGGGTGACGGGCGGCGGGGTGGTGGGCGGTTCAGGGAGCCGGCGGGGCCAGGGCCGGCAGCGGCGGTGACTCCTGGCTCACGGCCGGTGCCTCTGGTCCCAGGGTGGCCAGCTGCTCCCGCACGTCCTGCTCCGGTGCGGGCGTGGGGTCGCCGGGTCCGGTGGGTCCCCCCGGCTCGGGATTCGGCTCGAGGTCCAGGGACTCGACGCGTACCGCCGATACCCGCAGCTCCTGACCGGGCTCGACTGCGGCCCGGATCTGGGCGGTCCAGTCGCCGCCCAGGTTGGGCGACACCTCGTCGGACACCCACCACATCGGCGGGTCCGGGAGCACGACGGGTCGGGCGATCGCGTAGATCCGGTCGGCCGGTGGGAAGTCCTTGACCGAGCCGGCGACGTTGATCTCCACCTCCCCGTCGGCCGCGGCGGTGAAAGAGGTCTCGCGGATGAGGATCTGCGGCTGCTGGTGCTGCTGAGGGGTGGGACTGGCGGTCCGCTCGTTGCCGCCTCCGCCGTTACCGCTGCCCAGCACGCCGATCAAGCCCACGACGGCGACGAGGACGGCGCCCACCGCCCCGACGATCGCCACGATCACGTGTTCGGAGAGCCACGTGCTGGCGGCCCGCCTCTCCGTCATGCCCCCATCCTGGCCCGTACGGGCGGTTCGTCCAGCCCCACACCGGCGCCCACTGCTGGCTGCGGAACCGACCCCGGACAGCCCTCCCGGCCCTAGGGTTACCTCCATGGCGGCTGCGGCCTCGTCGCGGTCCGGGGGTGAGCCGGAGGCGGTCGGTCACGGGGGATCGGTCCTGGCCCTGGGTCGCCGGGCTCGTGCGTGGCGGCTCGCCCTGGCCGCCTGCCTTGCCGTCGGCTACCTCGCCGGCACCCTCGTCGGAGACGACCACTGGTGGCCGCTGGCCCCGTGGCGCATGTACTCCACGTCCACCGCGCCGACGGGTGCCGTCTCCGTGCCGGTCCTGCAGGTCCAGGGCATGGAAGACGAGACCTGGCGGGACACCCCGCTGAGGCCCCGCAACATCGGGCTCAGCCGGGCGGAGCTGGAGGGCCGGCAGGACGTGGTCCTCCGCGACCCGGCTGTCCTGGCCACGATCGCAGCCACACATGCCCGTCTCGACCCGGACGACCCGCCCTGGACGGGGGTGCGCCTCGTCCGCCGGAGCACGGTGATCGAGGACAGGTCCCCAACGGGGGCGGTGCGCGAGCGCGTCCTGGCAGAGTGGACCGTGCCCGGCGGCGGCCGACTGGTGGACCCGTGAGCCCGCCGACCCGGGACCAGGCCGTCCAGGACCGCACCTCGTCGCGGGGAGCTCTCGATCGCCTGGCCCGCTGGTGGTTCCCGGAGGTCCCGCTCTCGCGCGTTGCCCTACTCCGCCTGGTGGTCTTCGGCTTCGTCGTGGTCGACGTGCTCTGGCTGCGGACGGCGGGCTGGTACCACGGGTACACCGACCCGACCTGGTACGAGCCGCTCGTCGTGGGCGAGGTCCTGCGCCTCCCGCCGGCGTCGGTGCCACTGGTCGAGGCGCTCCGCTGGGGCTGCGTCGGCCTGGCCGTCGCTGCCATGAGCGGCCGCTTCCCGCGCACCCTGGGTTGGGGGACGGCCATCTGCTGGTCCTGGTACCAGTACGTCGCCTTCTCCTACGGCAAGGTCGACCACGACCGGGCCGACTTCCTCGTAGCCCTCTTCGTGCTGCCCACGGTCGGCCTGGCCCACCTGTCGGACGGCCGACGCAGCCAGGCCGCCGGGTTCGCCCTCCGGTGCGTACAGGTGATGGCGATCGCGACCTACTTCCTGGCCGGGGTCGCGAAGATCCGCTTCGGCGGCTGGGAGTGGGTCAACTCGGCGACGCTGGCGCGCGCGGTCATCCGCCGGGGGACCTGGGTGTCGGAGTGGATGCTGGACTTCCCGTTCCTGCTCCACGCCGGGCAGTGGATGCTGCTCGCGGCCGAGCTGGCGTCCCCGCTGATCTTCGTCCTGTCCGCGCGGTGGCAGCGACGGGTAGTGGGCATGTGGTTCGCGTTCCACGCCGCGACCTATGCGTCCATCACGATCGCCTTCTGGCCGCACCTCGTGATGTTGCTGTCGTTCCTCCCGCTCGAGTCGTACCGCGACGCG
>DATHUJ010000120.1:0-34322 GCA_035462375.1 Jiangellales bacterium
CTCGCCCGCACCCACCCGGCGCACTCGGGCATCCCCGGCTCGCCGGGCGGCCGTCGCCCGGGACCCGATCATCGCTAGGGAAGGACGGGTCCGATCAGACCGACGCCGCACCCTCGCCCACCACGACGGTCCACGGCCGCACCCGCCACGACCTGACGATCCCCTGGACGACGTCGGGGTCGCGACGGGCGAAGTCCTCGATCACCGAGGGGTCGTCCACCCGCCAGACGAGGACCGCCCGGTCGACCGGTTCCGCCAGGGCGCCTGCGAGCAGGAGGTCACCACGGACGTAGGCCTCGCGCGCCAGTCCCAGGTGTCCCTGTCGCAGCGCAGCCCGCCGCTCGACGTAGTCGTCGACGAGGTCGTACTCGAGCAGCCAGTAGGCCATCAGAACCTCGCGGGCTCGGTGTAGACGCCCCACTCGTCGCGCAGGACATCACAGATCTCGCCCAGCGTCGCCTCGGCCCGCACGGCGTCGAGCATCGGCTCGACGACGTTGCCGTCGCCGCGGGCCACGTCGATCATCCGCGCGAGCGCCGCCCGCACGGTCGCCTCGTCCCGGGCCGCGCGCCGGTCGGCCAGCACCTGCCGCTGCTCGACCTCGACCTCGTGCGAGACCCGAAGGATGTCGAGCCCGCCGCTGACCGTGTCGGTGTGGCAGTTGACACCGACGACACGCTTGTCGCCCTTCTCGACCTGCTGCTGGTAGCGGAAGGCGCTCTCGGCGACCTCGGCCATGAACCAGCCGTCCTCGATGCCGCGGAGGATGCCCGCGGTCATCGGGCCGTAGGTCGAGACCCAGCGCTGCTCCGGCTCGCCCATGGCCCGGATGCGCTCGAAGACGGCCTCGGCCTCGGCCTCGATCCGATCGGTGAGCTCCTCCACGTACCAAGAGCCGCCCAGCGGGTCGGCGACGTTGGCGACGCCGGTCTCCTCGAGGAGTACCTGCTGGGTCCTCAGGGCGATCTCGGCGGCCTGCTCGGTCGGCAGCGCGAGCACCTCGTCCAGGGCGTTGGTGTGGAGGGAGTTGGTGCCACCCAGCACGGCGGCGAGGGCCTCCACGGCCGTCCGTACGACGTTGTTGTAGGGCTGCTGACCGGTCAAGGAAACGCCCGCGGTCTGCGTGTGGAAGCGCAGCCACTGCGCCTTGTCGGTACGGGCACCGTAGGTGTCGCGCATCCACCGGGCCCAGATCCGGCGGGCGGCACGGAACTTGGCGATCTCCTCGAAGAAGTCGACGTGGCTGTCGAAGAAGAAGGACAGGCCGGGGGCGAACACGTCGACGTCCAGCCCGCGCGACACTCCGAGCTCGACGTAGCCGAACCCGTCGGCCAGGGTGAACGCGAGCTCCTGGGCGGCGGTGGCCCCCGCCTCCCGGATGTGGTAGCCGGAGACCGACAGCGGCTTGTAGGCCGGGACGTGGGCCGCGCAGTATTGCATGAGGTCGCCGATCAGGCGCAGGTGCGGCTCGGGTGCGAAGAGCCACTCCTTCTGGGCGATGTACTCCTTGAAGATGTCGGTCTGCAGCGTCCCGTTGAGAGAACGGGGCTCCACGCCCTGGCGTTCGGCGGCGACCACGTACATGCAGAAGACCGGCACCGCCGGACCGCTGATCGTCATGGAGGTCGTGACCTCGCCGAGCGGGATGCCGGCGAAGAGCGTCTCCATGTCGGAGGCCGAGTCGACGGCCACCCCACAGTGCCCGACCTCGCCGAGAGCACGCGGGTCGTCGGAGTCGCGGCCCATCAGGGTGGGCATGTCGAAGGCGACGGACAGCCCACCGCCGCCGGAGCCGAGGATCATCTTGTAGCGCTCGTTGGTCTGCTCGGCCTTGCCGAAGCCGGCGAACTGGCGGATCGTCCAGGGCCGCCCGCGGTAGCCGGTGACGTAGAGCCCGCGGGTGAACGGGTACTCCCCCGGCCACCCGATCCGCTCCAGGCGAGGGTCGTCGACGCCGTCCGGGGGGCCGTAGACCGGGTCGACCTCGGTCCCGGACAGGGTGGTGAAGTCGGCGGTCCGCAGGCGCGAGGCCGCGTAGCGCTCCTGCCAGCGGCGGCGACCCGCCTCGATCTCGGTGGCGTCCACGGTGAGACCTCCTTGGCTCACCCGTGACGATACGTGGACGTCCTACTAATTGTCGACCTGGCCGAAGTCGCCGGCGGCGACCCGCACCTCCCGCAGGAGCGAGGTCAGGGCCTCCTGCTCGGGCGGGTCGAGCGCCGCGAGGCCGAACTCCGACGCCATCAGGTCCCCCGTCACGTCCTGCACGACCGCTCGACCCGACTCGGTGATCCGCGCGAGCGTGCCCCGTCCGTCCCGCGGGTTGGGCTCGCGCCGGACGTAGCCGGCCTGCTCGAGCCGCTGCACGGTGTTGGTGACGCTCGTCGGGTGCACCATCAACCGCTGCCCGATACGGGCCATCGGCAGGGCTCCCGTCCGACTGAACGAGAGCAGGACCAGCGCCTCGTACCGGGCGAAGGTGAGATCGTACGGGCGGCAGACGGAGTCGAACCGCGCGAGCAGCAGCTGGTGCACGCGCATCACCGAGGTCGCGGCGGCCATCGCCTCGGCGGGCCCGAAGCGCTCCCGCCAGGTCTCGGCGGCCCGCGCGATCGGGTCGAAGGGCAGGTTCAGCGGGCGGGACACGGGGGTCAGTGCCGCCGCCGGGCGCTGGGCGGACGCCGGGGCGGGTGGTCGGCGTGCGACCGGTGCCCCACGCCGGAGCGGGCCGTGGCGCCGGCTCTCGCGGTGGCCTCCCGACGGAGCCGGTGGATCTCGCGGGCGAGCTCCTCGGGCCGCGGCACGTAGCGGATGTCCTTGAGACCCTGCTGCTGGGCGGCGTTCTCCAACACCAGGTGGCCGGCGCGGAACGGCCGCAACCACCAGGGACGGTCGACCGTGATGTCCAGCACCCGGCCGATCTCCATCTCCGCCTCGTGCAGGGACTCCACACCGTAGACCCGGAAGACCCGCGAGTCGGTGATGACGAAGCGGTCCCGCGCGACCCAGAGGATGCGGTAGAGGCCGTAGCCGATGAACACGGCCGAGATCGCAGCGGCGAACCAGAGCGCCTGGACTGAGACGAACGGCACCCAGCGCACGAGCAGGAAGAGTCCGAGGAGCAGGGACAGCACTCCCCGGATGTAGTAGACGCCCGAGTGGAGGACCTCCTGCCGCTTGTCCTCCCCCGGCAGGAGCTTCGCCTGGACCCGTCCGTGACCGAACCACCGCCGCACCCGGCGCACGCCCAGGAACAGCAGGCCGTCCTCGGCGACCCGGTCCAACCAGCGGACCAGTCGTCCGGTCGCGGCCTCGGTGAGGGATCGGGGTCCGTACGGCACGGCGCCACCGTCAGAAGAGCTCGGTGAAGAACGTGATGATCGAATTGAACGCCGAGACGAGCGCCGACCCTACGGCACTGACGGCGTCGGCGGCGGCCTGGGGCTGCGTGATGAGGTAGTAGGCGAGGAAGGCGATCGCCAGCGCGGCTAGCACCTTCTTCACGACGACGGTCCTCCGGTCACAGAGCGAGATGCTGTCACTGTCGTTTCTACACCGTGCAGTATGCGCGACGAGGAGGGCGCGCCGCACCTGCCCCACCAGTCACAGCGCAGCGATGATCTCGTCCGCGGCGGTGTAGGGGTCGGTCTCGCCGGCCACGAGGCGCCCGGCGAGCCGGTCGAGCCGGGCATCACCGTGCAGGTCGCCGAAGCGCTCGCGCAGGGCCGTCACCGCGATCGCCTCGATCTCGTCGCGGGCCCGCCGTAGCCGCCGGCGGTCGAGCTCGCCGGTGCGCTCCATCCAGCTCCGATGGCGGTCGACGGCGTCGACGACGCCGTCGAGTCCCTCGGCCCGGGAGGCGATCGTCTTGACGATCGGCGGACGCCAGGCCCCGGGGCGGCGCTCGCCCAGGCCGATCATGCCGCGCAGGTCGCGGGCCACCTGGTCGGCTCCGTCCCGGTCGGCCTTGTTGACGACGAAGACGTCGCCGACCTCCAGGATCCCGGCCTTGGCCGCCTGGATGCCGTCACCGAGCCCGGGCGCGAGCAGGACCAACGTGGTGTCAGCCAGGGCGGCTACCTCCACCTCTGACTGCCCGACCCCCACCGTCTCGACCAGCACGACCTGGCACCCGGCCGCGTCGAGCACCCGCAGCGCCTGCGGGGTGCTCCACGCCAGGCCGCCGAGGTGTCCGCGGGTGGCCATCGAGCGGATGTAGACCTCCCGGTCCGTGGCGTGCTCCTGCATCCGCACCCGGTCGCCGAGCAGGGCGCCCCCGGAGAACGGCGAGGAGGGGTCCACGGCGAGCACCCCGACCCGGAGCCCGCGGCTGCGGTACGCGGTGACCAGCGCGCTCGTCGTGGTCGACTTGCCGACGCCGGGCGAGCCGGTGACGCCGACGACCACGGCAGCGCTGGTGTGCGGGGCGAGCTCGGTCATCACCGGCCGCAGCAGCGGAGAGGCGTCCTCCACGAGTGAGACCAGCCGGGCCACCGCCCGCGCGTCCCCACCTCGGGCGCGCTCGACCAGCTCCGGGACGGACGGGGCCCGCCGGGTCGTGGCCTGCGTCACCGCCTCAGGCCTTCGGGACCCGGACGACGAGCGCGTCACCCTGGCCGCCGCCCCCGCACAGCGCCGCGGCGCCGGTGCCGCCGCCGCGACGCCGGAGCTCGAGCGCGAGGTGCAGCGCGATGCGCGCGCCGGACATGCCGATCGGGTGCCCCATGGCGATGGCGCCTCCGTTGACGTTGACCCGGTCCTCGGCGATCCCGAGGTCGCGGACCGACTTCACGGCCACGCTGGCGAAGGCCTCGTTGATCTCCACCAGGTCCAGCGTGGCGGGGTCGATCCCCTCGCGCTCGCAGGCCCGCGCGATCGCCCGGGACGGCTGTGACTGGAGGGTGGAGTCGGGGCCGGCGACGACGCCGTGGGCGCCGATCTCGGCGAGCCAGCTCAGGCCGAGCTCCTCCGCCCGGGCCCGGCTCATGACCACGACCGCCGCCGCGCCGTCGGAGATCTGCGACGACGAGCCGGCCGTGATCGTGCCGTCCCTGGCGAACGCCGGCCGGAGGCGGCCCAGTGCCTCGACGGTCGTGTCGGGCCGGATGCCCTCGTCCTCACGGAAGAGCACGGGATCACCCTTGCGCTGCGGGACCTCCACCGGGACGACCTCGTCGTCGAAGACTCCGTTCTTCCAACCCTCGGCCGCCCGCTGGTGCGACCGCGCGGAGAAGGCGTCCTGGTCCTCCCGGGAGATGCCCAGCTCGGCGTTGCAGGCCTCGGTGAGCGCCCCCATGGCCTGCGTCGTGAAGACGTCCCAGAGCCCGTCGTAGGCCATGTGGTCGAGCATCGTGACGTCGCCGTACTTGTGCCCCTCGCGCGACCCGGTGAGCAGGTGGGGGGCATTGGTCATCGACTCCATGCCCCCCGCGACGACCACGTCGAACTCGCCGGCCCGGATGAGCTGGTCGGCCAAGGCGATCGCGTCGATGCCCGACAGGCAGACCTTGTTGACGGTCAGGGCGGGCACGGTCATCGGGAGACCCGCCTTGACGGCCGCCTGGCGCGCGGTGATCTGCCCGGTGCCGGCCTGCAGCACATGGCCCATGATCACGTAGTCGACCTGGCCCGGTGCCACCCCGGACCGGTCCAGGGCACCCCTGATCGCGACGCCTCCGAGGTCCGCGGCGGCGAACCCCTTGAGCGAGCCGAGTAACCGCCCCATCGGGGTGCGGGCTCCGGCGACGATGACGGACACGGCGCTGCCGGCCATGGCACAACCTCCCGGACGTCGGTCCAGCCACCTTACGACCCGCCGTCGGACCGGTGCGTGATGGCCTTCTCACACGCCTGCGCGGGCGGGCAGCCGTCCACGGCCACCGTACGCTGGCCGGCATGGCCGACCTGTTCACCGCCATCGACCACGTAGGCGTCGCCGTGCCCGACCTGGACCGGGCCGTCGCATGGTACCGGGAACACTTCGGGATGGAGGTCGTCCACCAGGAGGTCAACGACGAGCAGGGCGTGCGGGAGGCCATGCTCCGGATCGGCGACTCCGGCTCCTGCGTACAGCTGCTCGCACCGCTGTCCGCAGAGTCGCCCATCGGCAGGTTCCTCGAGCGTCACGGCCCCGGCATCCAGCAGGTCGCTTACCGCGTCGACGACGTCGTCGCGGCGAGCAGGGTCCTGCGCGAACGCGGGCTGCGACTGCTCTACGACGAGCCGAGGCGCGGGACGGCCGGGTCGCGGGTCAACTTCGTCCACCCGAAGGACGCCGGCGGTGTCCTCGTCGAGATCGTCCAGCCGGCCGCCGCACACTGACGATCCCACCAGCCGGTCGGGACGGTACGGAGAGATCGGTCACAGGGGCCTTCCGACCCCTTCACCCGCCCGGCTACCGGCCAGTACGGTCACGGCACCGCCCAGCACCGGACCGGGAGGTCAGTCGTGAAGGACATCCTCGAGGCGATCCTGGCGGGGGACACCGCGCCGGAGGAGTTCGCCGCCCTGCCCGTACCGGGGTCCTACCGCGGTGTGACGGTACACAAGGACGAGGTCGAGCTCTTCGACGGCCTGGCCACGGTCGACAAGGACCCGCGGCGGTCCCTCCACGTCGACGACGTCCCGACGCCGGAGCTTGGGCCCGGTGAGGCCCTGGTCGCGGTGATGGCCAGCGCGGTCAACTACAACACCGTCTGGACCTCGATCTTCGAGCCCGTGCCCACCTTCGGCTTCCTCGAGCGCTATGGGCGCAGCTCCCCGATGGGTCGTCGCCACGACCTGCCGTACCACGTCGTCGGCTCCGACCTTTCCGGCGTGGTCCTGCGGGCCGGCCCGGGAGTGCACGCGTGGAAGCCCGGTGACGAGGTGGTGGCGCACTGTCTGTCCGTGGAGCTCGAGCGGCCCGAGGGGCACAACGACACGATGCTCGATCCCGAGCAGCGGATCTGGGGTTTCGAGACCAACTTCGGCGGGCTGGCCGAGATCGCCTTGGTCAAGGCCAATCAGCTCATGCCCAAGCCGGCCCACCTCAGCTGGGAGGAGGCCGCCTGCCCGGGGCTGGTCAACTCCACGGCGTACCGGCAGCTCATCTCACGCAACGGCGCAGGGCTCAAGCTCGGCGACGTCGTGCTCGTCTGGGGCGCCTCCGGCGGGCTCGGGTCCTACGCGACCCAGATGGCGCTGGCCGCAGGGGCCACCCCGGTCTGTGTCGTCTCCAGCCCCGACAAGGTCGAGATCTGCCGGGCCATGGGGGCGGACCTGGTCATCGACCGCAGGGCCGAGGGGTTCCGGTTCTGGCAGGACGAGCACACCCAGGACACCCGGGAGTGGAAGCGCCTCGGCTCGCGGATCAGGGAGCTGACCGGTGGCAGGGACGTCGACATCGTCTTCGAGCACCCGGGGCGCGAGACCTTCGGCGCCAGCGTCTACGTCGCGCGCCGCGGCGGCACCATCGTCACGTGCGCGTCCACCTCCGGCTTCTGGCACGAGTACGACAACCGCTACCTCTGGATGAACCTCAAGCGCATCGTGGGCTCGCACTTCGCCAACTACCGCGAGGCCTGGGAGGCCAACGACCTGATCGCCCGCGGCCTGATCCACCCGACCCTTTCGAGGGCTTACCCGATGGAGCAGACCGGGCAGGCCGCCTACGACGTACACCGGAATCTGCACCAGGGGAAGGTAGGAGTACTGTGCCTCTCGCCCCAGGAGGGGCTCGGCGTGCGCGACGAGGCGATGCGCGGGCGGCACCTCGGGGCGATCAACAGGTTCCGTAACGTGTGACGGGGGTCAGCAGGGGCTCCGGCACACGCCCGAGAGAGAGCCCAGCATGGACGACGCACCCGACCGCCTACCCTCCCCCCTCGACGGCCCGACCTCCGTGTTCGACGACTCCCCGACCGGCCCGTTCACCATCGCGATGCGTGGCTACGACCGAATCCAGGTCGAGCGGCACGTCCGCCACATGGAGGCCGCACTGACGCGCGAGGAGCAGCGCGCCGGTGCCCTCGAGCAGCAGATCGTCCGCCTGCGTACGGAGCTCGCCGGGGCTCACACTCAGCTGCGCGAGGTGGACCGGCCTTCCTACAGCGGCCTCGGTGCGCGCATCGAGCAGCTGCTCCGCCTGGCCGAGGAGCAGTCGTCCGACGTCATGGCCCAGGCCGAGGCGGAGGCCGCGGAGATCCGCCGCGAGGCCCGCCGCGAGGCCGGGGAGCTGCGCTCGGCCGCCGAGCGCGACGCCCACGAGCTGCGCTCCGCCGCCCGACGGGACGCCGAACAGGAGCGCTCCGCCGCCACGGAGGTCGCCCAGCAGCTCCGGGCCGATGCCGATCGGGAGGCGGGCGAGCTCGTGGAGTCGGCGCGCCGCGAGGCCGCGGCCCTGCGCGCCACGGTGGACCACGAGACCACCGAGAAGCGCACGACCGTCGAGCGCGAGGTAGCGCGCCAGCGGGCCGAGCTCGAGCTGGCCCTCGCCGCCCGCCGCGAGGAGGCCGAGCGGCAGGACGCCGAGCGCCACGAGGCCGCCGTGCTCGAGACACAGCACCTGGTCGCCGACGCCGAAGCCCGGGCCCGCTCCGCCGAGGAGCGTGCTGCAGCCGCCTCGACGCGGGCCGAGGAGACCCGCCGCGAGACCGACGAGCAGACCCGCAGCGCCCTGGCCGCCGCGCGCCGGACCGCCGAACGGACCGTGGCCGAGGCCGACGCTCAGGCCGAGAAGATCCTCGCCACCGCCCGGGCGGAGGCGGAGGAGTCCACCGGCGCCGCCCAGCGGCAGGTCGACGAGCTGACCCGCCAGCGTGACAGCATCACCAGCCACCTGAGCCAGCTCCGGTCGCTGCTCGGCGTGGTCCCCGCCGTGGGGGCGGGGCAGGCCACCCCGGACGAGCCGGCTCCGACGCCGGCGCCGGCACCCGTGCCGGACCAGGCGCAGGACACCGACGTGGTCGAGGCCGAACTCGTGGAGGAGCCTGCGCGCCGGTGAGTCGACGCCCGGCCCGTCCCCTGTCCGGGGGCAGACCGGCCCGCCGCTCAGACGTGTCGGAGGACGTCGCGCAGGGCGCCGGTGGTGGCGTCGGGCGCCTCGACCGTGGTGAGGTGGCCGGCTCGCGGGATCACGTGCACCACGGCCTCCCGCGGGAACGCGGCCGCCATCGCCAGGGCCTCGTCATGGGGCGACAGCGCGTCCTCCTCCCCGACCACGACGAACGCCGGGACGGACGTCGCCGCCAGCGTGGACGTCGAATCCGGACGGGCGGCCATCGCCCGCTGCGCCCAGGCCACTCCGTCGGGCCGCGCGGCGTCCAGCCACCCGGTGACCAGGTCGACGACCTCGGGCCGCTCGCGCCGGCTCGTCTCACCCAGCAGCGTGTCGAGCATCGGGCGGAGTGCCCGCGGACCGTCCGCCAGGACCTCCTCGGCGACCCGGAGACGGTTCTCGCGGGCGGCGGACGGGTCCGCCCCAGCCTTGGTGTCCATGAGCACGACCGCCGAGGCCCGCTCCCGGTGCCGGCGCAGGAAGGCCATGGCCACGTAGCCACCCATCGACAGGCCCCCCAGGACCACCCGGTCGAGCGCCAGCCGGTCCAGCAGGGCCGCCACGTCGTCGGCCATCAGGTCGAGCGACGGCTCGTCGTCGCCCGACGGGCTCTCCCCGAAGCCGCGCAGGTCGGGGAGGACGACCCGCGCCCGGCCGGCCAGCCCGCGCGCCTGCTCGTGGAAGACCGCCCTGGAGAGCGGGAAGGCGTGCAGCAACACGACAGGTGGGCCGTCGCCGTGCTCGGCGTGCGCGAGGTCGACCACGCTCACGGTCGGGCTCCCTCCTCGGCCGCGGGATGCGGCACGTCGGCGAAGGCCGCGGTCGTCTGGTCGGCGTAGGCGGTGCTGTCCGCCGTCTCGACCCGGCCGTCCCAGGTCGTCGGCAGCGGCGAGCTGCCGGGGGCCACCCGGGCGACCACCTCGTCGAGCACCCGCTCGGCGTCGCCCACCCACAGGTGCTTGGCGCCCTCGACCGCCACGACCTCTGCCTGCGGGACCTTCGCGAAGCGTCGTACGGCCTCCGGCGGGCGCAGGTAGTCGTCGTGCTCGGGCACGACCGCCACGACCGGCTTGTCCGAGTCCCCCCACGCGGCCAGGTCCTCGTCGCGGGCGTAGCGCAGCGGCGGCGACAGCAGGAGCGCTCCGTGCACCAGTGGGTCGAGGCCGTACATCAGCGCCAGGTCGGTGCCGAAGGACCAGCCGAGGAGCCACACGGTCGGCAGGTCGTGGAACTCGGCGTGCTCGAGGGCGGCCGCGACGTCGTAGCGCTCCCCCCGGGCCTGGTCGAACTCACCCTCGCTGCGGCCCTGCGCGCTGGCCGTGCCGCGGGTGTTGAACCGCAGCACGGCGACGCCGGAGAGCGCGGGCAGCCGCCAGGCGGCCTTACGGAAGACATGGCTGTCCATCATCCCGCCGTGGGTGGGGAGCGGGTGCAGGCAGACCAGGGTCGCGACCGGGTCGCGGTCAAACGGGCGCGCCACCTCCCCGACGAGCTCGAGACCGTCGGCCGTGTGCAGCGTGATCGGCTCCCGGCGGGCTGGGAGGACCGTGTTCGCGCGGATCGGCTCGCTGCTCATCGCCGCCGAGACTACTCAGTGGGCGGACGCCGGGTCCGGCTCAGCCCGGTCGGCGCCGTTCCCGCGCCCGCCAGCAGGCGGGGTGCCAGTGCCGTCGCTCGCCGATCCCGCCCCCGCCCAGCGTCCCGCCCTCGACCGGCCACGCCACGACGTGCGGCGTGACCGGCGGGATGATCTGGTCGCACCCGGGACAGCGGTAGGGCTTGCCCGACCCGGCCCCGGTGACCTTGCGCACGACCCAGTCGCCGTCCGGCCAGCGCTCGACCTCGTCGTGGCCCCCCGCAAGCGCGCGACGGGACCCGGCACGCCGGGGCGGCCGGCGGCGGGACACCCTGTCAGCCGCCGTTGTAGTCGCGGAAGCCGCGTCCGGTCTTGCGGCCGAGGTAGCCCGCGGTCACGAGGTGCTCGAGCAGCGGGGCCGGCGCGAAGCCGGGCTCCCGGAACTCCAGGTAGAGCGTGCGCTCGATCGCCAGCGCGACGTCGAGGCCGACGACGTCGAGCAGCTCGAACGGGCCCATCGGCAGCCGACAGCCGAGTCGCATGGCGGTGTCGATGTCGTCGGGACCGGCGTAGTGGGCCTGCAGCATCTTCACGGCGTCGTTGAGGTACGGGAAGAGCAGGGCGTTGACGATGAAGCCCGCACGGTCGCCGCACTCCACCGGGTGCTTGCCCATGGCCTTGGCGACCGAGCGCACCGTCGCGACGGCGTCGTCCGACGTGGACACCGTGTGGACGACCTCCACCAGCTTCATGACCGGCGCCGGGTTGAAGAAGTGCATCCCGACGACGTCGCCAGGACGCCGCGTGGCCGCCGCGCACTCGACCACGGGCAGCGAGGAGGTGGTGGTGGTCAGGACGGTGCCCGGCTTGCAGATCTCGTCGAGGCTCTCGAAGAGCGCCTGCTTGACCGACAGCTCCTCCACGACCGCCTCGACCACCAGGTCGCAGTCGGCCAAGTCGTCCAGGCGGGCCGTGCCGGTGATTCGGTACAGGGCCGCATCGCGGTCGGCCTCGGTCAGCTTGCCGCGTTGCACGGCCTTCTCGAGCGAGCGCCCCAGGGCGGCCCTGACCTTGTCGACCTTCTCCTGCCCGCGGGCGACGTAGGTGACGTCGTAGCCGGCCTTGGCCGCCACCTCCACGATGCCGGTCGCCATCGTGCCGGACCCGACGACCCCCACCGTACGGACCTCGCGGGCACCCTCGCCGTCGGCATCGGGCGCCGGGGTGAGGCCGTCGGAGACCACCACGGGAGAGTCGGGGGCCTCGTAGGTGTAGAAGCCGTGGCCGGTCTTACGGCCCCTGAACTCCGCCGTGACCATCTGCTTGAGGATCGGGGCGGGGGCATGGAGGCGGTCGCGCCCCTGCTTGTACATCGTGTCGAGGATCTCGTACGCGGTGTCGAGCCCGATCAGGTCGAGCAGCGCCAGCGGACCCATCGGGTAGCCGCAGCCCAGGCGCATGGCGTCGTCGATGTCCTCGCGCGAGGCATAGCGGCTCTCGTACATCGACGCCGCGTGATTGAGGTAGCCGAACAGCAGCGTGTTGGCGATGAAGCCGGCCTTGTCACCGCACACCACGGGGGACTTGCCCAACTGCCCGGTCAGAGCGGTCACGTCGTCGACGACGTCCGGCTCGGTCACCACGGTGCGGACGACCTCGACGAACTCCTGCACGGGTGCGGGATTGAAGAAGTGCATGCCGACCACCCGGCGCGGGCGCTCGGTCGCCACGCTGATCTCGGTCACCGACAGGGAGGAGGTGTTGGTGGCGAGAATCGCGTCCTCGGAGACGATCTTGTCCAGGCGGCCGAACACCTCGCGCTTGAGGTCGAGGTGCTCGGGTACGGCCTCGACGACGAGCTGCGCGGCGGCCACGGCGTCGAGATCGGTCGTGAAGGTGATCCGGCCGAGCAGCTGGGCCTCCTCGTCAGCGGTCAGCTTGCCACGCCGGACCGCCCTGGTGGTGGAGTGCTCGATGTGGCCCCGGCCCAGGGCGAGGGAGGCTTCGTCGCGTTCGACCCCCACGACCTCGAAGCCGTTGCGGGCGAACACCTCTGCGATCCCGGCGCCCATCGTGCCGAGACCGACCACACCGACCTTGCGGATCTCACGGGGCATGACGGGCGGGCACCTCTCGTGCTGCTGGAACGGGCGGACCTGTCGCAGTCTCCCACGAGCACCCGCTCGCGTCCGGGTGAGAAGGGCCACCCGGCCCCGGCGGCGGCCCGACCCCAACGGCTACGGTCGACCCAGCGCTCCGGGCCGGCCGGGGTCCGACGTCGAGGAGGCGGCGGTGGTGGACGCGGCTGCCGACCGGATGACCGGGACCATGCACGACCCCGCCGATGTCGGCGACGCCCTGCGCGAGCGGGCGGACGACGTGGCCATGGTCCTCGACTCGCTCACCGACGTGCTCCTCGGCGAGGACGACCTCCCCACGGCCTTGCAGCGGGTCGTCGATCTCGCCGTCCGGACCGTGCCCGGCTGCCAGGCCGCCGGGATCACCCTGCTCCGGGACGGTCGCCCCACCACGGCCGCGTACACCGACGAGCGCACGCTGGCGGTCGACCGCCAGCAGTACGACCAGGGCGGGGGGCCCTGCCTCGACGCCGCCTCGAACCGCCGGATCAACCGGGTCGACGTGGAGGAGGCGGCCGAGCGCTGGCCCGGCTTCGCCGTGGCAGCGCGCGGGATCGGGATCCGCAGCTTCCTCGCCGCACCGGTGGCCGTCCGGGACACCCCGTTGGGTGCACTCAACCTCTACAGCCCGGACCCGGACGGCTTCTCCGCCGTGGACGAGGCCTTCCTCGGGCTCTTCACAGCCCAGGCGGGCATCGTCCTGGCGGGCCACCAGCGCAATGCCGAGGCCCGGGCTCTGGCGACTCAGATGCGCGAGGCGATGGCCTCGCGAGCGGTGATCGAGCAGGCCAAGGGCGTGCTCGTCGAGCGTTACCGGACCGACCCCGAGACGGCCTTCGCGATGCTCCGCCGCGAGTCCCAGGACCGCAACGTGAAGCTGCGTGAGCTGGCGGAGGCGCTCGTCGCCCGGGCGACCCTTGCCGATCGTGACGGAACGGGGTAGAGGGGACGGCAGCGGTTCAGCAAGCAGCCGCCCGGGAGCGGCCGCGGTGCAGCGCGGCCCTGACGCCGGGAGGGCGGGTGACCGACGACTCCCTCGGCCTCGGCTCCTGCATCGTCGGACCGGCGCTGGAGGTCGCGGCCGGAGACGCTGAGCCACGGGCTACGGTGCTCGCCGTGCGCCTCGTCATCGCGCGGTGCCAGGTCGACTACGTGGGCCGGCTGACCGCGCACCTGCCCATGGCGACCCGGCTCCTGCTCGTCAAGGCCGACGGGTCGGTGTCCGTCCACGCCGACGACCGCGCGTACAAGCCGCTGAACTGGATGAGCCCGCCGTGCCGCCTCGACGAGGGCGACGGCTCGGTCTGGACCGTTGCCAACCCCGCAGGCGAGCGGCTCGTCATCACCGTCGATGAGGTGCTGCACGACTCCTCGCACGAGCTGGGGGTGGACCCCGGGCTGCAGAAGGACGGCGTCGAGGCGCACCTGCAGGCCCTGCTGGCCACGCACGTCGAGACGTTCGGGGCCGGCTGGACCTTGGTGCGGCGCGAGTACCCCACGCCCATCGGCCCGGTGGACCTGCTCTGCCGCGACGCCGCGGGGACCGCCGTCGCGGTCGAGGTCAAGCGACGCGGAGAGATCGACGGGATCGAGCAGCTGACCCGCTACCTCGAGCTGCTCAACCGCGACCCGCGGCTGGCGCCGGTGCGGGGTGTCTTCGCCGCCCAGGAGGTCCGGCCACAGGCCCGCACCCTCGCCGCCGACCGCGGCATCACCTGCGTCACCGTCGACTACGAGGCCCTCAGCGGTCTGGACGACCCGTCGCTCCGCCTCTTCTAGGTCGTCTCCCCCCACCCCGGACCTGACCGTGCCTCCACCGGTCGGTGGAGGCGAGAATCCGCCCTCCGGTCGTGACGCGGCGCGTCCGGGCGGTCCAGGCTGAGGACATGGCCAGCGACCTGCTCACCGCGACAGAGACGGCGATCTCCGTCCGCGGGCTGACGAAGACGTACGGCGACGTGCTCGCCGTCGACGGCGTCGACCTCGCCGTCCGGCGGGGCGAGGTCTTCGCCCTGCTCGGACCCAACGGCGCAGGCAAGACCACGACGGTCGAGATCCTCGAGGGCTACCGGCGCCGCGACGCCGGTGAGGTGTCGGTGCTCGGTGCCGACCCGGAGCGGGCCGGGACGTCCTGGCGGGCCCGGATCGGGATCGTCCTGCAGACGGCGCCGTCCGCGGAGGAGCTCACCGTCACCGAGCTGCTCGGCCACTTCTCCACCTTCTACCCCCGACCTCGACCAGTGGCCGAGGTCGTCGATGCGGTCGGCCTGCAGGAGAAGCGCCGGACCCGGGTGCGTCACCTCTCGGGCGGCCAGCGGCGGCGCCTGGACGTCGCACTCGGCATCCTCGGCCGGCCCGAGCTGCTCTTCCTCGACGAGCCGACCACGGGCTTCGACCCCGAGGCCCGCCGTGAGTTCTGGGGCCTGATCCGGTCGCTGAGCGGCGAGGGCACGACCATCCTGCTCACCACCCACTACCTGGACGAGGCCGAGCAGCTGGCCGACCGAGTCGGGGTGATCGCGGCCGGTCGCCTGGTCGCGGTGGACGCACCTGCGGCACTGGGCGGGCGCGACGACGCCGCGGCCACCGTGCGCTGGCGCGACGAGGGGCGCCCGTACCAAGTGAGCACGAGGACCCCCACCCGGGTCGTGCGCGAGCTGGCCGACCGGTTCGGCGGCGAGGTCCCCGAGCTGACGGTCGGCCGCGAGACCCTCGAGGACACCTACCTGCGACTGATCGGGGAGCAACGATGAGCACGACGACCAGCCGGGAGGCCGCGCTGCGGCCGGCCGGCACTTCGCTGGGCCGGATCGCCGCCAGCCGGGTCTCGGTCGAACTCAAGGCGTTCTTCCGGGAGAAGGACCAGGTCATCTGGACCTTCTCGTTCCCGGCGATCCTCCTGCTGATCTTCGGCACCGTGTTCGACCAGGAGATCGGCGGCGGGGTGACCTTCCCGCAGTACTTCCTCGCCGGCATGGTGGCCTCGGGCCTGGTGCTCGTGAGCTTCCAGAACCTCGCGATCACGATCGCGATGGAGCGGGACGACGGCTCGCTCAAGCGGCTGGCCGGGACCCCGATGCCCCGCTCCGCCTACTTCCTCGGCAAGATCGGCCTGGTCCTCGTCACTGCCGTGGCCCAGCTCGTGCTGCTCTTCGCCGTGGCGGCCGTCGTCTTCGGCATCGCCCTCCCGACCACCGCAGACCGCTGGGTCACCTTCACCTGGGTGGCGGTGCTCGGCATCACCGCCGGGACGCTCTGCGGCATCGCGTACTCCAGCGTCCCGCGGTCCGCCAAGAGCGCCAGCGCCGTGGTCACGCCGGTCGTCCTCGTCCTGCAGTTCATCTCGGGGGTGTTCTTCGTCTACAGCGAGGTGCCGTCGTGGCTCCAGCAGGTGGCCGCACTGTTCCCGCTGAAGTGGCTGGCCCAGGGCATGCGGTCGGTCTTCCTGCCCGACGGCTTCGCCGCGGAGGAGGTCGCCGGGACGTGGGAGCACGGGCGTACGGCGGTCGTCCTGGCCGTCTGGGCCGTGGCCGCACTCGTCATCTGCCTGCGGACCTTCCGGTGGCAGCGCAGGGACGACCGGTGAAGCAGGCCGACGCGACCGGCCGGTCCTTCTGGGAGCGGTCGGTGGTCGGTTGGCACGCCGCCTTCTACGGCGTCCTGACCATCGTCGCCGTCCTGCTGCTGATCACGCCCGAGCCGGGAGCTCCCCATGCGGTCAGCCTCGCCCTCCTCGTGGTCATGGGTCTGGCGTACTGGGTCCGGGGCCGGCCCGCGATGGGCCAGGACGACGTCAGGCTTGCCCTGCCCTATCTCGTCGTCGCGTGGCTCGCGTTCCTCGCCATCGTCCGGACTGAACCCAGCGCGTACTTCCTCCTCTTCGTGCTGATCCCGCAGATCTGGGCCCTCCTCCCCACCCGGTGGGCCGTGGGCTGGTCCTTCGTGGCAGTCGGCGGGCTCGTCGCGGTGCAGCTGATCGAGGACGGCGTGTCCCAGGAGTCCCTGCGCAACGCGGCGGTGACCGGCGTGCTCAACCTCGGGCTCTCACTCCTGCTCGGCCTGTGGATCACCGGCATCGTCAACGAGAGCGACCGGCGGGCGGAGCTCATCCACGAGCTCGAGCGCACGCGTACCGAGCTCGCGGCGGCCGAGCACTCCCGCGGTGTCCTCGCCGAGCGGGAGCGGCTGGCCGCCGAGATCCACGACACCGTGGCGCAGGGCTTCACCAGCATCGTCGCCCTGAGCCAGGCCGCGGACGCCGTTCTCCGCACCGATCCTTCCGCGGCCCGCGACCGGCTGACGATGATCGAGCGCACTGCGCGGACGAACCTGGCGGAGGCACGCGCCCTGATGGCGGCGCTCGGGCCGGTCGACCTGGAGAGCACGTCGCTCGCGGACGCACTCGGGCGGCTCGCGGACCGGGTGGCCGGCGAGGCCGGGGTACCCGTCGAGGTGGTCGTCGAGGGGCCGGCACGTCCGCTGTCGGCCGACCGGGAGGTGGTGCTGCTGCGCGCCGCGCAGGAGGCGCTCGCGAACGTCCGCAAGCATGCTGCTGCCTCCCACGTGCGGGTGTGTCTGCGGTACGAGGACACCGGGGCGACCGTCTCGGTACGCGACGACGGCCGGGGGTTCGACCCCGGGGGTGCACGAGGCTTCGGCCTCCGCGGCATGGGTTCACGCGCCGCCGCCGTGGGTGGCCGGCTCACGGTCGACTCGGCACCGGGCCGCGGCACGGTGGTGGCGCTGACCGTCCCGTGACCGGTACCAGACTCGGTGGCGCCGGGAGACGGCGTCGTCGGCCGCTACTCGTCGGCGGAGAGGAGGCGTGAGCAGAGCACCTGGGGGAAGCCGGCGAAGCCCGCCTTCTCGTAGGTCAGCCGGGCGGGCGCATGACCTGCGTCGCCACCGGTGGCGACCGTGGCGAGAGTGATCCCCCGACGACGCATCTCGGCGAGCGCGTGCGCGGTCAGGGCGCTGGCGGTCCCTCGTCGCTGGAACGCCGGGGCCACCGCGATCATGTGGATCTCCGCGCTCGGCTCCTCGACGTCGAAGCTCACGTTGACGAAGCCGGTGACCGTCTCGGCGTCGACGCCCGCCCAGGTCACGTTCTCGGCGAGAGCCTGTCGGACCGCTCAACCTCCTGTGTCGCCGGAGAAGGACGGGACATGGGTGGGCTACCGGAGAGTGGTCCGGAAGCAGCGGGCGACGTACGGCATCGCGATCGTCTCTCGGCGTCGCAGATCGGGGTTTCGGCCCAGCAGGTCGGCGACCGCCGCCAGCAGCTCGCGGCGGCGCGCCTCCGGCAGGGTGATGGCGTAGCTGCGCGAGGCCACGAGGTCGATGATCTCCGCCCCTGTGGTCACGTGCTCCCAGGGGAAGTCACGGCGTTCCGCCCGGGGGAAGGCAGCACCGACATCCGGATCGTAGGCGTCGGTTCCCTGCTCGACCGCCTCGTGCATCAGCCGGCCGAGCTCGGCTACCCAGCCCCGCCGCTCGTCGCGGAGGTTCCACACGAGCCCGAGCCGACCTCGCGGACGCAGGACGCGAGCGACCTCCGGGACGGCGCGGTCGACGTCCATCCAGTGCCACGCCTGTGCAACGAGCACGGCGTCGACGCTGTCGTCGGTCAGCGGGATGCGTTCCGCGCGGCCTCGACGGGCCTCCACGTCGGGCAGCGCGGCGGTGAGCTGCTCCAGCATCTCCACGGATGGCTCCACCGCCACCACGTCGAGTCCGCGGGAACACAGCAGCGCGGAGAGCTTGCCGGTCCCGGCGCCCAGGTCGAGCACTCGCCGTGCCCCTTCAGGAAGCAGCCAGTCCACCGCGTCCTCGGGGTACGGGGGCCGGCCACGGGCGTAGGCGGCGGCCGCCGCGCCGAACGAGGCGGCTCGCTCGCGACGTCGGGCGGCGTCCATGGTGCTGCAGTCTGCACTCTCCCCACCCCGACGACGCCGCCCGCGACAGCGGCTACCGTGACCACCCGTGGCCAGGGTTCGTGTCCTGCTCGCGGACGACCACCCCGTCGTGCGGGCGGGTCTCGCCGGGATGCTCGCCACCGAGTCGGACATCGAGGTGGTCGGCGAGGCGGGCGACGGCGACGAGGCCGTCGCCATGGCCCGGGCGCTCCGACCCGACCTCGTCCTGATGGACCTGCGGATGCCACGACTGGACGGCGCGGACGCCACGGCCCGGATCCTCGCGGATGTCCCGGCCACCAGAGTGCTGGTGCTCACGACCTATGACACCGACGGCGACATCCTGCGTGCCGTGGAGGCCGGCGCCACCGGCTACCTCCTGAAGGACACACCACGGGATCGGCTCGCCGACGCGGTCCGGGCTGCCGCCCGGGGGGAGACCGTCCTGGCCCCACCCGTCGCGGGCAAGCTCCTGACGAGCGTCCGCGGCGCTGGCGAGCGGCTGACGCCGCGGGAGACGCAGGTGCTCGGGCTGGTCGCGACAGGGCTGTCCAACCCGGCGATCGCCGCCGAGCTGCACATCGGCGAGGCCACGGTCAAGACGCATCTGCTCAACGTCTTCACCAAGCTCGGCGTCGACGACCGCACCCGTGCGGTCACGGTGGCGTACGAGCGCGGACTCCTGCCCGCGCCGGGCCGCTGACCGACGCCCCTGCCCGCAACAGGCCCCAGACCACGAGGGCCGTGCCGAGCAGGCCGTCACCACCGCCGACCGTCACGAGTCAGACGACGGCCCGGTCCAGGCCGCCCAGTGCTTCGACGAGGAGTGCATCCCGGCCCTCGGCGGCGGCGTACTCGGCGAGGACCGCGCTGAGGCACACGGCCAGGATGCGGGCGCGCAGCTCTCGCTCGCGCGACACCCCCCCGTACTCGTCCAGGAGGGCCTCCCGGGCCGCACCGGCGAAGGCGGCGTAGGCCAGCGAGAGGTCCACCGCGGGGTCGGCGACGCACACGTCGCCCCAGTCGACGACCCCGCAGGCTGCCCCGTCGCCGTCGACGAGCAGGTGCCGGACGTGCAGGTCACCGTGCGCCAACCGCGGTTCGCCGGACGGCGGACCGAGCCGAGCGCCCTCCTCCAGTAGCCGGCCGAGCGTCCCGTCCTCGACCGTGAACCCGCGGCGTCGGAGCCGACCGAGCCACTCGTCGGCCATCGCCGCACGGAGGCCGGCGTCGGCGCGCCTCATCGGGTCGACCGGCAGAGCCCCCGCCACGGTGGCGAGAGGCGGCTCGTGCAGGACCCGCAGGAACTCCCCTGTCCGACGCCCCAGCTCCACGCGAGCCCCGTCCGGCACCGCGGCCTCCGCGAGCTCCGTCCCGGGGATCAGCCGCGCACCCCAGAAGGGCCACGGATAGTCCGCCGCGGGCTCCCCGACGAGCTCGGGCACCGGCACGGCGAGCGGCAGGGACGCCGCGACCCGTGGCAGCACCGCGATCTCCCGGCGAAAGCCCGGCAGTGCCATGGCACGCCGTGGGAACCGGAAGACCCATTCCTCGCCGACCAGGTGGACCGTGTTGTCCCATCCCTGCGCCATCGGCTCGACCGGCAGGCCGCGCAGCGACGGGAACTGCGCCGCCACCAGCGCGGCGGCCCGGTCGGGGCCGACGACGTGCTCGGCCTCCCACTCCGGGGAGGTCACGACGCGGGGGCGGCCTCGGGAACCGACGCGAGACCGTGTGCGGATCGGACAGCCTCGACGATCCGGGCCATGATCTCGGTGAGGCCGAAGTCCTTCGGCGTGAACACCGCGGCCACGCCCATCGCGTGCAGCTCCGCCGCGTCAGCGGCCGGGACGATGCCCCCGAGCACGACGGGGACGTCGGAGAGCCCAGCCTCGCGGAGGCCGCGCAGCACCTCAGGGACGAGCTCCATGTGGGAGCCCGAGAGCACGGACAGCCCGACACAGTGCACGTCCTCCTGGACCGCCGCGGCGACGATCTGCGCGGGGGTCAGCCGGATCCCCTGGTAGACGACCTCGAAGCCGGCGTCGCGGGCGCGGACGGCCACCTGCTCCGCCCCGTTCGAGTGCCCGTCGAGGCCCGGCTTGCCCACGAGCAGCCGTAGCCGGCCGCTCCCCAGCTCCTCCCCCGTGCGTTGGACGGCCTCGCGTACGGCGGCGAGCTCGGCGCCGACCGCCCCGTGCACGCCGACGTCGCCCGACACCCCGGTGGGCGCCCGGTACTCCCCGAAGACCTCGCGCAGGGCCCCTGCCCACTCCCCCGTGGTCACGCCGGCCCGGGCGCACTCGAGCGACGCCTCCATGAGGTTCGCGCCGGTCAGCGCGTCGCTACGGAGTCGGTCGAGCGCCGCCGCGGCCCGCGCCGCGTCGCGAGCGGCCCGCCAGGCCCGCACGCCATCCAGCGCCGCCCGCTCGGCCTCCGGGTCGACGGTCTGGACCGCCGTCCGTAGGTCGGCGGTCAGCGGTGACGGCTCGGTCTCGATGAAGCGGTTGACGCCGACCACGACGTCCTCGCCGCTCTCGATCCGGCGCCGTCGCTCGGCGTGCGCGCCCACGAGACGCTGCTTCATGTAGCCGGACTCGACGGCGGGCACCGCCCCACCCATCGCCAGGACGCGGTCCATCTCCGCCCGGGCGTCCACCACGAGCTGCGCCACCTGGGCCTCGACCACGTGCGACCCCTCGAAGAGGTCTCCGTACTCCAGCAGGTCGGTCTCGTACGCGAGCACCTGCTGGATCCGCAGCGACCACTGCTGGTCCCAGGGGCGCGGCAGACCGAGGGCCTCGTTCCACGCCGGCAGCTGGACGGCGCGGGCGCGCGCCTGCTTCGACAGGGTCACCGCCAGCATCTCCAGGACGATGCGCTGGACGTTGTTCTCCGGCTGGGCCTCGGTGAGACCGAGGGAGTTGACCTGCACGCCGTACCGGAAGCGGCGCAGCCGCTCGTCGGTCACGCCGTAACGCTCGCGGGTCACCTCGTCCCACAGCGCCGCGAAGGCCCGCAGCTTGCACAGCTCCTCGACGAAGCGGACGCCGGCGTTGACGAAGAACGAGATCCGCCCGACCACGTCACCGAAGCGCTCCGGGGGGACCTGGCCGGAGTCCCGGACGGCGTCGAGCACCGCGACGGCGGTGCACATCGCGTAGGCGACCTCCTGGACCGGCGTGGCCCCGGCCTCCTGCAGGTGGTAGCTGCAGATGTTGACCGGGTTCCACTTCGGTGCGTGCTGCACCGTCCACGCCACCATGTCGGTGACCAGCCGGATGGAGGGGCCCGGTGGGAAGACGTACGTGCCGCGGGACAGGTACTCCTTGACGATGTCGTTCTGGGTCGTGCCCTGCAGCGTCGACACGTCCACGCCCTGCTCCTCGGCCGCGGCGACGTAGAGCGCCAGCAGCCACATCGCCGTGGCGTTGATCGTCATCGAGGTGTTCATCTCACCGAGCGGGATGGCCTCGAAGAGCCGCCGCAGGTCGCCGAGGTGGGCTATGGGCACCCCCACCTTGCCGACCTCCCCGCGCGCGAGCTCGTGGTCGGGGTCGTAGCCGGTCTGCGTCGGCAGGTCGAAGGCCACGGAGAGCCCGGTCTGCCCCTTGGCCAGGTTGCGCCGGAAGAGCGCGTTGGACTCCCCCGCCGAGGAGTGGCCGGCGTACGTGCGCATCACCCAGGGCCGGTCGCGTGCTGGCATCGCGGTCGCCTCCTGCCGTGTTCCCGACCGTCGTGCCACGAACCGTACGCGCCGGTAACCAGCGCGTCAGGTCCGTGTGAACCGTCTCACGCCGACGAATGTCACACTGACCGCCCCCGGATCGCGGCGCCACCGCGGCCGGAGCAGGAAGAGGCAGGACATCGGGCGTGTTGGAGGGCTCGACGGGCTCCACCCGCCCGTCACGAGGAGGCTGTGGTGGCCGACGTCGAGCAGGTCAAGCTCCCCGGGGTGGGAGTACTGCACAACTTCGTGACCAGCAGTGGTGAGCGCCTTGGGGTGGTCACCCACCGGACGGGCGCGAAGGACCTCGTCGTGTACGAGCGTCCGGGCTCCGACCGGTGCAAGACCGCGGTCCGCCTGGACGACGACGACGCGCGTACCCTCACCGAGATCCTCGGGGGGACCAGGGTCACGGAGGGGCTGACGGCGCTGCAGTCCCTGCCAGGGATCACCATCGACTGGATGCAGGTCGAGGACTCCTCCGCCTGCGCCGGGAGCGAGCTGGGGCACCAGCAGCTGGCGGGCGGCGAGGGCGTCACGATCGTGGCCGTGATCCGCAACGACCGGACCGTCCCGTCACCCGCCGCGGACTTCCGGGTCTTCCCCGGCGACACCCTCGTGGCGGTCGGCACCCCCGAGGCCGTGGAGCGCCTCTGGCGCGTGCTCCAGGTCGGCCCCGAGACGGCGGGGTGACGGGCGGGTGGGTCACGAGCTCATCGTCCTCGGGGCTGCCCTGCTCGTCGCCGCCGTCCTCGGCCGGGCGGGTCGCCGGATCGGGCTGCCGACGATCCCCCTCTTCATGGCAGCCGGCCTGCTCGCCGGCCCGTACGTCCTGCCGTTCGCCCTGGTGGAGCACCCGGAGGACCTGGAGCTGCTCGCGGTGCTGGGCCTCGTGCTGCTGCTCTTCCACCTCGGCCTCGAGTTCGACCTGGACGACTTCGCCGACAACGCCAAGGGGCTGGTGGCCGCGGGATCCGCGTACATCGTGCTCAACGTCGGCGCCGGCCTCGGCCTCGGCCTGGCCCTCGGCTGGGGCACCCGGGAGGCCCTGATCGTCGCCGGGATCACGGGGATCTCGTCCTCCGCCGTCGTCACGAAGCTCGTCGTCGAGCTGCAACGGCTGACGAACCGCGAGACGCCGCTGGTGCTGGGGGTGATCGTCGTCGAGGACGTCTTCCTGGCCCTCTACCTCGCCGCGTTGAGCCCCCTGCTCGGCGCCGGGGACTCGCTCGCCACCACCTTGCTCCGCGTCGCCGGCGCCTTCGTGTTCCTGCTCGCCATGTTCAGCCTCGCCAGGCGCGGAGGACGGCTGATCTCGCGGGTCGTGGGGGGACGCGACGAGGAGCTCCTCACGATCACCTTCGTCGGGCTGGCGGTGCTCTTCGCCGGCACCGCCGAGGAGATCGGCGTCTCCGACGCAATCGGCGCCTTCCTCATCGGGCTGGCCATCGGGAGCACCCCCGCGCGCGAGCGGGTCGAGCGGCTGGTGCGGCCACTCCGCGACGTCTTCGCGGCCGTGTTCTTCCTGGCCTTCGGGCTCTCCCTCGATCCGTCGACGTTCGGCTCGGTGGCGCTCCCCGTCGCGGTGGCGGTCCTCCTCGCCCTGCTCGCCAACCTCGTCGCGGGGCTGGTGACGGCTCGGCTCCGCGGGCTGGGCACCCGCGAGGGGGTGAACGCCGCCCTGCTGCTCCTGACCCGCGGCGAGTTCGCCCTCATCCTGGCGACCATGGCGGTCGCTGCCGGCCTGGACGACCGGATCGGCCCCTTCGCCGGACTGTACGTGCTGGTGCTCGCCGTCGTCGGCCCGGTGCTGGCGGCGCGCTCACCGGAGATCGGGGACGCGCTCGTGGGCCGGCTGGAGCGCCGACGCCGCCCGACGCCACCACCACCCCCCGCCGAGGTCGACGGCACGATCCCCGAGGGCGCGGACGTGCTGGAGGTCCTGGGTGCGGTGCGCGGTGGGGCCCTCCCGGACCGACCTCCCGCGGACTCTGCCCCGTCCGGACCACCCGTCGGGAGGCCGTCCGCAAGGCCATCCGCAAGGCCATCCGGATCGCCCGCCGGACCGCCGTCCGACGGACTGACCCGTCGGGCACCCGGCCTGCCCACGCGGCGGGTCCCCCTCGCACCGGTGGACGACCCGGCGTGCGAGCACCTGGCACTCGAGGGGGCGGCCTCTCCCGGCACCGACGGCTGCGCGGAGTGCCTCGCGGACGGGACCGGGTGGGTGCACCTGCGGGTGTGCGCGACGTGCGGACACGTGGGCTGCTGCGACTCCTCACCCCACCGACACGCCACCGCTCACGCCCGCGCGACCGGGCACCCGGTGGTGGCGAGCGCGGAGGACGGCGAGCACTGGGCCTACTGCTACGAGGACGAGGCGGTCAACTCGACGGTCGCCGATTCCGTGGAGGAGAGGACGTGACCGTCCAGCCCGGCACCGATGCCGTCGACCGCCCGGTCCTGCTCACAGTCGACGACGACCCCGGCGTCTCCCGCGCGGTGGCGCGCGACCTGCGTCGGCGCTACGCCCAGGAGTACCGCGTGGTCCGCGCCGAGTCCGGGGAAGAGGCCCTGCAGGCCCTGGACGAGCTCAAGCTCCGCGGGGTCCGGGTGGCCGCGATCCTGGCCGATCACCGAATGCCCGGCATGACCGGCGTCGAGATGCTCGAGCGGGCCATGGACGTCTTCCCCTCCGCCCGGCGAGCGCTGCTCACAGCCTACGCCGACACCGAGGCCGCCATCCGGGCGATCAACGTCGTCGACCTCGACCACTACCTGCTCAAGCCCTGGGATCCGCCGGAGGAGAAGCTCTACCCGGTTGTCGACGCACTGCTGGAGACGTGGCAGGCCAGCGGCGACCGCGAGGTCCGCGAGACGAGGGTGGTCGGCCACCCGCTCTCGGCCCCGAGCCACAAGGTGCGTGACTTCCTGGCGCGCAACCAGGTCCCGTACCGGTGGTACACGGCCGACGAGGCCGAGGGACGTCGACTGCTGGCGGCCGCCGGGGCCGGTCCCGACGCTGTACCGCTGGTGGTCACTCCGGAGGGGACGGCGCTGCTTCGCCCGGCGCCCAGCGCCCTGGCCGCCGCGGTCGGGCTGGCGACCGAGCCGTCCACCGACTTCTACGACCTGGCCATCGTCGGCGCCGGGCCGGCGGGGCTCGGGGCGGCCGTCTACGGGGCGAGCGAGGGCCTACGGACCGTCCTGCTCGAGCGGTACTCCAGCGGCGGGCAGGCCGGGCAGAGCTCGCGGATCGAGAACTACCTCGGCTTCCCCGACGGGATCAGCGGGGCACAGCTCACCGACCGGGCCCGCCGGCAGGCGACCCGCTTCGGTGCCGAGCTGCTGACGACGCGCGACGTCGTGGCCCTGGAGCCCCGCGGCTCCGCCCGGGTCCTCCGGCTGGCCGGCGGCGGGGAGGTGGCTGCCCACACCGTCGTGCTGGCGACGGGCGTCTCGTACCGGCGGATGAGCGTGCCGGGGGAGCCCGAGCTCACCGGGCAGGGGCTCTTCTACGGCTCCGCCCTGGTCGAGGCGCCGCAGTGCCGTGACGAGGAGGTCGTCGTGGTGGGCGGTGCCAACAGCGCCGGCCAGGCGGCGCTCCACCTGGCCCGCTACGCACGGCGGGTCCGGCTGCTCGTCCGCGGTGACGACGTCCGGCGGTCGATGTCGCACTACCTCGTCGAGGAGATCGCCGCGACGGAGCAGGTCGGGGTCCGCACGTGTACGGAGGTCACGCGCCTCGACGGTGCGGACCGGCTCGAGCACGTGATCGTCCGGGACGTCCGCGACGGGTCCACCGAGACGCTCTCCGCCGGGTGGTGCTTCGTCTTCATCGGGGCCCAGCCGCACACCGACTGGCTGGACAGCGTCCTGCTGCGAGACGGCCGCGGCTTCGTACGGACGGGTCCCGACCTGCTGTCCGACGGTGCCCGGCCGGTCGGCTGGCCACTGGACCGCGACCCGTACCACCTCGAGGCCAGCGTCCCGGGCGTCTTCGTGGCCGGGGACGTCCGGTCCGAGTCCGTCAAGCGGGTCGCGTCGGCGGTCGGCGAGGGCGCCATGGCCGTCTCGCTCGTGCATCGCTACCTGCAGAGGCTATGACCCATGACACGCCCTGGAGACCACGTGCGAATCCCCGCGGAGGGGCTGCGCTCCCTCTTCCTCTTCGAGTCCCTCGCCGACGACCAGCTCGCCGAGCTGGCGGCGCTGGGCCGGGTCGAGTCCCACGACGCCGGCACCGTGCTCTACCGCGAGGGAGAGGCGGCGACCTGCTTCTACGTCCTGCTCGAGGGTGAGCTGGTGCTCTCCCGCCGGGTCCGGGACGGGGACGTGGAGATCAACCGCACCTCGTACCGGGGCGCCTACTGCGGCGCCACCGCCGCGTACGCGGGCGACGCCGTCCCGCAGGTCTACACGACCAGCGTGCGGCTCACCACGGACGCGCGCTTCCTGGTGCTACCGGCCGAGGACCTGGCCCGGCTGCTGCGGACCTGGTTCCCCATGGCGATCCACCTGCTGGAGGGCCTCCTGCTGGGTACCCGGCGCTCCGAGACGGTCGTGTCGCAGCGGGAGCGCCTCCTCGCCCTCGGGCAGCTGTCGGCGGGCCTGACGCACGAGCTGAACAACCCGGCCGCCGCCGCCGCCAGGGCCACCGCGGCGCTCCGCGAGCGTGTGGCCGGGATGCGCCACAAGCTCGGCAAGCTCGCGACCGGTGCGGTGGAGCCGGTGCGGCTGCAGGAGATCGTCGTGCTCCAGGAGTCCACCGTGGAGCGGCAGGCCAAGGCACCGCGGCTCTCCCCACTGGAGCGAGGCGACCTCGAGGACGTGCTGGCCGACTGGATGGACGAGCGCGGAGTCTCGGGAGGCTACGACCTCGCGCCCGTCTTCGCCGCGGGCGGTCTCGGGGTCGACTGGGCCGAGGAGGTGGCCGCGGCCGTCGCCGAGCCGGCGGATCTCGAGCCCGCCTTCCGCTGGCTGGCCTACTCGGTGGAGACCGAACAGCTCATGCGGGAGATCGAGGACGCGACCACCCGCATCTCGACGCTGCTCGCCTCGGTCAAGCAGTACTCCGGCATGGACCGCGCGCCCTTCGAGGAGGTCGACCTGCGCGCCGGGCTCGAGAGCACGCTGGCCATCCTCGGCCACAAGATCGGTCCGGGGCTCACGGTGGTCCGCGACTGGGACGAGGACGTGCCCGCTGTACCGGCGTACGGAGGCGAGCTGAACCAGGTCTGGACGAACCTCGTCGACAACGCCCTGGCGGCCATGGCCGGCAAGGGCACGTTGACAGTCCGCGTACGCCACGAGCCGGGGCCCGACGGCGGGCACGCGGTGGTCGGGATCGGGGACACCGGCCCGGGCGTCCCCGACGAGATCGCCGGGCGCATCTTCGAGCCGTTCTTCACCACGAAGCCGCAGGGCGAGGGCACCGGACTGGGCCTGGACATCTCGTACCGGATCGTGGTCGACCGGCACGGCGGCGACCTGACCGTGCGCTCCCGCCCCGGCGAGACGTGGTTCAGCGTGCGCCTGCCGCTCGTTCGAAGCTGAGGACGCGACCCAGCTTGGCGACGGCGAACAACCGCGCCAGACCGGGCTCGACGCCCCGGAGGACGAGCCGCCGGCCGCTGCGCAGTGCCCGGCGGTGCGCGGCGACGATCATGCCCAAACCGGTGGCGTCCATCACGTCGACGCCCGAGAGGTCGAGCACCACATCGCCAACCCGACGGTCCAGCAGGCCCGCGAGGGCCTCGCGGACGGCGGACACGCTGCGGACGTCGATGCTCCCGGACACGGTCAGCACAGCAGAGTCAGCATCATCGGTGAAACTCACGGGTCACGCCCCGTTCCCGGCGACCGGGCACGTCCCACCCCCGTAGCGGGACCCCCGAGTCACCGCGCTCGGTGACCGACACCGTACCTGACGCGACCGGGGTCGCGAAAACCCGCGAGTCGCGGCGAGGGTCGTCGGGCGCCGGTGATCACCACGTACGAGGAGGTGATCACCCGTACGGGTAGAAGCCGCGGCCGCTCTTGCGGCCGAGGTCCCCGGCGGTGACCATCCGCGTGAGCGTCTCGGGGGGGAAGAACTTCGGGTCGCCGGTCTCACCGTAGATGTTGAGGCTCGCGTGCCGCAGGATGTCGACGCCGGTCAGGTCGGTCGTCGCGAGCGGGCCCATGGCGTGGCCGAAGCCGAGCCGGCAGGCGGTGTCGATGTCCTCGGCGCTGGCGACGCCCGACTCGTACAGGCGTACCGCCTCCACGACCATGGCGCAGATCAGTCGGGTCGTGACGAAGCCGGCGACGTCCCGGTTGACCACCACGCAGGTCTTGCCCACCGCCTCGGCGAAGGCACGGGCCCTCGCCAGGGTCTCGTCGGAGGTGTGCAGGCCGCGCACGAGCTCGCAGAGGGCCATCATCGGCACCGGCGAGAAGAAGTGCGTGCCGACCACGGACTCCGGCCGACCGGTGGCCGCGGCGATCGTGGTGATCGGGATGGCGCTGGTGTTGGTGGCCAGGACGGCGTCCGCGCGGGCCAGCCCGTCAATGGCCCGGAAGAGGTCCTGCTTGACCGAGACCTCCTCGAAGACCGCCTCGACCACCACCTCCGCCGTCGCGACGGCGTCCAGGTCGGTGGTCGTGGTGATCCGTCCCAGTGCGGCGTCGCGCTCCTCCGCCGTCAGCCCGCCCTTCTCGACGAACTTGGCGGTGCTCCGCTCGATGGTCGACCGCCCACGGGCGAGGGCCTCCTCGTCCAGGTCGCGGAGGACCACCTGCCAGCCCGCGTGGGCGGCCACCTGCGCGATCCCCGAACCCATCAACCCTGCACCGATCACGGCTACCTGCTGCAGCATGGCGGTCACCCTAGCCGCGGGTGTCGGGCGGCCCCCGGCGAGGCACACTGGGGAGGTGCCCGGTTGGGGGAGCTACTCCTACGCCTTCGGCCCCCTCGTGGTCGGAGCGCTCCTCGTCGTCCTGGTGCTCCTCATGCGGTGGGCCTTCAGCGGCGGTTCCTCCGTCGTGCGCCGGAACGAACGCCGCCCCGGCGAGCCCGGCGACTACGGGCTGCTCGAGGCGGTGGCCGCCCCCCGGACGGAGACCGAGGCCGAGGCGATCCGCATAGCCCTGATCGGCATCCAGGTGCACGCCACCGTTGCGCGAACCACCCAGGGGCTGCGGGTCCTGGTCTGGCCCCAGGACGCCGAGCGGGCCCGGGAGGTGGTCCGGCGCCTGCGTCGGGGGGCCTCCTGACTCCCGACGGGTGGCCCACCACCGCTCCAGCGCGCCCACGGCCACGACGACGAACACGACGTAGACCCAGCCCAGCAGCACGTCGACGACGTAGTGCTCGCCGCCGTAGACCAGCGTCAGCCCCATCGCCGCCGGATAGGCGGCGACGAGCGCCCGCACCACCGGTCGGCGCACCAGCGGCCAGAGCGCGATGGTCACGAGCAGGGCGAAGGCCGCGTGCAGTGACGGCACCGCCGCCACCCGGTTGACGTCCGCCTGCGCCTGAGTGAGCAGCACGCCCGCGCTGTCGAGCCCGATCACCGACCAGCCCTGGGTGACGAGTCGGTCGACGGGGCCGTCGACGAGCCCCTCCTGGGCCGCCATCCACGGTGGCGCCGCGGGGTAGAGCACATACGTCACGAGACCGAGGTAAGACAGGGCCACCACCCGTCGCGCGTACGCGCCCCAGGCGGCCCGGAGCCGCACGTACAGGACGGCCGCGAGCAGCCACGGGACGACGAAGTGCGAGGCGTAGACGAGCGAGGCCACGGCATCCCACCAGGGGACGCCGACCGTCGCCGCGGCTGGGTCGGCGGCCTGCTCCTGCAGCCAGGAGGTCGGCAGCGTCCCACCGAAGAGGGCCAGGTCGGCCGCCAACGGCTCGTGCACGTGGACCGGCATCCCCAGGGTGTCCGCGATACCGCGAGTGTGGTCGTAGACGACGAGAACCGCCAGGAAGGGAGCCCAGTCCAGCAGCACCCGCCCGTGCTCGGCCGGGGGGCGTCCGGCCATGGCCGCCACGATGCCGCCGACGATCCACGCCGCCTGGCCGAGGCGGTCGACCGGCACTCCCTCGAGCACCACGTAGACGGCCAGGACCACGACGTACGCGGGGAGGGCGTAGCGGCGCAGCGTGGTCATCAGCCCTCGAAGTGGTCGGGATCGGGTTCGCGCACGATACCGGCGCCGAGGCCGGTCAGCTGACCGGCGAAGTCGGGGTACCCGCGGTCGATGTGGTGGACCGCCGATACGGTCGTCTCGCCCTCCGCGACGAGGCCGGCGAGCACCAGACCGGCACCGGCCCTGATGTCCGTCGCCACGACGGGGGCGCCCGAGAGGAGCTCCCGTCCGCGGATGACGGCGTGGTGACCGTCGGTGCGGACGTCGGCGCCGAGCCGAGCCAGCTCGTTGACGAACATGAAGCGGCTCTCGAAGACGTTCTCGGTGACCATCGCGGTGCCTTCGGCCACGGCGTTCATGGCCACGACCATCGGCTGGAGGTCCGTGGGGAACCCCGGGTAGGGCAGGGTCACGACGTCGAAGGCCCGCGGGCGCTCGGGCTGGACGACCCGGAAGCCGTCGTCCAGCACCTCGACCTGCGCGCCGGCGCCGGTCAACTTGTCGAGGACGATCTGGAGGTGGTCGGCGCGGCCTCGCCGGACGGTGACGTCGCCTCGGGTGATCGCGGCCGAGAAGGCCCAGGTGCCCGCGACGATCCGGTCGGGCACCGTCTCGTGCGACGCGGGCTGCAGCGCCTCCACTCCGTGGATCTCCAGGGTCGATCCGCCGATCCCCGCGATGCCGGCGCCCATGGCGACGAGCAGGTGGCAGATGTCGACGATCTCGGGCTCCCGGGCCGCGTTGTCGATCACCGTGGTGCCCTCGGCCAGGACGGCCGCCATCAGCAGGTTCTCGGTAGCACCGACGCTCGGGAAGTCGAGCCAGATGCTCGTGCCCCGGAGCCCCCGCGGGGCCCTCGCGACGACGAAGCCGTGCTCGATGCCGACCTCGGCACCGAGCCGTTCCAGGCCGGCCACGTGCATGTCCAGTCCGCGGGAACCGATGGCGTCGCCCCCGGGCAGGGCGACGTCGGCCGCACCGCACCGGGCCAGGAGGGGGCCCAGGACACAGATGGAGGCGCGGAGGCGGCGGACCAGGTCGTAGGGGGCCAGGTGACCGATGCCCTCGGGCACGGCCACCCGGACGGTGCCGCCGTCCCGGGTCACCGCGCAGCCGAGACGGCGCAGCAGCTCGGCCATGTAGTCGACGTCCAGGATCGCGGGGACGTGGTGGAGCGTGGACTCGCCCTCGGCCAGCAGGGTCGCCGCCATGAGCTTGAGCACGCTGTTCTTGGCGCCCGCCACGCCGACGTCGCCCTTGAGCGTGGCGCCTCCGGTGATCCTGAACCTCTCCACCCGTTGCATCCTGCCACCGCCGGCCGTCCGGTCGCCCCGCGGCGCAGCCCGTACGCTGCCCGTATGGTCAACCTCACCCGCATCTACACGCGTACCGGCGACGACGGCACCACGTCGCTGGGCGACATGAGCCGGACGACCAAGACCGACCCGCGGCTGGTGGCCTACGCCGACGTCGACGAGGCCAACGCCGCCATCGGGGTGGCGGTCGTCGCTGGTCTGCCGGACGACGTGTCCGCGACGCTGTCCCGGGTCCAGAACGACCTCTTCGACGTGGGTGCCGACCTGTGCACACCGCTGGTCGAGACCCCCGAGTTCCCCCCGTTGCGGGTGACCGAGGACTACGTGGTCTGGCTCGAGGAGCAGTGCGACCTCTTCAACGCGCGGCTGGAGAAGCTGCGCTCCTTCGTGCTGCCGGGCGGGACGGTCGGAGCCGCGCAGCTGCACGTGGCACGGACTGTCACCCGCCGGGCCGAGCGATCGACCTGGGGGGCGCTGGACCGGCACGGCGAGTCGATGAACCCACTGACCGCGCGCTACCTCAACCGGCTGTCCGACCTGCTCTTCGTGCTCTCCCGGGTGGCGAACCTCCCTGCGGCCGGTGGAGGCGGCGACGTGCTGTGGCAGCCTGGGGGCGACCGCCAGTCGCGCTAGGCCGGTCGGGCCGGCGATCCTTGATCACCGTGCCGCGCCGGTCCCGGGACGCGGGACGGCAGCCACACGGTGATCTCGACCGGCGGCGGGCCACCACCCGCCATGATCACTGTGCCGGGCACATCCCGGCCCGCGACAGCCGGCCCACACGCCGATCACCCGGGCGGCCCCGTCACCCACCGGCCACCCCTGAGCATGATCACCGTGCCGGGCGGATACCGTCTCGCGGGACCTGGGCCACACGGTGATCACCCAGTGACCGGGCGACCTGTGGCGTCAGGCGACGAGGTGCTCGCCCGGCGGGGCCGCCTCGAGCCAGGCCAGGAAGGCGGTCTCGGCACGCTCACTCATCGAGACCTCGAGCTCTCGGCCGGCGACCAGGCAGGACATGACGACGTGTCCGGCGGGCAGGTCGTAGGCCTCCTGACGGCTGGGACGTCGGCGCTCGCGGACGGTCACCACCCGACGGACCAGCACCTGCGACGGGCGCCAGGTCACGCTGAAGGTTCGGAACCACTCCAGGTCGTCCCCTCGGAAGCGGCCGATGCCGAACACCCAGCCACCGGTCCACCGGCGCCCCTGGCGAAGGCTCATGTCGAAGCCACCACCGCGTTGCAGGGATCGGCGCCGGACCGTGAAGGCCACCACGAGGACCACCGCTGCAGCCACCAGGGCGACGACGAGAACCGCGCTGACCTCCAGCACCGTCATCGCCGAGCCCTCCGTCGCGCTCGACCGGCCCGGTCAGCGGGCCCCGGCGACGCGCAGCCGGGTCTCGGCCCTGCGTCGCGCGTCCACGGACGCGGGGTCGTCGCCGGTGCTCGCCTCGAGCGAGGCCCGGGCCCGCTCGACGTCGATCTCGTCCGCGATCTCGGCCACCTCGGCCAGGACCGACACGGTGTCGTCGGCCATCGACAGGAAGCCGGAGTGCACCGCCGCCACGACCGCCTCGCCCTCCGTGGGTCGGATGGTCACGGGGCCGGGGACCAGGACGGCCAGGACGGGCTCGTGCGACGGCATCAGCCCGATCTCGCCCTCGGTGGTCTTGGCGACCACCAGCCGGGCCGGACCGGACCAGACCAGGTGGTCGGCGGCGACCAACTCGACCTTCAGCTCCTTGGCCACGATCGCTCCTCGCGAGATCGTCCGGTCGGGCGGCGCACCGCAGACGGACCGAGGATAGCGAGGCGCCCCGCCGGGCCTCGTCCCCCCGGCCCGTCGCGGTTCTGCTCGTCGTCGCCGGTCAGCGGGCCAGCTCCTTGGCGCGCTTCTCGACGTCCTCGATGCCACCGCACATGTAGAAGGCCTGCTCGGGCACGTCGTCGTACTCGCCCTTGCAGATCGCGTCGAAGGACTCCAGCGTCTCCTCCAGCGGCACGAACGAGCCGGGCTGGCCGGTGAACGCCTCGGCGGCGTACATGTTCTGGGAGAGGAACCGCTGAAGGCGGCGGGCCCGCGCCACGGTGATCTTGTCCTCTTCGGACAGCTCGTCGATGCCGAGGATCGCGATGATGTCCTGCAGGTCCTTGTAGCGCTGCAGCACCTGCTTCACCTGGCGCGCCACGTTGTAGTGCTCGTCGCCGATGATCCGCGGGTCGAGGATGCGCGAGCTCGAGGCGAGCGGGTCGACCGCCGGGTAGATGCCGAGCTCGGCGATCTGACGCGACAGGTTGGTGGTGGCGTCGAGGTGGGCGAAGGTCGTGGCCGGCGCCGGATCGGTGTAGTCGTCGGCGGGCACGTAGATGGCCTGCACCGAGGTAATCGAACCCTTGCGCGTGGACGTGATGCGTTCCTGCAGTTCGCCCATTTCCGTCAGCAGCGTCGGCTGGTACCCGACGGCCGAC
>DATHUJ010000121.1:0-2479 GCA_035462375.1 Jiangellales bacterium
GTGTCCACCACGATCAGGTCCCACGGCGCCTCACCGGCCTCCGCGGCGGCCCGCAGCTGGCCGAGCTTCTCCATCGCCATGTACTCGCTGGTGCCGGCGAACGACGACGAGAGCGCCTGGTAGAAGGGGTTCTCGAGGATCTGCTGGGCCTTCTCGGGGCTGGCGTGCGCCTCGACGACCTCGTCGAAGGTCCGCTTCATGTCCAGCATCATCGCGTCCAGTGCCCCGCCCTTGCCGGTGTCCACCCCGGCCACCTCGCGGGGCACGTTGTCCAGCTCGGACAGCCCCATCGACTGGGCCAGCCGACGGGCCGGGTCGATGGTGAGCACGACCGTCCGGCGGCCCTGCTCCGCAGCGAGCAGGGCCAGCGCGGCGGCCGTCGTCGTCTTGCCGACTCCGCCGGAGCCGCAGCAGACGACGATCCGTACGGTCGGGTCGGCGACGACCGCGCTCAGGTCGAGGCGTCGCTCGGGCCGCGGCCGGCGGGTGGCGGTCGGGCGTCGAGCTCCTCGCCTTGCGGACCGGGTGCCCGGGCTCACGCGGCCCCCTGCTCGCGCAGGAGCTCGGCGAGCGAGTACAGGGCGCCGAGGTCGATGCCGTCGGTCATCCGCGGCAGCTCGTAGAGCGGGCGGCCGAGCGCCTCCAAGTTGGCCCGCTCCTGCTGCTCGAGGGCAACCCGGTCGGCGTGGTCCGCGGCCTCCGCGAGGAGCGCGTCGACGGCGCTGTCGTCGGGGGGAAGGCCTCCCATGGCCAGCCCTGCCGCGACCTCGTCGCGGTCGAGGCGTCCCCGCCGGGCCGCGGTCAGCTGCCGCACCCCGAGGTAGGGGGTCCGCACCAAGTTGACGACGACGGCACCCACGGGGATCCCGGCCTTGGTGAGCTCGGCCACGCCGTCGACCGCCTCCTGGACCGGCATCTCCTCGAGGATCGTCACGAGGTGCACCACCGTACGGGGAGAGTGCATGAGGCCCATGATCGATTCGGCCTGCCGGCGGATCGGGCCCACCCGGGCGAGGGACGACAGCTCGGTGTTGACGTTGAGGAAGCGGGTGATGCGCCCGGTGGGCGGCGCGTCCATGACCACGGCGTCGTAGACATAGGCGTTGTCGCGGCCGCGCCGACGGACCGCCTCGTACGTCTTTCCGGTGAGCAGGACGTCGCGCATGCCGGGGGCGATGGTCGTGGCGAAGTCGATCGCCCCGATCCGGTCCAGCGCCTTGCCGGCTCGGCCGAGCCGGTAGTACAGGTCCAGGTACTCGTACATCGCCTCGCGCACGTCGATGGCCAGGCCGTAGACGTCGCCGCCGTCCGGAGCCACGGCGAGCTTGCGCTCCTCGTACGGCAGCGGCGGGACGTCGAAGAGCTGCGCCAGGCCCTGGCGGCCCTCCACCTCGACGAGGAGCACCTTCTTGCCGCCGGCGGCCAGGGCGAGCGCCAATGCGGCGGCGACCGTGGTCTTGCCGGTGCCGCCCTTGCCCGTGACGATGTGCTGCCGCACGCCCTCCCAGTCGGCCACGGCGGGAGCCTAGCCGTCGGCTCCGGATGGCCACGTTCACCACCCTGGTCTGGCGATCGCGCGGACCTGCTCGTGGAGCCTCAGCCGCGGGAGTGTCGTCAGGCTTCGTTGTCCTGTCAGGCGACAGACCTTCAGTCGCGGCGTGACGAGCGGGCCGCCTCCAGACACCCCACGTCAAGGCAGCTGTCCAGGGACAACGGCGGGGCGGCCGTTTCGGGCCGCCCCGCCGCTCGACCTACGTGCTAGAGGATTCAGGCGACCCCGTGGTGCTCGTGCTCGTCGCCGCCGTCCTGGCTACCCACGGTGCCCGCCGGGCCGGCCGGAGTCGTCGGGAGTCGCAGCGCCTGGCTGCCGGGCACCGTCTTGCCGGGCACCCCGTTGACCGACTCCGTCGAGTAGGCCAGGCTCAGGACCGCGAACGCGATGGCGTCGACGTTGGTGTCCAGCGCCTCCATGTTGACGTTGTCAATGGTGTCGCAGGCCTCGTGGTAGCACTGGTCGTACTGCTCGCCGGCGATGCCGCCCCAGATGGCCTCCTGCTCCTCGGTCTTGAGAACCTCGGCGCCGGTGAAGAGCCCACTGGACGGGATGTCGTTGAGGATGAACGCCTGGTAGTCGCTGCGCCCGGAGAACTCGGTGTCCTCGTAGGGGATGCCCTGCCAGGTGTAGTAGATCTCGAACAGGTCCTCGAGGGCCTCCGATCCCTCCGGGATGGGAACACCCATCGGCGCGAGGAAGCTCGACTCGTCCGCGTCGTACACGAAGTAGACGAAGTTCGGCGATGCGACCATGTCGAAGTTGATGTACGCCGCAATGCGATCGCGCTCAGCCTGGCTCAGCCCCGCGACGTACTGGTTGGAGCCGACGAGCCCCTGCTCCTCGGCGGCCCACCATGCGAAGCGCAGGGTGTTCTCCGGCTTGAGCTTGGACAGGCTCATGGCGATCTCGATCAGCGCCGCCGAG
>DATHUJ010000122.1:0-6959 GCA_035462375.1 Jiangellales bacterium
CGCCACGACGTCCTCGACCTCACGCGCGTTCCACGCGCTGCCGTCGTGGTCCCAGACGAACACCGACCCGTTGAAGCCGCCGGCCACGACTCGGCGACCGTCCTCGCTGACCGCCACCGAGACCAGGGGCTGGTCGGTGCCGAGCACGGCCACCGCCTCCGGGGCACGCATCACGGTCTGGAGCAGCGTCGCCTCGGTGGCGGGTGACGGCCCGAGCTGGTGCGCCTGCACGGCGTACAGCAGCGCCCGGTCCCAGCGGTCCTCGTCCAGGGCCTCGGCCTGGAGGGCCCGCACGTCGGCGGCGAGTGAGGCGGCCAGGGCGTCGTTGCGGCGATCGACGGCCAGCACGCCTGCGGTCACGGCGAGGACGAGCACCCCGGCCAGCGCCACCGCCAGGCCGCGCAGCCGACGGATCGACCGGCGACGGCGAAGGGTCTCCGCGTTGGCGGCGTCGCGGCTGGCGCTCAGGAAGTCCCGCTCAAGCTCGGTGAGGTCGTCCGGGTGATCGGCGTGCCACGCCAGCGCCGTCGTCAGGCGCGGACCCCGGTAGAGCTCGCCCGGGTCGCGACCGCGCGCGTCCCAGTCCAGGGCCGCGGGCGACAGGTGCTGGCGGAGCCGGCGCCCGGCCTCGTCCTCGGCCAGCCACTCCGCCAGGCGCGGCCACGCACGTAGCAGCGCCTCGTGAGCGACCTCCGCGTGGGCGTCGGACACGGTGACCAAGCGGCTGGCGGCGAGGATGTCGAGCACCGTACGGGCGTCCGTGTCGCCGTCTCGGGCCACCTCGTCCAGCGGGACCCGCCGGCGCACGGGTTCGCCGCCCTCGCCGGTGGCCGCCAGACGCAGGAGGATGCGCCTCGTCACGAGCTGCTGCTCGGGGGTCATGCGGCCGTACGCGGCCTCCGCCAGGCGGGCGACGGAGGAGTGCACACCGCCGACTTCCACGTAGGCGGTGAGGGTGAGCCGCCGACCGTCACGGCGCTCCCACAGCGACACGAGTGCGGTCGACACGAGCGGTAGGGCACCCGGTTCGCCGCCGACGTCGTGAAGGACCCGGTCCACGAGACCCGGCTCGAGCTCGAGCCCGGCTGCTGTTGCCGGGCGCTCGATCGCCTGACGGAGCTCCTCGGGCGTCATCTCGCCGACGATCACCGTGTCGTCGGCCAGCAGCGGCGCGAGGCGACGCTCGGCCGCCGCCATGGCGAAGTAGTCCGACCGGACGACGACGACGACGGTGGTGCCAGGCCGCTCCGCCTCGGACGCGAGCCACTCGACGTACGCGTCCCGATCCGCACCGTCGACCGCGGTGTAGAGCTCCTCCAGCTGGTCGACCACCAGGAGGGTGCGCACACCCTCCTCCGCCGGCTCCGGTCTGCCGCGCGTCGGCCGGGTGAGCACCGTTCGCCAGGCCTGGCTGCCGGGCAGGGTTCCCGCCCGTACGGCGGCCAGGAGTCCGGCTCGGACGGCTGACGACTTGCCGCTGCCCGACGCGCCGACCACGGCGAGCATCCGTGCGTCGACGACGCGAGCGACGAGCTGGGCGACCTGCCGCTCGCGACCGGCGTAGTAGGGCGCGTCCTCCGGCTCGTAGTGGGCCAGTCCCTTGTATGGGCAGACGACGTACGGCTGCCCGGTCGGTGCGTGGGCCTCGCGGAGCAGCCTGATCCGTTGCAGGTCCAGCACCCGGTCGGTCACCCGGTCACGGGACGCGACGAGGTGTCGGCGCGGCTCGGGGATGCCGGCGGCGGCCTCCTCCACGTCCGAGGCGGCCAGTTCCTCCGCGTACCGGCTGGCGGCCGCATGTACCTGCAGTGGCACGCCGTCGGCATGCGCGACGGCAGCGAAGGCGTCGGGCACGACGTCGGACGGGACGTAGATGCGAACGATGGCCTCGACGGCAGCGCCGGCGAGAGGCGGCAGCACCAGCTGGTCGGGGAAGGTCCTGGCCAGCACCGCGCGGAGGTCCGGGGGCGAGTCACCGGGGACAACCGCCCCGACGACGAGCAGCGGCGGACGGGCCGCGACGATGCGCTCGGCCAACGTGCTCAGGTCCCCCGGCGCCGCGAGATGCAGGTCGTCCAGGAGCAGGACGAGTGGACGGTCGGGCGGGCGCGGCCACGGACGGCTCGAGCCGACCTGGACGATCGCGCCGCGGGACCGGGCTTGCTGCGCGAGCTCGGCGAGGAGCCGGGACTTCCCGATGCCGTGGGGGCCGATGACGAGGACCCGGACGACGGTGCCCGCGGCCGCCTCCTCGTAGGCCGCGAGCAGTCGGGCCAGCTCGGCCTCCCGGCCGACGAACGTGGGACCCGCCAGCGGGAGGGCGTCCCCGAGCCCCGGCTGCGTGCCGAGCAGGGTCTGGTCCTGGGCGAGGACTCGGGCCTCGGCCTCACGGAGCTCGGGTCCGGGTTCGAGGCCGAGCTCGTCGCCGAGGACGCTCCTCGCGCGGCGGTAGGCGTCGAGAGCATCGGCCTGCCGGCCCGCTCGGTAGAGGGCGGTCATCAGCTGCACCCACAGCCGCTCACGCCAGGGGTGCCGGGCGGTCAGGGCGTCGAGCTCGGCGATCAGCTCGGGCCCCGCCCCGGTGGCCAGCTGGGCCGCGGAGCGGTCCTCGACGGCGGTGAGCCTGAGCTCCTCCAGCGCGGTTCGCTCGGCGACGGCAAACGGCCCGTCGAACTCCGCGTACGGCTCGCCGCGCCACAGCTCGAGCGCCTCCCGCAGGAGCGCGGCCGCCCGGCCCGGTCGGCCCTCGGCGAGCATCCGATGGCCGGCGGCGACGAGCCGCTTGAAGCGCTCGGCATCGACCTGGTCGGGCTCGACGACCACCGCGTAGCCGGGACTGCGGGTGACCACCACCTCCGGACCGCTTCGAGGGAGCGCTTGGCGGAGTCGGAACACGTAGGACTGCACGGTCTTGGCCGCCTTGCCGGGCGGCTCGTCCCCCCACAACGCCTCGACGATGGTGGCGACGGAGAAGACGCGTCCCGGGTCAGTGAGCAGGAGGGCGAGCAGCGCGCGCTCCTGCTTGCCCGGGACCTGGACCAGCGTCTCACCGTCCCGGACCTCGAGCGGTCCGAGGATGCCGAAGCCGAGCCGCGTGGCGGCTGCGAATGAGTTGGCTCGACTCACCGACGTTCCCCGCCCCGTCTCTCCCCGTCCCCGCCAGCATCCCGCCACGGGCCGGCAAAGACCAGCGCAATTCCCTGAGGCGGTAGAAAGGTCGCGCTTGGCCCCTATGTACGGGGTCCCGTCGTCCCGGAGTGGCGGGGCGGCGTCCGCGACTGGACCGTCAGCGGATCGCCAGCGCTTCGCGACCGCGGGGGAGCAGCGTCAGGGCCGCAGAGACGAAGGAGGCCGCCATGACCAGATCTGCACTCATCCTTCGCTGCTCCACGGTTCTCGCCGCCGCCGCGCTCGTCGCCGGCCTGGGCGCCACCGCCGCCACCGCTCGGGTGGATCCCGGTGCCGACACTGGGACCCGATCCGCCGCCAGCGCGAGCTGCTCGACCTACACGGTCGCCGGCCACCTGGCCAGGTGCGACTATCTCACCGGGGGTGTCGCCCACCGCTGACCGGCCCTCGGCTCCCGTGGCCCCGCGGCTCCTCCGCGTCCATCGCGGTGGGTCCCGGGTCCGGCGTCCGGCCTCACGTGCCCCGTCAGCGGCCGTACGTGGCGATTACGGGTGTGCACGTTGTTGGTGGCCGGGTCGAGGGTCGTCCCGGCCGAAGCGCTCGAGGAGGGTGGCCATGCGGGTGCGACGCGGAGTCGCCGCAATCGCAGCGGTGATGCTGGGCGGAGCATGGGCGGCGCCTCCCGCCGGTGCGGCGATCGTCGAGCGGTTCTCCGACACGTACGAGGACAGCTTCGTGACGTCCTGCGACCTCGGCACCGAGGACCCGCTCGACGACGTCGTCGTGGAAGCCGCCGTGCGGGGCCGCTTCGCGGGGAAGCTACGGACCCGCCAGCCGGACGGAGCCGTCTACGGGACGAGCGCGGGTGAGGAGAGGGTCGTCCTCACGAACACGGAGACCGGCCGTTCATGGATGACCGAGTTCCGCTGGCGCGACGGTGACCTGCTGCTGCTCGAGGTCGAGGGCGACGTCTACACCTACCTCGTCGGGGCGACCTTCCACTTCGTGGTCTACACCCCGGACGGTCGGGTCGACTCCCGCAACGACGGACGGTCGGAGTTCGTCGTCGCCTACGACGCGGCGACGGACGAGGGCGACTTCGTCGAGGGTCGCAAGCTGGTCGGGCGCCTCGGGGTCGGCGACCTCTGCGAGGACGCGGTGCGGTTCACCACGGGCTGAGCCGTGGGTCGTCGGGGGAGGGGGCAGGGAGGCCCGGTCGGTGCCCGATGGCTCGAGGGCACCGGGCCGGGTCGCCCGAGCAGAGCCGCATGAGGGGCGCGGGTGTCGCGCTCCGGTCGACGACAGGAGGTTGAGTGCGGTGCGAGCGTGGCGTGGTGCAGCGATCGGCTTGGCGGCGGCCCTTGCCGTGACCGGTGCGGCCGTCTTGCCGGCCGGAGCGTCGGTCGTGGAGCGGTTCCTCGACCCGTACGAGTTCACGGGGACGTTCGAGTGCGAGGAGGGGACCTTCGAGGAGCACGTCGTCGGCGAGGCCTCGGTCATGGTGCGTACCAGGGGGCCGGGAAGCCTGGCTTTCGAGATGTGGCGTGATCGCTCGACGAGCGTCGTGACCAACACCGCGACGGGTGGGTGGTTCACGACGAGCTTCCGCGCGGTGGGGGTGGACATCCGGGTGCTGGGCGTCGAGGGGGACGTATACACCGTGGCCACGACCTTCACGTATCACTGGTGGATCCATGCCGCCGACGGCAAGGTGGCGGCCCGCAACGACGGGCACGCCGACTTCATCTACGAGTTCGACGCGTCGACCGGGGAGTGGACGTTCCTCGGTGGTGAGCCGATCGTCGGCCGGCAGGACGCGGCGGACTTGGAGACCGAGGTGTGTCCGCTCTTCATAGAACTGACGATTGGGTAGCCGGCGGTCAGCAGCGAGCGGTGGTGCGGGGTAGATGGTGGCATCGGCCGTCTTCATGACGACTTCCACCGACGCCGGAGGAAGGCGAGGAGCGCTTCGTGTGCGCGGACGTCATGTCCCCCCTGCCTCCCTGACTTGAGCATCTCCCGGCGTCGTGGCAGCGCACCTCACTTGCCCCACCAGTGCCGCCGGAGTCCCGGTCGGCTCCGCAGCCCCGCGACGGGCAGGACCGGCGGGGCGGCCTGGGCCAGTCGTGGCGCCACGGACTGCACACCGCCGAGCTCGCGGTACGCCGCGCGGGTGAGGCGCCTGCCCTCCCGGCGCTCCCACAGCGCCAGCAGCGCGTGCGAGACCAGGGCGAGTGCGCTGTGCTCGCCGTGGACGTCGTCCACGATGGCGTCGACCAACCCGGCCTCGAGCTCCAAGCACGCGGCAGCGGCCGGAGCCTCGATCGCCCGCCGCAGCTCGGACGGTCCCATCTCCGGTACGTGCACCGGGTCGGTCGCCAAGAGACCGGCCAGCCGCCGGTCCGCGGTGGCCAGCGGGTAGCAGTCGGAGCCCAGCACCAGCACGACGGTGGCGCCTGATCGCGCCGCCTCCCCGGCGAGCCAGTGGACGAACTCGGTGCGCCTGCGCGGGCCGAGGGCGGTGAAGAGCTCCTCGAGCTGGTCCACCACCAGGAGCGAACGGTGATCGTCGCCGGGCGGGGCTGGGTGCCGCTGGGTCGGGGTGGTCAGGGCGGTCCGCCAGGTGTCGCTGCCGGGCAGGGTCCCCGCTCGGAGGGCGGCGATCAGCCCCGCTCGGACGAGCGACGACTTGCCGCTCCTGGGCTCCCCGACCACGACGACCAGGCGGGAGTCCACCACGCGCGCGACGAGGTGCGCGACCAGCCGGTCGCGGCCGGCGAAGTACCGGGCGTCGTCGACGTCGTAGTGCGCAGATCCCTTGTACGGGCAGATGACCGGCCGCGGTGCCATCGGCGCCCGGGACGGGCGGGCCGCTGCGCCGCGCCGCGGGTCTTCCGGAGGTGGCGGTCCGGCCCACACCAACCGGTCGTCCTGGGCCAGGACCAGGGCCTCGACCTCGCGCAGGACCGGTCCCGGCTCCAGGCCCAGCTCGTCGCCGAGTGCCCGACGAGCCCGCTGGAACGCGCGAAGGGCGTCCGCCTGCCGGCCGGACCGGTACAACGCCGTCATCAGCTGCGCCCACAGCCGCTCCCGCCAGGGGTGCCGGGCGGCCAAGGCGTCCAGCTCGGCGACCAGTTCGGGGCCGGCGCCGGTCGCCAGATCGGCCGCGACGCGGTCCTCCACCGCGGCCAGCCGCAACTCCTCCAGCGCCGTGCGCTCGGCCGCGGCGAAGGGGGCGTCGAACTCCCCGTACGGTTCACCTCGCCACAGTTCGAGGGCGGCGCGCAGCGCTGTCGCCGCGTCGGCGGGATGCCCTGCTGCCAACAGCCGCCGACCGGTCGCCACCATGGCCTTGAAGCACTCGACGTCCACCTGTTCCGGCTCGACGACCGCCGCGTACCCGGGGTTGCGGGTGACGACAAGATCGCCGAGTTGACTGGGCATGGAGTGCCGCAGCCGTGACACGTACGACTGCACGGTCTTGGCGGCACGACCCGGTGCGGCCTCGCCCCAGAGCGCCTCGACGATGGCCGCGACGGAGAAGACCCGGCCGGGCGCCGTCAGCAGCAGGGCGAGCAGGGCGTGCTCCTGCCGGCCCCTCAGCTGGATCGGGCCGCCGTCGTCCCAGACCTCGAGCGGTCCGAGCAGACCGAACTTCAGCCCCGTACCGGTCGAGGAACTGATCGCGTGCACTGCAGGCACGGCCGACCCCCCTGCTCCTCGCTGGGTCGAGCATCCGCCGCCCCGTCCGCCGGGGCAACCGAGTTTCCGCCGGCCTCAGCCTGGACCCACCGCCCATCCGGGGCATCGGTGTTCGCTGCCCACATCTG
>DATHUJ010000123.1:0-36121 GCA_035462375.1 Jiangellales bacterium
GGTCACTGGGGGAGGCCGGTGCTCGTCTTCCCGTCGGAGCAGGGCCGCGCCTGGGACTTCGAGAACAACGGCATGGTCGGCGCCGTCGCCGACCTGGTCGAGGCCGGCCGGGTGAAGCTCTACTGCGTCGACTCGTACGACGCGGTGAGCTGGTCCGACAGCAGCGTCCCGGTCGAGGAGAGGGCCCGCCGCCACGGGGCGTACGAGTCGTGGATCATCGACCAGGTCCACCCCTTCATCCGCGACGACTGCGGCGGAGAGCCGGCGGAGACGGTGACCACGGGCTGCAGCCTCGGGGCCTACCACGCTCTCAACCTCGTGCTCCGTCGTGCGGACCTGTTCCCGCTGGCGCTGTGCCTGTCCGGCAACTACGACCCCACGGCGTGGAAGTCCTGGGGTGATCGCGCCGACGCCACCTACTTCAACAACCCGATGGACTACGTGCCCAACCTGCACGGCGACCACCTGGACTGGCTGCGCCGGCGGGTCTCCCTGCTCCTCGTCGTCGGGCAGGGGGCCTGGGAGGTCGACCCCACGGGAGCGCTCCCGTCGACGCTGCGGATGGCCGAGCTGCTCCGGCAGAAGGGGCTCCGGCACGAGCTGGACGTCTGGGGCCACGACACGCCGCACGACTGGCCCTCGTGGCGGGCCCAGCTCGCCCACCACCTGCCGCGCTTCTGCTGAGGTCGGGACGAACGACTCCTGCGCGCCGGGGGGCCTCACGGCAGGCTGGGGGAGTAGGTCCTCCTCGTGCGGGGTGAGTGTCATGACGACGACGAAGCGGGTCCGCGAGATCCTGTCCTGGTACGCGGGCGAGACTCCCGGGACGCTCGCGAACCTCCACCGCTTCTTGGTGCACGGGCGCACCGGGGGGACCGGCAAGCTGGTCGTGCTCCCCGTGGACCAGGGCTTCGAGCACGGCCCGGGGCGCTCGTTCGCGCCCAACCCGCCCGGCTACGACCCCCGCTACCACTTCCGGCTCGCGATCGACGCCGGGTGCAGCGCGCACGCCGCACCCCTCGGGTCGATCCAGGCCGGCGCCGCGGAGTACGCAGGCGAGCTGCCGCTCATCCTCAAGTGCAACAACAGCGACTCCCTCTACGCCGGAGCCGACCCGGTCCCTGCTGTGACAGCCGGGGTCGCGGATGCCTTGCGGCTGGGCTGCGCAGCCGTCGGCTTCACGATCTACCCCGGCTCTGCCGGACGGAACACCATGTACGAGGAAGTGCGCGCGCTGGCTGCCGAGGCCAAGGCGGCCGGCTTGGTCGTGGTGGTCTGGTCCTACCCGCGCGGATCCGGGCTGAGCAAGGAGGGCCAGACCGCCGTCGACGTGGTCGCCTACGCGGCGCAGATCGCCTGCCAGCTCGGGGCCCACGTGGTCAAGGTGAAACCGCCCACGGAGCGGATCGAGAGCGACGCCGCGCGCGCCGCCCTGGAGAAGGCCGGAGTGCCGCTCGACACGCTGGCGGCGCGGGTCCGCCACGTCGTCCAGTCGGCGTTCGACGGCCGGCGGATCGTCATCTTCTCCGGCGGCGCGGCGAAGGAGACAGCCGCGCTCCTCGAGGAGAACCGCCAGACCGCGTTGGGCGGCGGCTTCGGGACGATCATGGGCCGCAACTCCTTCCAGCGGCCATACGGCGAGGCGATCGAGCTCCTGCACGCCGTCATGGACATCCACGCCACGACGACTGCGGTGCCTGCCGGCTAGCGTCGGTCTCCCTGCTAGCGTCGCCGCACCGAGGCGTCGGGCGGAGGGAGACCTCGTGGACGAGCAGGTGCGGCACGTCGTCGGGCTGTTGCTGGGCACCGAGGAGGACTGGCCGAGGGCCTTCGAGGAGCTGACCCGACGGCTCGGTCCCGTCACCGACTCGGCAGGTTCTGAGCACGTCGTCGACGTGGAGCGCATCACGATCGAGCCCTTCGACCTGCGCGACGAGCCCCGGTACGGCCTGGTCATCGACCGGTTGGCGTACTGGTACTACCACCCGCGCGAGTGGCTCAAGAAGGTCGCCCTCATGGACGACGTCTACCTGCTCAACAGCCCGTTCACCTTCCAGTCCATGGAGAAGCACGCCGCCTACTGCGCGATGATGCGCCTGGGTCTCAAGGTGCCCGACACCGTGCTGGTGCCGTACAAGAACCCGGTGGACGACGCCAAGTACGCCTACACCGCCGAGAAGTACAACCGGTCGTTCGACCTGGACGTGATCGCCGACCGCCTCGGCTACCCGATGTTCATGAAGCCCTACGACGGGGGTGCGTGGCGTGGGGTCTCGATGATCCGGGACCGGGACAGCCTGCACCGGGCCTACGACGAGTCCGGCGAAATGCTCATGCACCTCCAGCAGGCCGTCGCAGGCTACGACGTCTTCGCGCGGGCGCTGTCGATCGGGGCCGAGACGATGGTCATGAAGTTCCGGCCGGACGAACCGATGCACGACCGGTACGAGGTCGCTCACGACTTCCTGGCCGCGGAGACGGGGCACGAGGCGGAGACCATCAGCCGGCTGGTCAACGCGTACTTCCGCTGGGAGTTCAACTCCTGCGAGATGCTGGTCAAGGGCGACGAGGTCCACCCGATCGACTACGCCAACGCGTGCCCCGACGTCTCCGTGACGTCGCTGCACTACTACTTCCCCTGGGCGATGAAGGCATTGCTCAAGTGGTCCGTCTTCTGCCTGGTCACCGAGCGGGCGCCGCGGCTGGACTTCGACCAGCGCCCGTACGTCGAGGTCGCCGAGCGCGACGACCTGTCGTACGAGGAGAAGCTGGCGGCCTACCGGCGGCTGGCCGACGAGCACTTCGAGGTGGACCGCTACCACGACTTCTGCGACTCCCGGCTGAGGCACCTGGACGAGGTGGTGCTCGACTGGGTCTCGGGGCCCGACTTCGACCGCCTGCTCGTCGACACCGTGGTGGCTACCTACCCGCCGCACGAGCACGAGCAGTTCCTCGGGCACTTCCGGGGGCTGCTGGGCATGTGGGTCCGGGACGAGGACGCTCGCCTCGGGGGTCCCGTCGCGCTCGGCTGAGCCGGGTCCTCGCAGGGGGTCTCGTCAGGGGCTTCCCGGCTGGTCGTGGGTGCGCGAGGATCGGGGCTCCCACCGACGGAGTCGGCCGGCCGAGCCGGACCTCCCTGGCCGCGGCGCCGGGCCGGTCGGGAGAGGAGGTGACCACCGCCCGGGACATGATGCACATGGGCGCCCAGTGCATCGGGGAGCACGAGTCGATGGCTGACGCCGCGCGCATGATGCGCGACCTGGGGGTCGGCTCCCTGCCGATCTGCGGGGACGACCAGCGGCTCAGGGGATCATCACCGACCGCGACATCGTGGTGCGGTGTCTGACCGAGGGCCGCGACCCGGCGAGCATGACGGCCGCGGAGATGGCCCAGGGCCGGCCGTTCGTGGTCGACGCCGATGCCGACGCGGGCGACGTGCTGCGCTCAATGACCGAGCACCGCGTGCAGCGGATGCCGGTGATCGACGCTCACCGGCGTCGACCCGCTGACGCCCGCCTGCGCGTGAGGAGACCTGCGTGCCGCTGACGACGCGGCAACGTGCGCCTATGGTCGGGGAGTCGGTGGGAGGTCGGTCATGGCATCGGGCGGGTTCCGGGGGCGGGGCCGGCGGTGGCTGGTGGGGGCGGTGGTCCTGCTGCTGGCGGTGCCGCTGTCGGCGGGAGTGCTGGCGAACCGGTCGCACGGTCCATGGGGGGCGCGGGCCGAGGAGTGGAGCGCGCTGTTCTTGCTGGTGCACCGCAGCGCGTCCAGCTACCACGGCCCCCCGGCCGCGTTCTACGCCTCCGGTGCCGAGCTCGATCTGCGCCCCCAGTCCGGCCTCGTACTCGACCCGCCGGCTGCTCTCCGCCCGACCGGCGGGGGGAACCGGCCGGCCACCATGATCAACGAGGTGGAGCAGCAGGGGGTGTTCGTCGGCGACGACGGGGTCCTGCTGTTCCTGGCGGGTCCGCTCAGGCATCCGTTCATCGACGGACCGGTGGTCGCCCCGCTCGGGTCGGCAACCAGCCAACCCCAGGAGGTCCCGCGGCACTTCGCCGTCCTCCTCGAGTTGGGTCAGGAGGGGATCACCCGGCAGACGGATCTGGCGGACCTGGACACGTGGGGGACGGCGCCGCGGCGGTGCAAGGACGCAGCGGCCGAGCAGGTCTTAGAGCGGTACGTACGGGTGTGGTCCGGCTCCGGGGGAGCGCGCGGGGTGTACGCCGAGGGTGCGGCGGTGGTGGACGGGGCGACCGGCCGTCGGGCGGAGGGCCCGGAGGCGATCGGGGCGTGGGCGGGAGAGCTGGCCGGTGCGCGGGGGGCTCCGCGTCTGCAGCCGTTGCGGGGCGCGGCCGGCCGCGCCTGGTACGTGACGTGCGACCCGTTGGCGGCGCCGGACCGGATGGTGCTGGTGTTGCAGCGGGCGGACCGGCGGGGTTGCCCGATCGACTACGCGGCCGACCTGCGACTGGACGAGTCAGGCCGGGTGGTGGCCGAGGAGTGGCTCACCTCGCCGGCGTCGGCGCGGCGCTGCCTGGCCGGGGAGGAGCTCGAACACGGGGTGTGGGGCGAGGTGTCGATCCCGTCGCCGGTGTCCGGCCCGGACACCGGCACGTTGGAGCGGCCGGAGCAGGTGATCACCCTGGTCAACGCCACGCCGCCCCTGGTGGAGCAGCTGGACTGGGCGCTGCGCCGGTACCAGGAGGCGGGTCTCCGGGCCCCGCTGGTGCGCAGCGTGACGTGGGTGGACCGCCGGGACGGGGCCTGCCGGGTGGTCAACGGTCTGGCCATGTCCACGGCCACCGATGGGTTCGCGGTCACATTGTGCTTCGACCACGGCGATGCCTGTTCGGGCGGTTTCGACTGCCCGACGACCAAGCCGTGGACCCGGGTGGTGCTGTTGCACGAGCTGGCGCACGTGTGGCTGGCGCAGAACGCCGACGCGGGGGTGGAGGTGGACTACCTGCGGCACGCCCGGCTCAAGCACTGGGCGCGGGCTGAGACCCCGTATCAGCTGCGCGGAGTGGAGCGGGCCTGCTGGGACATTGCCTACGGGTTGATGGACGAGCCCCGCGACGAGCAGCCGGACGGCACCGAGGCCTGCGGCTGGTACGACGACGGGTTCCGCCTGCTCACCGGCGTCGACCCCCTCACCCCAGCGTGCGCTTGATCAGGCCTTCCGCAGCCAGACGGTGCCGAGCGGCGGCACCCGCAGGGTCGCGGACACCGGCCGGCCGTGCCACGGCTCGTCCACGGTCTCCACGGACCCGAGGTTGCCCACACCCGACCCGCCGTATCCGTCGGCGTCGGTATTGAGGACCTCGTCCCAGCGACCGGCCGACGGCAGCCCCACGCGGTAGCCCTCGTGCGGGATGGCCGAGAAGTTGGCGACGCAGGCCAACACGGAGCCGTCGCTCCCCCGGCGGAGGAACGAGAACACGTTTCCCGCCGCGTCGTTGGCGTCGATCCACTCGAACCCGGTGGGATCGATGTCCTGCGTCCAGAGCGCCGGGGTCGCGCGGTAGACGGAGTTGAGGTCGCGGACCAGGGAGTGGACTCCACGGTGCTCGCTGTGGTCGAGGAGCCACCAGTCGAGCTCGCGCGACTCCGCCCACTCGGCCTCCTGGCCGATCTCGCTGCCCATGAAGAGCAGCTGCTTGCCGGGATGCGCCCACATGTACGCGAGGTACGCCCGCAGGTTGGCGAGCTTCTGCCAGCGGTCGCCCGGCATCTTGCGGAGCAGCGAGCCCTTGCCGTGGACGACCTCGTCGTGGGAGATCGGCAAGACGTAGTTCTCGGAGTAGGCGTACATCATCGAGAACGTCATCTGGTGGTGGTGGTATTGGCGGTAGACCGGCTCGCGGCTCATGTAGCCGAGCGAGTCGTGCATCCAGCCCATGTTCCACTTGAGCCCGAAGCCCAGTCCGCCCAGGTGCGTGGGCCGGGTGACCCCCGGCCAGGCGGTGGACTCCTCGGCGACGGTGACGACTCCGGGCGCCCGCTTGTACACCGTCGCGTTCATCTCCTGGAGGAAGGCGACCGCTTCCAGGTTCTCGCGGCCGCCGTACTGGTTCGGCAGCCACTGCCCCTCTTGCCGCGAGTAGTCCAGGTAGAGCATCGAGGCCACCGCGTCGACGCGGAGGCCGTCGATGTGGAGCTCCTCCAGCCAGTAGAGCGCGTTGGCCACGAGGAAGTTGCGGACCTCGGTGCGTCCGAAGTCGAAGACGAAGGTGCCCCACTCCGGGTGCTCCCCCCGGCGCGGGTCCGGGTGCTCGTAGAGGGGTGTCCCGTCGAAGCGCGCGAGCGCCCACTCGTCCTTGGGGAAGTGCGCCGGCACCCAGTCGACGATCACGCCGATGCCGGCCTGGTGGAGGCGGTCGACCAGCAGGCGGAACTCGTCGGGGCTGCCGAACCGGGCCGTCGGTGCGAAGTAGGACGTGACCTGGTAGCCCCACGACCCGCCGAAGGGGTGCTCGGCCACCGGGAGCAGCTCGACGTGCGTGAAGCCGAGGTCCTGGACGTAGGCGACGAGCTCGTCGGCGAGCTCGGCGTAGGTGCGACCGCGCCGCCAGGACCCGAGGTGGACCTCGTACACGGCCATCGGCTCGGCGTGGGCCTGCCGGCCGGCGCGCTCGCGCAGCCAGTCGCCGTCGGCCCACTCGTACGAGCTGGTGAAGACGACGGACGCGGTCGCCGGGGGCTCTTCGGTGCGGAAGGCCATCGGGTCGGCCTTCTGGCGCCAGACGCCGTCGCGGCCGAGGATCTCGTACTTGTAGCGCGTGCCGTCGCCGACGTCGGGCACGAAGAGCTCCCAGACGCCGGTCGATCCGAGCGACCGCATGGGCGTGCCCCGACCGTCCCAGTGGTTGAAGTCGCCGACGACCCGCACGCCACGGGCGCTCGGGGCCCACACGGCGAAGGACGTGCCGGTCACTTGGCCGCTGAACGTCTCGTACGTGCGCACGTGGCTGCCGAGCACCTCCCACAGGTCCTCGTGGCGACCCTCGCCGAGCAGGTGCATGTCCAGGTCGCCGAGGGTCGGGAGGTAGCGGTAGGGGTCGTCGCTGCGCACCGTCGAGCCGGAGTAGGTCACCTCGAGCCGGTAGTCCGGCACCTCGGGGAGCGCGAGCACCCCCGCCCACACCCCTCCGTACTCGTGCGTGAGCTCGGTGCGCTCGTCACCGACCACGACGACGACCTGCTCCGCCCACGGGCGCAGCACGCGTATGGACACGCCGCCGTCGTGCGGGTGCGGGCCCAGGACGCCGTGCGGATTGGCGTGGTCGCCGTCGAGCAGGTTCTGGAGGACGGCGGTGTCGACCGGGAGCAGCTGAGGGGATCTCTCGGTGCTGCGGGTACGGCCGGTGCCGGCGCTGTCTCGGGTGTCGCTCACGGGAGCTCCTCCGGGGTCGACGCGGGTGCGAGCCGCTCCATGGCGGCCAGCGGGATGGGCAACCAGGCGGGGCGGTTGCGGGCCTCGTAGACCGCCTCGTAGACGACCTTGTCCGTCTCGTAGGCACGCAGCAGCGCACGCTGGTCGCGGGGGTCCCAGCCCGCGCTGGCGGCGTACCCGTCACAGAAGGCCTCACGGTTGCGCTCGGCCCACTCCGCTGCACGGTACGCGATCTGGTCGCTTCCAGGGTGGTCGGCGACGAGCAGGTGCCGGGCGGCATAGTCGAAGGACCGCAGCATCCCGGCGACGTCCCGGACCGGGGAGTCCAGCTGCACACGCTCGGCCAAGGGCTTCTCGGGCTCGCCCTCGAAGTCCAGCAGCTTCCACCCCAGGACGGTGCGCACGACCTGGCCGAGGTGGTAGTCGCCGTGGACGCGCTGGACGGGGACCGGTCCGGGCAGCGCGGCCACGTCCTCGTACGCGGCGTGCAGGGCCCTCGCGTGCGGTCGCAGTTCAGGGACGATCTCCAGTGCGTCTTCGAGGCGGCCACGCATCGCCGAGGCCATGGCCCGGAGGGCGTCGCCGTGCAGCTCTCCGGTGGGCAGCACCTCGGCCATGACCCTGTGCACCTCGGCGGTGGCGACACCGAGGCGCCGCGACTCGCCGGCGAAGTCGCCGCCTACCTCGTCGGCATGGAGGTCACCCTCGGCGTAGAGGTCCCGCACGCTGGTCGTGGCCAGGCGCCAGCCGTCGGTTGCCGTGACGAGGAAGGCCTGCAGCATGGCCAGGCTGGCCTCCTGCATCCGGCCGGTGGTCGGGTCGGTCCATCGGCCGTCCACCCAGCCCAGGAGGGGCGCCACCTGTGTGCAGCCAGCGCGGGTGAGGGCGTCGTGGATCTCGACGTCGGGGTTGGTGCCAGGGGCGACCCGACGGAAGACCTTGAGCAGGGCGATGTCCCCGTAGACCAGGGACGTGTTGCTCTGCTCGCCGGTCAGCACCAGGGACGGGGCGTCGACGGGGACATCCGCGCCCGGCTCATGGTGGAAGTCGAGCAGGTCGCTGCCGTCCTCCTCGGCGATCCTCCGGGCGAGCTCGGCCGTCGCGTCCTTGTCGTGCAGCGCGTCATAGACGGCCAGCCCGTCGACCTCGCCGATCAGCACGTGCTCGAGGCGGTCCATGTGCTCGTCGCGCAGGCTCACGGGAACCTGGTAGACGGTGTGGGTTCCCGCCTGGTCGACGTCGACGACGAGATGCCACACGCGCGGACCGGCCTCCTTGAGCACCGTCGCCGCGAGGACCGCGACGCCGTCGACCGGACGGTTCTTGCCGGCGAACCAGCGCTGGGCGTGCAACCACGGCGCGAGCAACCGGGCCACTTCGTCCACACGCGGGTCGGTCGTGGCGCCGACGGGGCCGTCCGTCATGCGTAGACCTCCTGGAGCGGTGCACGGAGCTGGAACCAGTAGAAGCCGTGGGCGCCGAGGGTGAGCAGGTAGGGGAGCTCACCGATCAGCGGGAAGCGGACCCCGCCGAGCAGCTCCACCGGCTCGTACCCCTCGTAGCGCCGCAGGTCGAGCTCGACCGGCTGCGGGAAGCGGGAGAGGTTGTTGACGCAGAGCACGATGTCGTCTCCGAAGCGGCGCACGTACGACAGCACGCTGGGGTTGGAGCCGCCGATGTCGGTGAAGTCGCCGAGCCCGAAGGCGGGGTTCTCCTTCCGGGCCTGGATCATCCGACGGGTCCAGTGCAGCAGCGAGGACGTGTTCTCCAGCTGCGCCTCGACGTTGGTCACCTGGTAGCCGTAGACGGCGTCCATGACGACCGGCAGCGTCAACCGGCCGGGGTCGCACGTGGAGAAGCCCGCGTTGCGATCGGGGGTCCACTGCATCGGCGTGCGGACGCCGTCGCGGTCCCCCAGCCAGATGTTGTCGCCCATGCCGATCTCGTCGCCGTAGTAGAGGACCGGAGACCCGGGCAGCGACAGGAGCATCGCGGTGAAGAGCTCGGTCTGGTTGGTGTCGTTCTCGAGCAGCGGGGCGAGCCTGCGCCGGATGCCGATGTTCGCCTTCATCCGCGGGTCCTTCGCGTACTCGGCCCACATGTAGTCGCGCTCGTCGTCGGTGACCATCTCGAGCGTGAGCTCGTCGTGGTTGCGAAGGAAGATGCCCCACTGGCAGCCGTCGGGGATCGCCGGGGTCTGCGCCATGATCTCCGACACGGGGTAGCGGGACTCGCGTCGCACGGCCATGAAGATCCTGGGCATCACCGGGAAGTGGAACGCCATCTGGCACTCGTCGCCGCCGACCTGGTAGTCGCCGAAGTACTCGACCACGTCGGCCGGCCACTGGTTGGCCTCGCAGAGCAGCACCCGGTCCGGGTACTCGTCGTCGACGACCTTGCGTACCCGCTTGAGGAATGCGTGGGTCTCGGGCAGGTTCTCGCAGTTGGTGCCCTCGCGTTCGAACAGGTAAGGGACCGCGTCGAGCCGGAAACCGTCGATCCCGAGGTCGAGCCAGAAGCGCAGCGCGTCGAGGATCCCCTCCTGCACCGCGGGGTTGTCGTAGTTGAGGTCGGGCTGGTGGCTGAAGAACCGGTGAAAGAAGTACTGCTTGCGGATGGGGTCGAAGGTCCAGTTGGAGGTCTCGGTGTCGACGAAGATGATGCGTGCGCCGCTGTAGCGCTCGTCGGTGTCGGACCAGACGTAGAAGTCGCCGTATGGGCCGGCGGGGTCGGCGCGGCTGGCCTGGAACCACGGGTGCGCGTCGCTGGTGTGGTTCATGACGAAGTCGATGATCACGCGGATGCCCCGGGTGTGCGCCGCGTCGAGGAACTCGTGGAAGTCCTCGATGGTGCCGAACTCGGGCAGCACGCCCTTGAAGTCGGCGACGTCGTAGCCGCCGTCGCGCAGCGGCGACGTGAAGAAGGGGGGCAGCCACAGGCCGTCGACGCCCAGCCACTCGAGGTAGTCGAGCTTCTCCGCCAGGCCCTTGAGGTCGCCGACGCCGTCGCCGTTGGAGTCCTTGAACGACCGCACGAGGACCTCGTAGAAGACCGCCCGCTTGAACCACGTCGGGTCGGTGCCGCGAGCGGGCAGGGGATGGTGGCCGTCGACGGGCAACGCCGTCACCAGGCCCACCTGCGTACTGACAGCACGTGCGCCGGCTCGTACGCGGGGTCGAGGCGCACGTAGTTGTACTGCCCCCAGTGGAAGGTCTGGCCGGTGATCTCGTCGTGGGCCGCGAAGCTGTCGTGCCAGTCGAAGCCCAGGGCGGGCATGTCCAGCGACACGGTCGCCTCGCGCGCTCCGTGCGGGTCGAGGTTGAGGACGACGAGGACGACGTCCTCACGGCCGTCGCCGAGCTGACGCCGCTTGCTGAACACCAGCATGTCCCCGTCGTCGACCGCGTGGAAGCGGAGGCTGCGCAGCCCGTGGAGTGAGGCGTGCTCCCGGCGGATCTCGTTGAGCCTGGTCAGGTACGGGGCCAGGGTGCGGCTCTCGCGCTCGGCGGCGGCCCAGTCGCGCGGGCGGTACTGGTACTTCTCCGAGTCGAGGTACTCCTCGCTGCCGGGGCGGACCGCCACGTGCTCGTACAGCTCGTACCCGCTGTAGACGCCCCACGTCGGGGACAGCATCGAGGCCAGCACGGCACGGATCTTGAAGGCGGCAGGGCCGCCGTACTGCAGGTAGGCGTGCAGGATGTCGGGCGTGTTGACGAAGGCGTTGGGGCGCATGTGGTCCAGCGAGTCGCGCAGCTCGGAGAAGTACTCGGTGATCTCGTCCTTGCCGGTGCGCCAGGTGAAGTAGGTGTAGGACTGCTGGAAGCCGATCTTGCCGAGGGTGTGCATCATCGCCGGGCGGGTGAAGGCCTCGGCCAGGAAGATGACGTCCGGGTCGGTGCGGCGCACCTCGGCGATCAGCCACTCCCAGAAGTCGACCGGCTTGGTGTGCGGGTTGTCGACGCGGAAGATGCGCACGCCGTGCGACATCCAGTGCCGGACGATCCGCAGGCACTCGGCGTAGATGCCCTCCGGGTCGCGGTCGAAGTTGACCGGGTAGATGTCCTGGTACTTCTTCGGCGGGTTCTCGGCGTAGGCGATGGAGCCGTCGGCGCGGATGCTGAACCACTCGGGGTGCTCGGTCACCCACGGGTGGTCGGGGGAGGCCTGGATCGCGAGGTCGAGGGCCACCTCCATGCCCAGCTCTCGCGTGCGCGCCACGAAGGCGTCGAAGTCCTCGATCGTGCCGAGGTCGGGGTGAACCGCGTCGTGACCGCCTTCCGGGGACCCGATCGCCCACGGCACACCGGGGTCGTGCGGCCCGGGTGTGAGGGTGTTGTTGGGACCCTTGCGGTAGCTGCTCCCGATCGGGTGGATCGGCGGCAGGTAGACCACGTCGAAGTCCATCACCGCGATCGCCGGGAGCCGCTCGGCGGCGGTGGCGAACGTGCCCGACGTCCAGGTGCCGTCCTCGTGCTGCACCGCTCCCTCGGACCGGGGGAAGAACTCGTACCACGCGCCGAAGAGCGCTCGCTCGCGCTCGACGAGCAGGGGATGGGGGCCGGACTCGGTCACCAGCTCGCGCAGCGGCCAGCGGTGCAGGACCTCCGCGACGTCGGGGCCGAAGGCCGCGGCCAGACGCACCTCGTCGGGCCGGCCGCTGTCGCGGACGGCCTTGGCGGCGTCGCGGAGAAGCTGCTTCTCGCCCTTGGTGCCGCGGGGGAGCGCCTTGGCCGCGCGCTCGAGCAGGAGAGCTCCGTCGGTGAACACCAGCTCGACGTCGATCCCCGCCGGCACCTTGACCTCGGCGGTGTGGTGCCAGGTGCCCCACGGGTCGCCCCACGCCTCCACCGTGAAGGTCCACTCGCCGACCTCGTCGGCCTCGACCTCGACGTGCCAGCGGTCGAGGCCCGGTGCCCCGGGTTGCATGAGCTTCATCGGTCGGGCCCGCCCGTTCGGGTCGCGGAGGACCACGTTGGCGTTGACGGCGTCGTGCCCCTCACGGAAGACCGTCGCCGAGATCTCGAAGGGCTCGCCCACCACGGCCTTGGCCAGGTACCTGCCGCAGGCGACCACTGGCTCGACGTCGAGGATCGGGATGCGTCCAGTCATCGGCGATCAACCTACCCGTGGTCGTCGGGGTGACACGTACCGTCTCGGCGCCCGATCCTGCCGTGGTCCGCCGGGGGAGGGCCAGCCCCGGTCCGGGAGACGAGCGCCCCGGGGCTCCGACCACCCCCGCTTTGCGGTGATCATGGAGGGATCGCCCTCCGCTGGCCGTCGACAGGGCGATCCTTCCATGATCACCGCTTGAAGGCGGGCAGTCACGGCGTCGAGGGCGGACACGTGGCGGGCTCAGCGCGGCCGGCCTCGCTGCTGCGCCATCCGGCGCGCCACCCGGGCCACGAGCAGGTCCGGCCGCCGCAGGTCGTCGGCGGTCACGCGGATCACCACCCAGCCGTGGTCCTCGAGGACGGCGTCGCGGCCGACGTCCTGCATCCATCGCCGCCGGTTCGTACGGTGCACGTCGCCCTCGTACTGGATCGCGACCTTGAGGTCCAGGTAGGCCAGGTCGGGGCGGCCGATCCACTCGCCCCAGTCGTCGAGCACGTCGGGGTTGACGACGGGGCAGGGGAGCCCGCCGTCCACCAGGGTGAGCCTCGTCCGGGTCTCCTGGGGTGAGTCCACCCGGTCACGCAGCAGCGGCAGGCAGGCCCGGGCCAGGACGACGCCCCGCCGCCCGGCGGCCGCGGTCACTGCGACCGCCAGCTGCTCAGGTGTTGCCCATCCCTCGCTGAGCACGGCGTCGCCGAGGACCACGAGGTCCTCCCGACGGAGCTCGGCGGCCAGGGCGACCCAGGTCGTGGCCGCATCGTGGACCCGGAGTCCGTGCAGGTCGACCACGTCCTCCTGGCGTAGGCCCTCGTGGGGACAGACGCCGTCGCGGCGGTCCGGTACCGTCCGGCCTGCCGGGACGATCACGTGCAGGCGTCCGTCGTCCCGGACGGGCAGTCCGCGGAGGAGCGCTGACGTGCGCCCCGTGAACGCCGTGTCCGGCGCGCTCACCAGAGCCAGGGCCCGGGCCCGCAGCTCGAGTGTGTCGGGGGCGTCCGCGGACACGTACACGTCGGTGAACACGCGCCGGACCCGCGGTCCCCGCAGCACCCTCGGGGTCAGCCCGAAGCGGTGCGCGTCGCGGGACCGGAAGGGCTGACACGGGACGTCACACGATCGCCGGCGGTAGCTCATCGCCGGGAGTCTGGGTGGTGCGGCGGCTCCGGGTCGGCGGTCGTCCACAGGGCCGGGCGCCACCGCCGGGAACGGCGGGTGGCCTCTCCCGTCCCCCTCCCGGTGATCATGGAAGGATCGCCCTCCACGGGACCTGGGAAGGTCGATGCTTCCATGATCACCGAGGATTGGGCGTGCGGGCGGCGGAAGGGCCGTCCGATCGCTAGGGTCTGGCCGTGCGAGCCATCCGACGGTTCACCGTCCGCACTGTCCTCCCCGAACCGCTGGCTCCCCTGGGGGAGCTGGTGGCGAACCTGCGCTGGTCCTGGCACGAGCCCACCCAGGACCTCCTCGCCTCGGTGGACCCGCGGGTCTGGGAGTCGGTGCACCACGACCCGGTCCACCTGCTCGCGGAGGTCGGTCCGGGGCGGCTGGCGGAGCTGGCCGACGACGAGGCCTTCCTGGTTCGGGTGCGCGACCTCGCGGACGACCTCCGGTCCTACCTGACCGAGGACCGGTGGTTCCAGGGTCTCGGGGCCGCGGCCCCCCGTGCGGTCGCCTACTTCTCCCCGGAGTTCGGTATCACGCACGTGCTGCCGCAGTACTCGGGCGGGCTCGGCATCCTGGCCGGCGACCACCTCAAAGCCGCGAGCGACCTGGGCGTCCCCATCGTCGGCGTCGGGCTCCTCTACCGCCACGGCTACTTCGTCCAGTCTCTGTCGCGCGAGGGCTGGCAGCAGGAGCGCTACCCGTTGGTCGACCCCGACAACCTGCCGCTGACCCCGCTGCGGGAGGTCGACGGCAGCGCCGTCCGGGTCCACGTCGGGCTCCCGGACGCTCGGCAGATGGCGGCCCAGGTCTGGGTGGCCCGGGTCGGGCGCGTCCCTCTGCTCCTGCTCGACTCGCACGTCGAGGGCAACGGCCCGGCGGAGCGCGACGTCACCGACCGCCTGTACGGCGGGGGCTCGGAGCACCGGCTGCTCCAGGAGATGCTGCTCGGCATCGGCGGCGTCCGTGCCCTTCGCGCCTACAGCAGGGTGACGGGGTGTCCCGCACCCGAGGTGTTCCACACCAACGAAGGGCACGCCGGCTTCCTCGGGATCGAGCGCATCCGCGAGCTGATCGAGGACCACGGCCTGGCCTTCGACGCGGCGGTCGAGGCCGCCCGGGCGGGGACGGTGTTCACGACGCACACCCCCGTGCCCGCCGGTATCGACCGGTTCGCGCGCGACCTCGTGCAGCAGCACTTCGGTGGCGACAACGCGTGCCCGGGAGTCCCCGTGGATCGGGTCCTGGCCCTCGGAGCCGAGGACTACCCCGGCGGGGACCGGGCCCTGTTCAACATGGCGGTCATGGGACTCCGTCTCGCCCAGCGGGCCAACGGGGTCAGCCGCCTTCACGGCAGCGTCAGCCGGGGCATGTTCTCCGGGTTGTGGCCCGACTTCGACCGGACCGAGGTGCCGATCACGTCGATCACCAACGGCGTCCACGGTCCCTCCTGGGTGGCGCCCGAGATGGCCGCCCTGGCCCCGGAGTGCGGCGACGCCGAGCTGTGGGCAACTCGCCGGGTGCTCCGCGAGCGGCTGGTGCTGGACGCGCGCCGACGGCTGCGGGAGTCGTGGCTCCAGCGTGGGGCCAGCGACGCGGAGCTGGGATGGGTCGACGGTGTCCTCGACCCCGACGTCCTGACGATCGGTTTCGCCCGCCGGGTCCCGTCGTACAAGCGCCTGACGCTCATGCTGCGCGACCGCGACCGGCTGCGTTCGCTGTTGCTTCACCCCGAGCGGCCGATCCAGATCGTCATCGCCGGCAAGGCTCATCCGGCCGACGACGGCGGCAAGCGGCTGATCCAGGAGATGGTCCGCTTCGCCGACGAACCCGACGTGCGCCCCCGGATCGTGTTCCTGCCGGACTACGACATCGCCATGGCGCGTCCGCTGTACCCCGGTTGCGACGTGTGGCTGAACAACCCGCTCCGGCCGTACGAGGCGTGCGGGACGTCGGGGATGAAGGCCGCCCTCAACGGCGGGCTGAACCTCTCGATCCGCGACGGCTGGTGGGACGAGTGGTTCGACGGTGCCAACGGCTGGGCGATCCCCTCCGCGCAGGGGGTCGAGGACCCCGACCACCGGGACGACCTGGAGGCCGGCGCGCTCTACGACATCGTCGAGCGGCAGGTGGCGCCACGGTTCTACGACGTCGACGCGGCCGGGGTGCCAGTGCGGTGGCTGGAGATGGTGCGACACACCCTGTCCACGCTCGGGCCGAGGGTCCAGGCCACGCGGATGGTGCGCGACTACGTCCAGCGCCTGTACCTGCCCGCCACCGCCTCCGTACGGGGGTTGGACGACGGCTGGGCCGAGGCCATGGCGCTCGCGGCGTGGAAGGAGCGGCTGCGCGGCCACTGGAGCGCGGTGCGGGTCGAGCACGTGGAGACCACCGGCGGCGACGGCTTCGCCCTCGGGGGCACCCTGGGACTGCGGGCCTTCGTCGCGCTCGGCAGCCTCGACCCCGACGACGTCGACGTGCAGGTTCTCGACGGACGCGTCGACGAGGCCGACGAGCTGCGCGACCCGAGGGTGACGTCGCTGAAGCCCGCCGAGGAGTACGAGGGCGGAAGGTGGCGCTTCGAGGGTGATGTCACGCTCGACCGGCCGGGGCCCGTCGGCTACACCGTGCGGGTCGTCCCGATGCACCCGCTGCTGGCCTCCGGGGCCGAGCTGGGTCTGGCCGCGCTCCCCGAACCCAGTCCCGGGATGACCGAGGGCGACCTGCGCTGACCCGCCGGCGCACCCTCACCCGGCCCGGAGCACCAGCACCGACCGGGCCGCGAGCCGGCACGGCCGGCCGGCCCGCACCGAGCCGGTGCGTCGCCCGGCCGTGTCGAGCACCGGCTCGTACGAATTGGCCCAGCGGCCGCGGTCGGGCAGGGTGACCTCGAGCGGCTCGGCCCCGGCGTGCCACCAGATGAGGAAGGAGTCGTCGAGCACCCGCTCGCCGCGCGGACCGCGCGCCCGGATGCCGTCGCCGGCCAGGAACATGCCGAGAGTGAGCAGGCCGGTGTCCCACCACCAGCCGTCGGTCATCTCCTCGCCGTCGGGGGCGAACCACGCGACGTCCTTGCGCCCACCGGGCACCGCGGGCCGTCCCTCGAAGAAGTGCCGTTGGCGGAAGACGGGGTGGTCGCGGCGGAGCCGGAGCAGCGCGGCCACGAGGTCGCGCTGGTCCGCCCAGCCGTCCAGCAGTGACCAGTCCACCCAGGAGACCTCGTTGTCCTGGCAGTACGCGTTGTTGTTCCCGCCCTGGGTACGCCCCATCTCGTCGCCGGCCAGCAACATCGGCACGCCGCTGGAGAGCAGCAACGTGGTCAGCAGGTTGCGCAGCTGCCGGCGGCGCTGGTCCACGACGGCCGGGTCGTCGGTCTCGCCCTCGACGCCGTGGTTCCACGAGCGGTTGTGGTCCGTCCCGTCGCGGTTCCCCTCGCCGTTGGCGGAGTTGTGCTTGCGGTCGTAGGAGACCAGGTCGCGCAGGGTGAACCCGTCGTGCGCCGTCACGAAGTTCACGGAGGCGTGGGGGTGTCGTCCGTCGTCGCCGTAGAGGTCGCTCGAGCCGGAGAGGCGCACGGCCAGGCCGCGCACCCCCGGGGTCGCCCCACGCCAGTAGTCGCGGACGGTGTCGCGGTACTTGTCGTTCCACTCCGCCCAGAGGTGGGGGAACTCGCCGACCTGGTAGCCGCCCGGTCCGACGTCCCAGGGCTCCGCGATCAGCTTGACCTCGCGCAGCACAGGATCCTGCTCGATCACCGTCATGAAGGGCGCCAGCATGTCCACGTCGTGCATCGAGCGGGCCAGCGCGGACGCGAGGTCGAAACGGAAGCCGTCGACGTGCAGTTCGGTGACCCAGTAGCGCAGCGAGTCGACGACGAGCTGGAGCACGTGGGAACGCCCGACCGCCAGGGTGTTGCCGCAGCCGGTGTAGTCGCGGTAGCGCCGGCCTCCGTCCCGCAGGTGGTAGTAGGCGCGGTTGTCCACCCCGCGGAAGGCCAGCGTCGGCCCGTGCTCGTCCTGCTCGGCGGTGTGGTTGTAGACGACGTCGAGCACGACCTCGAGCCCGGCCTCGTGCAGGGTCCGGACGAGGTGCTTGAACTCGGTCACCTGGCCGCCGAGGGAGCCGGCCGAGCTGTACGCGGCGTGCGGTGCGAAGAAGGCGACGCTGTTGTAGCCCCAGTAGTTGGTCAGCCCCGCCGTCACCAGGTGCGGCTCGCTCACGAAGTGGTGGACGGGCAGCAGCTCGACCGTCGTGACCCCCAGCCGGACGAGGTGGTCGACGACGGCCGGATGCGCGAGCCCGGCGTACGTCCCGCGCTGGTGCTCGGGCACCGCCGGGTGGCGCATGGTCAGCCCGCGGACGTGCGCCTCGTACACGACGGTGTCCGTCCACGGCACGCGCGGCGCACTGTCCCCGCCCCAGTCGAAGCCGTCGTCGCCGACGACCACGGAGAGGGGCACGTGCGGCCGGGAGTCCCCCGGGTCGCGGCGGGTGTCGTCGCCGGGCTCGGAGAGCAGCGGCCGGACGTGCCCGAACACCGAGGGGTCGTAGCGCAGGTCGCCGGTCACGGCGCGGGCGTACGGGTCGAGCAGCAGCTTGGCCGGGTTGAAGCGCCGCCCAGCCAAGGGGTCCCAGGGTCCGTACACGCGGAAGCCGTACCGCTGGCCGGGGCCGATGCCGGGGATGCGGCCGTGCCACACGTCGAAGGTCCGGTCCCGGAGCACGACCCGCTCCTCGCTGCCACGCTCGTCCACGAGGCACACGTCGACCCGCTCCGCCTCGGGTGCCCACAGCGCCACGTTGGTGCCCTCGGCGTCGACCGTGGCTCCCAGGGGCGACCACCGCCCCGGCCAGGGCACGGAGTCGTCGGCGGGCAGCACCCGCGCATCGTGCCAGAGGGGGGCCGTCGGTTAGCCTCCGCCGTACGGCGTGGGTGGCGACGACGGAGGGGAGCGACGTGGGCGAGTTCGTCCGGCTCGAGGTCGAGGACGGCGTGGGCACGATCCGGTTGGACCGGCCCCCTGTCAACGCCCTGAACGCCCAGGTACAGGACGAGCTGCGCGTCGTCGCCGAGGAGGCAGGTCATCGTCGCGACGTCGCCGCGGTGATCGTCTACGGCGGCGAGAAGGCCTTCGTCGCCGGCGCGGACATCAAGGAGATGGCCGCCATGTCGTACGTGGACATGGCCGACCGGTCGGCGGCGCTGCAGGCGTCGTTCACCGCCGTGGCCCGGGTGCCCAAGCCGGTCATCGCAGCGATCACGGGCTACGCGCTCGGCGGCGGCCTGGAGCTGGCCCTGTGCGCGGATCTGCGGGTGTGCAGCGACAGCGCCCGGCTGGGCCAGCCGGAGATCCTGCTCGGCGTGATCCCCGGGGCCGGCGGCACCCAGCGCCTGCCGCGGCTCGTCGGCCCGTCGCGGGCCAAGGACCTGATCTTCACCGGCCGCCACGTGCTCGCCGACGAGGCGCTGCGGATGGGGCTGGTCGACCGGGTCGTGTCGGCCGACGACGTCTACCCGGTCGCCCGGGAGATGGCCGGGCGCTTCGTGGGCGGGCCGGCTTACGCGCTGCGCGCCGCGAAGGAGGCGGTCGACCGCGGCTTGGAGACCGACCTGGAGACGGGTCTGGAGCTCGAGCGCATGCAGTTCTCCGCGCTGTTCGCGACCGAGGACCGGGTCACCGGGATGCGGTCCTTCGTGGAGCAGGGGCCGGGCAAGGCCCGGTTCGAGGGGCGCTGAGGCCGTGGGAGGCGAGGCCCGGTCTGCTCGTCCGCCGGCGACGGCCGAGCAGGTCGAGGCGGCCCGGCGGGACACCAAGCTGGCCCAGGTCCTCTACCACGACTGGGAAGCCGGCACCTACGACGACAAGTGGTCGATCTCCTTCGACCAGCGCTGCATCGACTACGTACGGGACCGGTTCGTGGCCATCGCCGGCGAGGACGGCTGGCCCTACGCCCCGGCCCTGGAGATCGGGGCTGGGACGGGCTTCTTCTCGCTGAACCTGGTCCAGGCGGGAGCGCTCGAGCAGGTGACCGTCACCGACCTGTCCCCGGGCATGGTCGAGGCGGCCCAGCGCAACGCCCGTGGTCTCGGCTTCGAGGTCGCGGGGGAGGTGGCCGACGCGGAGTCGCTGCCCTTCCCGGACGCGACCTTCGAGATCGTGGTGGGCCACGCCGTGCTCCACCACGTGCCGGACGTCGAGCAGGCCTTCCACGAGATCCTGCGCGTGCTCCGGCCGGGCGGCTGCTTCGTCCTCTGCGGCGAGCCGACGCGCTACGGCGACCTCGTGGCGCGCCGCCTCTCGCGTGCCACGTGGGAGGTCGCCACGCGGGTCACCCGGCTGCCGCCGCTGCGCTCCCGGTGGGCCCGTCCCCAGGTCGAGCTGGACGAGTCCTCGAGGGCCGCGGCGCTCGAGGCCGTCGTCGACCTGCACACCTTCGATCCGGGCGTGCTGCGTCGGACGGCGCTGCGCGCCGGGGCCATCGACGTGCGGACCGTCACGGAGGAGCTGACCGCGGCCTGGTTCGGGTGGCCGGTGCGCACACTCGAGCACGCCCTGCCGCGGGAGCGGCTGGGGTTGCGCTGGGCGCAGTTCGCCTACCACGGCTGGCTCGGGCTCTCCGCAGTGGACCGTCGGCTCGCCCGCGTCGTACCCGGCGAGCTCTTCTACAACGTGTCCCTCACGGGGACCCGGCCCGGCTGACCCGCAGGCCCCGTCCGTACAGGTCCTCCGCCGTGCCGGTCGTCCGTGACCGGCGCCGTGTGCTGTCCGTCTCCGGTGCTCGGCTAGCGTCGGTCCGGTGCGGTCGAGATCGTCGTCGCGTGACCCTCGGCAGGGGCGGGTGCTCACGCTCGCCTCACTCCGCTGGGTCCTCCGCGAGCGCGCCTGGACGTGGTACTACCTCGTCCGCTACTGGCGGTACGGGGTGCTCCGGGTGCGGCATCCCGAGGTGGTCACCGAGGGGTTCGTCTTCCTGGGTCGACGGGTGGAGGTGGACGCGCACCCAGGCCACGGCCGGATCATCCTCGGCCGGTGGGTGCACCTCGGTGACGGGAACCGGCTGCGAGCTCACGAGGGGACCCTGCGGATCGGCGACAAGTGCGTCTTCGGCCGGGAGAACACGGTCAACTGCTACCTGGACGTGGAGATCGGGGCGCGCACGCTCGTCGCCGACTGGGTGCACGTGACCGACTTCGACCACCGGTTCGACGACATCCACCTGCCCGTGAAGGATCAGGGCATCGTGAAGACCCCCGTCCGGATCGGCCCCGACTGCTGGCTGGGGGTCAAGTCCACCGTCCTCCGTGGGTCGGTCGTCGGGCGCGGGTCCGTCGTCGCCGCCCACAGCGTGGTCCGGGGGGTGGTACCGGAGCTGTCGGTCGTCGGGGGCGTGCCGGCTCGGGTGCTGAAGGACCGACGCGCCGCGTACGAGGCGGACGCCGGCCGGCGGGAGGCGCTCGCCGACATCGCGCGCAAGACGGCGCGGGCGGCCGGTCAGCCGGCCGACGGGAGCGGTCCGCCGGGGTCCGGCGCGCGTCCGCGCGGCCGCCCTGGCAGCTGACGCGTCCTCGGCGAGGGCCGTGAGCGCCTCGCCCTCGCGCCGACCGGGACCTCGGCTCAGCGGGCCGTGGCCAGCAGCCTGGCGTCGAGGTGAGGGAACGGGCGTTCCACGTCGGCGGACGGCCCGACGGCATCGGGGCCACCGGAGCGAGATCCTCCCCCCTGGTCCGGTCCTCCACCGGTGTCCCCCGTACGCGGGGAGGAGCGGAGCGCCCTCTCGATGTCCGCGAAGGCGCGGAGGTGGCCGGAGGCACGCCGCCGGGCGTAGTCGGGGGTGGAGTCATGGCTGACCATGAACGCCCAGTCGCTGGCCAGGGCCAGCAGCGCCTGCGTGGCGGCGGCGTCGAGGTCCGGGCGACGCGCCCGCATCTCGCCGGCGTCGTCGACCAGTGCGAGGAGCCGGCGCTGGACGTCCCGACCTGCGGCCACCAGGTCGGAGACAGCGTCGCCCTCCCAGACCGCGAGGTCCTTGCCGGCGCCCCAGGAACCGGTCTGCGGATCCACCCGGCCCGAGAGGTGACCGGCCGCGATCGCCCCGCTCAACGTGGTGACGCGGACACCGGCGGACGGCAGGAGCCGGAGGATCCGCTCGAGGAACATGGGGCCCTCGCTCCACCAGTGCCCGAAGAGCTCGGTGTCGTAGGCGACCATGACCAGCCCCGGGCGCCCGCGCGCCGCCGCGAGGTCGAGCAGTCGGCGGCGCACGTGCTCGACGAAGTCCTCCGCATCCGCCGCGACGGCCGCGAGCGCGCGCGCCGCGTCGTACGGAGCCTTCTGCTCCGGTGGCGTCGACGTCGACGTGACCCGGGCGGGCTTGATGCCGGACGGGTGGTCGTAGGTGTGGAAGTCGCGGTACCACGGGCCGCCCGGGTACCCCCGGCGGGGCGACCACACCCGGTAGGCGACCTCCAGGTCGCGGCCGACCGCGACCACGTCGGAGTCACCCAGGGTCCAGGCGGCATCGGGGGACCGACCCACGTGGAGCAGCGTGGGACCGTCGACGACCAGGTGTCGGACCCCGACTGCGGCATACAGGTCCTCGAGCCCCGGCGCATAGGCACACTCCGGCGCCCAGATCCCGACCGGGCGCTGTCCGAGGCGGACGGCGTGGTCGTCCAGCCCGGTCCGCAGCGCGAAGTCCGCCACCCGCTGGTCCAGCAGCGGCGTGATCGCGTGCGTCACAGGCCCGCCCAGGAGCTCGACCGCGCCGCACTCCGCGAGGGCGCGCAGCACGGGCGACGCCCCCCTCACCCACCGGGACCCGAACTGGTCCAACGCCCGGGTGGCCGCACGGAACTCGGACGAGGCGAGCCCACGCAGGTGGGGTTCCGGCCGGCTCGCGAGCTCCTCCGCGCGCAGTCGCCAGCCGCCCAGCCAGGCGTGCTGGCGGTCGAGGCAGTAGGGATCGTCCAGCTGCGCCGCCAGGACGGGGGTGACGCCCAGGGTCAGCAGGTCACGCCGGCCCTCGGTCGCGAGCCGCTCGAGGACGTCGACGACCGGGAGGTAGGAGTGCGCCCACGCCTGGTGCAGCCACTCCTCCCCGACCGGCCAGGTGCCGTGCCGGGCCAGCCACGGCAGGTGCGTGTGCAGGACGAGACAGAAGGTGCCCACCGGAGGAGTGGGGGGCGCGGACGTCACGAGCCGTCACTGTAGGCGGAGTGGCCGGACCAGCCGCTCGCTGTGAGGAGGGCCACCGGTGCCGCGGCTTGCTCCCAGGCTACTCGCCAGTAACAATCGGTTCCGGCCGCCGGCGCGGACCCCAGGTCGGCGACCGGGGTCGGCTGGGGCATCCTGGCGGCCTCTCGCAGTCCCCGACAGGGAGGTCGGTCGACCCCATGGACATCGTCGTTCTGGTCAAGCACGTCCCGGACGCCACGGCGGACCGGACCTTCACCGACGCGGACCACACGACCGACCGCGCCGGCGTCGACGGACTCCTCTCCGAGCTGGACGAGTACGCCGTGGAGGAGGCCCTCGACCTCGCGGACACCCACGGCGGGGAGGTGACGGCGCTCACGATGGGGCCGGAGCAGGCCCTGGACGCCGTCCGCAAGGCCCTGCAGATGGGGGCCTCCGCGGGGGTCCACGTCGTCGACGACGCGCTGCACGGCTCCGACGCCCTCGCCACCTCGCTGGTGCTGGCCAAGGCCTTGGAGAAGATCGGCTCCTACGACCTCGTGCTCACCGGCATGGCCTCGACCGACGGTGGGATGAGCGTGGTCCCGGCGATGCTGGCCGAGCGCCTGGGGCTCCCGCATCTCGGCTTCGCGGCCGAGGTCAGCGTCGAGGGGTCGACCGTGCGCATCCGGCGCGACGGTGACACGGCCGCGGAGACGGTGGAAGGTAGCCTCCCGGCTGTCGTGGCCGTGACCGACCAGATCAACGAGCCCCGCTATCCCTCGTTCAAGGGGATCATGGCTGCCAAGAAGAAGCCCGTGCAGACGTGGACCCTGGCGGACCTGGGGGTCGAGCCCGCCCAGGTCGGCCTGTCCGCCGCGTGGACGGCCGTCGAGTCGGTGACGCCTCGTCCGCCCCGCTCGGCCGGCGAGGTCGTCGCCGACGAGGGCGACGGAGGCACCAAGCTCGCCGAGTTCCTGGCCGCCCGCAAGTTCGTCTGACCGAGTCGAGGAGTGGAGGGAGCAGTCATGGGAGAGGTCCTCGTGCTCGTCGACCACGTCGACGGGGCCGTGCGCAAGCCGACGCTCGAGCTGTTGACCATCGCCCGCCGCCTGGGTGAGCCGGTGGCGGTCTTCTGCGGCGCCTCCGGTGCCGACAAGGCCGTCGAGACGTTGGGCCAGTTCGGCGCGACCAAGGTCTACGTCGCCGAGGACGCCGTGTTCGACGACTACCTCGTCGCCCCCAAGGCCGAGGCGTTGGGGGCGGTGGCACGCGCCGCCGACCCCGTCGCCGTGCTCGTCACCTCCACCCCCGAGGGGAAGGAGGTGGCCGCGCGGGTCGCGGTCAAGCTCGGCTCCGGCATCGTCACCGACGCGGTGGACGTGGCCGCCGACGGCACCACGACCCAGTCCGTGTTCGCCGGCAGCTTCACCGTGACCGCCAAGGTCACGACCGGCACGCCGATCGTCACGGTCAAGCCCAACTCGGCGACCCCGGAGCCCGCGCAGACCACTCCGTCCGTCGAGCCGCTTGCCGTCGAGGTGTCGGAGGCGGCTCGGTCGGCCAGGGTGGTGGACCGTCAGCCGCGCCAGAGCACCGGTCGTCCCGAGCTGACGGAGGCCTCGATCGTCGTCTCCGGCGGTCGTGGCACCGGCGGGGACTTCTCGGCGGTCGAGGCGCTCGCCGACGCGCTCGGCGGGGCGGTCGGCGCCTCCCGGGCGGCCGTCGACTCCGGCTGGTACCCGCACGCCTTCCAGGTTGGCCAGACCGGCAAGACCGTGTCGCCCCAGCTCTACGTGGCGGCGGGCATCTCCGGAGCCATCCAGCACCGGGCGGGCATGCAGACGTCCAAGACGATCGTCGCCGTCAACAAGGACCCGGAGGCGCCGATCTTCGCCATGACGGACTTCGGCGTCGTCGGGGACCTCTCCAGCGTCCTGCAGCAGGCGACCGAGGAGATCCGCAAGCGGCAGGGCTGACCGCGCGACCCGGTCGGAGCCGAACGTACCCTGGGCGGACCATGGCACAGTCCCGGGTCTACCTCGACCACGCGGCGACCACGCCCGTCCTCCCCGAGGTCGTCGACGCGGTCGCGGCGCAGATGCGCCTGCTCGGCAACCCGTCCTCCCTGCATGCCTCTGGGCGGGCCGCCCGGCGCAGCCTGGAGGAAGCCCGCGAGCGGCTGGCCGCCGCCCTGGGGGCGCGGCCCAGCGAGGTGGTGATCACCAGCGGCGGCACGGAGGCGGACAATCTCGCGGTCAAGGGGATCTACTGGGCCCGCCGGCGGGCGGACCCACGCCGGACCAGGATCCTGGTCAGCGCCGTCGAGCACCACGCCGTACTGGACCCTGCCCGGTGGCTCGCCGAGCAGCAGGGCGCGTCGGTGGACCTGCTGCCCGTCGACCGGTGGGGCCGGGTCGACCTCTCGGCGCTGGAGACCGCCCTGGCGCGCGAGCCCGAGTCCGTGGCCCTGGTGAGCTGCATGTGGGCCAACAACGAGGTCGGCACCGTCCAGCCGATGGCCGAGGTCGTCGAGCTGGCGCACCGCTTCGCCGTCCCCGTGCACTCCGATGCCGTGCAGGCGCTGGGTCAGCAACCCGTCGACTTCGCGGCGAGCGGACTGGACGCCATGACCGTCACCGGCCACAAGGTTGGCGGTCCGGTCGGCGTGGGCGCCCTGCTGGCGCGTCGCGACCGCGATCTCGTCCCCGTCCTGCACGGCGGCGGCCAGGAGCGCGACGTCAGGTCCGGCACGCTGGATGCTCCGGCGGTCGTCGGCCTCGCCACCGCCGTGCGCGCGGCGGTCGACGGGCGCGACGGCCGCGCGCACCACCTCGGCGGCCTGCGCGACGAGCTGATCGAGGGCGTGCTCGGCGCTGTGCCCGGGGCGGTCCTCAACGGCGATCCGAACGACCGGCTCCCGGGCAACGCCCACTTCTCCTTCCCCGGCTGCGAGGGCGACTCCCTGCTCCTCCTGCTCGACGCCCGCGGCATCGATTGCTCCACCGGCAGCGCATGCTCCGCGGGGGTGCCGCAGCCCTCGCACGTCCTGCTGGCCATGGGCCTGGCCGAGGAGCAAGCTCGCGGTTCCCTCCGGTTCACGCTCGGCCACACCTCCACGGCCCAGGACGTCCGTACGCTCGTCGAGGCGATCGGGCCGGTCGTCGAGCGCGCCCGCGCAGCCGGCCTGGTCAACGTCGCCAGGGCAGGCTGACCGTGCGCGTCCTCGCCGCCATGTCCGGTGGCGTCGACTCCGCGGTCGCCGCGGCCCGGTGCGTCGAGGCCGGACACGACGTCGTCGGGGTGCACCTGGCCCTTGCGTCGAACCCGCAGTCCTTCCGGGACGGGGCACGAGGGTGCTGCACGCTCGAGGATGCCCGCGACGCCCGCCGGGCCGCCGACCTCCTGGACATCCCCTTCTACGTCTGGGACCTCGCCGAACGGTTCCGCGCCGACGTCGTCGACGACTTCGTGGCCGAGTACGCCGCGGGACGCACCCCCAACCCGTGCCTGCGCTGCAACGAGCGGATCAAGTTCGCCGCGGTGCTCGACCGCGCCGTCGCGCTCGGCTTCGACGCCGTCTGCACCGGCCACTACGCCCGCGTCGTCCAAGGACCGTCCGGCCGGGAGCTGCGCCGGGCCGCCGACCCCCTCAAGGACCAGTCGTACGTGCTGGGCGTGCTCACCGCCGAGCAGCTGGCCCGGTCGGTCTTCCCTCTGGGCGACACCCTCAAGTCGCACGTCCGGACCGAAGCGGCGCGCCGCGGCCTGGCCGTCGCCGACAAGCCCGACAGTCACGACGTCTGCTTCGTCCCTGACGGCGACACCGCCGGCTTCCTGCGCAGTCAGCTGGGCGAGTCCCCAGGGGCGATCGTCGACGAGTCCGGCGCGGTCGTGGGGCACCACGACGGTGCCTTCGCCTACACGGTCGGACAGCGCCGAGGCCTGCGCATCGGCCGACCCGCGCCCGACGGGCGGCCGCGCTACGTGCTGGACATCTCGCCGGTGGACCGGAGGGTGATGGTCGGCCCGGAGGAGGCACTGGCAGTCGACGAGGTCGTCGGCGCCCGGCTTCGCTGGTGCGGCCCAGCTCCCGATGGGCCGATCGAGTGCCACGTCCAGTACCGCGCTCACGGTGAGGCCGTACCGTCATCGGTCGAGCTGCGCGGCGAATCCGTCCTTGTACGGTTCAGCACGAGCCAGCGAGGAGTGGCGGCGGGTCAGGCGGTCGTGCTCTACGACGGGACTCGGGTGCTCGGGTCGGCGACCGTGGCACGCACGATCCGTACCCCGGCCACCACTCGCTGCTGAGCCTCACGATGCGCCGGGGCGCCGCGACCGGACGAAACGCGCTCCCCGTATCGTCCGTCATCGTGACCGACGAGGCGCCCCGATGGCCGACCGGCGCAGCGACCGGGATCGGCTCCCTCCCGTACGAGGACGTCGACGAGGCCTGCCGGGTGGTCGTCGGCGAGCTGCCGCAGATTCCCCACCTCCCCGAGCTCCCCGGTCGTGGGCCGGGGGCCGACATGGTGGGGCGCGGAGCGGCGTTGCTGGTCGACCTGCACGCCGACCTGCAGCCTGCCGGGTGGCGCCTGGTAGAACGCCCGGGTCGGGATGAAGCGCGCGCTGCTGCCCTGCTCCGGCAGGACGTCGATGCGTTCGAGCTGGCCGCCCACGGCTGGACCGGCCTGCTGAAGCTGCAGGTGGTGGGCCCGCTGACGCTGGCCGCCGCGCTCGACCGGTCCCGGGGCGGTCGCACGGTCGGCGACCCCGGCGCCCGGCGCGACGTCGCCCAGTCGCTCGCGGAAGGGGTTGCGGCGCACCTCGCGGACGTGGCCCGCCGCCTCCCCGGAGCGCGGCTCGTGCTGCAGCTCGACGAGCCGGCGCTGCCGGGGGTGCTCTCCGGCTCGCTCCCGACGGCCAGTGGGCTCGGCCGGCTCCCGGCGGTCGACCCGGCCGAGGCGCGGGGACTGCTGGCCGAGGTGCTGGTGGTCGCGCGCCGGGGAGGGGCGACGACGGTGGTGCACTGCTGCGCCGATCTCGTGCCCGTCGACCTGCTGTCGGGGTCCGGGGCGGATGCGGTCTCGCTCGACGTGCGGCGCCTGGCAGATCCCGACCTGGACGGTCTCGCCGCCGCCGTGGACGCCGGGCTCGGGCTCTGGGCGGGGGTGGTCCCCGCCCTGCCCGAGCGGGGAGTCCCCGGGCCCGGCGACACCGAGCTGGGCGAGCGAGTGCTCGCGCTGTGGCGTCGGCTCGACCAGCCGGTGGAGGCGGCGCCGGGACGGGTGGTGGTCACGCCTGCCTGCGGGTTGGCCGGCGCCTCGCCGGCATGGGCCCGGCGGGCCTACAGCCTTGCCCGTGGCGCGGCGGACGTCATCGTCGACCCGGGCCGGTCCTCGGCGGCTCGGAAGCTGTCGGGGGCGGACGGCAGGATGAGCCCGTGACCGAGCCGGAGGAGCTCACGAGCGTCGATGCCGCCGTCGAGCAACAGGCGCCGCCTCCGGACGTGCGCGAGCAGCACCAGCGCCTCGCCGAGCAGGTCGAGGAGCACCGCTACCGCTACTACGTCCTCGACCGACCGACCGTCTCCGACGCGGAGTTCGACGAGCTGCTGCGCGCCCTCGAGCAGCTGGAGGAGCGCTGGCCGGCGCTGCGGACCCCGGACTCCCCGACGCAGAAGGTCGCGGGCAGCTACGTCACCGAGTTCACGCCGGTCGAGCACCTCGAGCGCATGCTGAGCCTGGACAACGCCTTTTCGGTGGAGGGGGTCACGGCCTGGGCGCAGCGGGTCGAGCGCGAGGTCGGCGAGGGCGCGGAGTACCTCTGCGAGCTCAAGGTCGACGGTCTGGCCGTCGCCCTCGTCTACGAGGCCGGCAGGCTGGTCCGGGCCGCCACCCGCGGCGACGGTCGGACGGGCGAGGACGTGACACCCAACGTCCGGACGCTGCGCGGTGTCCCGGACCGGCTGACCGGCACGGCGGAGCATCCCGTGCCCCGCCTGGTGGAGGTCCGGGGCGAGGTCTTCTTCCCGGTCGCGGACTTCGAGGCGCTCAACGCGTCTCTCGTGGAGGCGGGCAAGGCGCCCTTCGCCAACCCGCGCAACACCGCGGCGGGCTCCCTGCGGCAGAAGGACCCTCGGGTCACCGCCGGCCGGCGGCTGCAGATGGTGTGTCACGGGGTCGGTGCACGCGACGGGTTCGACGTGGAACGGCAGTCGGCCGCCTACGAGGCGCTCGCGGCGTGGGGGCTACCCGTCAGCGACCGGGTCAGGGTGCTGCCCACGCTGGAGGAGGTGGCCGACTACGTCGCCTACTACGGCGAGCACCGGCACGACGTGGCCCACGAGATCGACGGCGTCGTCGTCAAGGTAGACCAGGTCGAGCTCCAGCGGCGCCTCGGATCGACCTCCCGGGCGCCCCGGTGGGCCGTGGCGTTCAAGTACCCCCCCGAGGAGGTCAACACCCGGCTGCTCGACATCCGGGTCAACGTCGGTCGCACCGGCCGCGTCACCCCGTACGGCGTGATGGAGCCCGTCAAGGTCTCGGGGTCCACGGTGGAGATGGCCACCCTGCACAACGCCCACGAGGTGCGGCGCAAGGGAGTGCTCGTCGGCGACACCGTCGTCCTCCGCAAGGCGGGAGACGTGATCCCCGAGATCGTCGGGCCCGTGGTCGACCTGCGCGACGGCAGCGAGCGCGAGTTCGTCATGCCGACGCACTGCCCGGCCTGTGGCACCGAGCTGCGGCCGGAGCGCGAGGGGGACGTCGACATCAGGTGCCCCAACGCGCGGTCCTGCCCGGCGCAGCTGCGGGAGCGCCTGTTCCACGTGGCCTCGCGCTCGGCTTTCGACATCGAGGCCCTCGGGTGGGAGGGCTCGCAGGGCCTGCTCGACGCCGGAGTGGTGACCGACGAGGGCGACCTCTTCGACCTGACCCCCGAACGACTGGCCGAGGTCGAGCTCTACACCCGGGCCGCGACTCGCAAGGAGCGGGAGGCCGGTGCCGGCGACCGGGTGCTCAACGCCAACGGGGGCAAGCTGCTCGACAACCTGCAGCAGGCCAGGGCTCAGCCGCTGTGGCGGGTCCTGGTCGCCCTGTCCATCCGGCACGTGGGGCCGACCGCCGCACGGGCCCTGGCCCAGACGTTCGGCTCGCTCGACCGCATCGAGGACGCGTCGGCGGAGGAGCTGGCCGCGGTCGACGGCGTCGGGCCGACGATCGCCGAGGCCCTGCGGGAGTGGTTCGCCGTCGACTGGCACCGCGAGGTGCTGCGCAAGTGGCGTGCGGCCGGAGTCCGCACCGAGGACGAGCTCGACGAGTCGACCCCTCGCACCCTGGAGGGACTCACGGTGGTCGTGACCGGGTCGCTCGACGGATTCTCCCGTGACGAGGCCAAGGAGGCCATCCTCGCCCGCGGCGGCAAGGCGTCCGGCTCGGTGTCCAAGAAGACCGACGTCGTCGTCGCCGGGGAGAGCCCCGGGTCGAAGCATGACAAGGCGGTTCAGCTCGGGGTCCCGGTCCTCGACGAGGCCGGGTTCCGCAGGCTCCTCGCGCACGGACCCGACGCGATCGGGGGTGCGAGTCCCTCGGACGAGTCGTCGGGTTGACGACCGCGTCGACGGAAGGAGCGGGGCACGAGGGCGGTGCCGATCGAGCTCACGGGGAGGCAGTGCGGCCCACGGTGCCGGAGAGGGCGGCGAGGTGGGCCAGGCGCGCCAGCTCCGACGAGAGGATCTCCGGGCCCCCGTCCCGGCCGAGGACGAGGGCCCGCTCCGGCCGGTCGAGCGGGACCGCGGCGAGCAGGCAGTCGTGCCAGGCCTCCGGCGCCCACGAGCGGTCCGCCGACAGCAGGGTGGGTCGCCGCAGCGGGAGCCACGGAGCCCGGAAGTCGTCCGAGGTGGGCGCGCCGGGGGTGGACCGGCGGATGAGCAGCCGACCCTTCTCCAGCTCGACGAGCAGCGCCCACCCGGGGCGGAAGACGGTGGGCACGAGGTCGACGAGGACGTCGTCGGCGGCCGTCGGGTTGGTCGCCATCGCCTCGACGGCCTCGAGGTCGCGGTGCAGGTCCGTGCCCACGGTGTAGCGGCCCACGAACTCCACCGTGACCCCGTCGATCCGGCTGCACGCGCTCACCAGGGTGTCGGGCATCCGGCCGGGCGGCAGCTCCACCATCAGGTCGTCGACCGCGGTGCCGTCACGGCGTCGCTCGACCACGTCGACACCGGCGATGTCCGCACCGGCTTCGCCCAGGGCCGTGGCCACCGCGCCCAGAGCACCGGGGCGGTCGGGGAGCACGACCCGCAGGAGGAACGACACGTCCCCATCCTGCCGCGCGGATGTGACGGCGATGTGTCCGGGTCCGGACGCATCCGGTCAGGACCCGCTGAGCCCCCTGCCACGCGCGGGAGGCCGCCGGGCGACCCCTAGGATGACAGCAACCTGCCGACCTGTGTGACCGCGAGGAGCCTGGACGCCCCATGCCGTCGATCACCCGGGAGGAGGCCGAGCACCTCGCCCGACTGGCCCGGCTCGACCTCGCTCCCGACGAGCTCGAGCACCTCGCCGGCCAGCTCGGCGTCATCCTCGGCGCCGTCGCTCGCGTGGCGGAGGTGGCCGCCGACGACATCCCGCCGACGTCGCACGCGCTGCCGCTCACGAACGTCTTCCGCGAGGACCTCGTGACCCCCGGTCTGGGCGCCGAGGCCGCCCTGGCCGGTGCCCCCGCGGCGGAGGACGGCCGCTTCCGGGTGCCGCGCATCCTGGGGGAGGAGCAGTGAGCACTGCCACCGACCTCACCCGGCTCACCGCTGCGGAGACCGCTGAAACCGTCCGTACGGGAGAGAGCTCTGCCGTCGAGGTGGCACGCGCCCATCTCGATCGCATCAGCGCTGTCGACCTGGCCCTGCACGCCTTCCTCCACGTCGACACCGAGGGTGCCCTGGCGGCGGCCCGTCACGTCGACGAGATGCGGGCGGCCGGCGACCGGCTGGGTCCGCTGGCCGGCGTCCCGCTGGCGCTCAAGGACGTCTTCACCATGACCGGGGCCCCCACCACCTGCGGATCGCGCATCCTCGAGGGCTGGCACCCCCCGTACGACGCCACCGTCACGCGACGTCTGCGCGCGGCGGGTGTCGTCGTCCTGGGCAAGACGAACATGGACGAGTTCGCGATGGGGTCCTCGACGGAGAACTCCGCGTACGGGCCGACGCGCAACCCCTGGGACCGCACGCGCGTCCCGGGCGGCAGCGGGGGCGGTTCGGCCGCCGCCGTGGCCGCGTACGAGGCGCCGCTGGGCATCGGGACGGACACGGGCGGGTCGATCCGCCAGCCGGCCTCGGTCACCGGGACGGTCGGCGTCAAGCCGACGTACGGCGGGGTGAGCCGCTACGGGCTGGTCGCGTTCAGCTCCAGCCTCGACCAAGGTGGGCCCTGTGCGCGGACCGTGCTCGACGCGGCCCTCCTGCACGAGGTCATCGGAGGGCACGACCCGCTCGACTCGACGTCCATCGACGCCGCGGTCCCGCCGGTGGTCGAGGCCGCCCGTCGCGGTGACGTCCACGGGCTGCGGGTCGGCGTGGTCCGCGAGCTCGGTGGGGAGGGCTACCAGCCGGGTGTCGAGGCCCGCTTCCGCGAGGCGGTCGAGCTGCTCGCCGAGCTCGGCGCTGAGGTCGTCGAGGTCTCGTGCCCGCACTTCGACTACGCGCTGCCCGCCTACTACCTCATCGCGCCGAGCGAGGCCTCCTCCAACCTGGCCCGCTTCGACGCCATGCGCTACGGGCTGCGGGTCGGCGACACGGGCGACGCCAGCGCCGAGGAGGTGATGACGCTGACCCGCGGGCGCGGCTTCGGCGCCGAGGTCAAGCGGCGGATCATGTTGGGCACCTACGCGCTCTCCAGCGGCTACTACGACGCCTACTACGGCCAGGCGCAGAAGGTCCGCACGCTCATCGCGCGCGACTTCGAGCGTGCCTTCGCGGACGTCGACGTCCTGGTCTCGCCGACGACACCGACGACCGCGTTCCCCATCGGGGAGCGCGCAGACGACCCGCTGGCCATGTACAAGGCCGACCTGTGCACGATCCCGGCCAACCTCGCCGGCAACGCCGCCGCCTCCTTCCCCTGCGGCCTGGCCGACGAGGACGGCCTGCCGGTGGGCCTGCACGTCATGGCACCCGTCCTCGCCGACGACCGCGTCTACCGGGTGGGGGCCGCGGTCGAGGCGGTACTCACCGACCGGTGGGGCGGCCCGCTGCTGTCCCGCGCGCCCGACCTGGAGGTCATCCGATGAACCCGCAGACCCTGCGCGGCGTGGGGCGCCTGGCCGGCCAGGCCTTCGCGCTCGTGACCGTCTTTCGTACCGTGCACCACGCCCGGCGCGACGGTGACAAGCTGCGCCTCCTCGACGCAGTGGTCAACGCGCTGGCCGTGGCGACCACGGTCGCGATCCTCGTCCGCGAGCTGCGCGAGCGACGGCTGAACCCGAGCGGCGTGGAGCGTGCCGTCGACGAGGTCGCCCCGTGACGACGTCGACGCTCGAGCTCCCGACGTACGAGGAGGCGGTGCAGGCCTACGACCCCGTCATGGGGCTCGAGGTGCACGTCGAGCTGGGGACGGCGTCGAAGATGTTCTGCGGGTGTGCGACCGGCTTCGGCGCGGAGCCCAACTCCCAGGTCTGTCCCACCTGCCTGGGCCTCCCGGGCTCGCTGCCCGTGGTGAACCGGGTCGCCGTGGAGTCGGCGGTCCGGATCGGCCTCGCGTTGAACTGCAGCATCGCGGGGTGGTGCCGCTTCGCCCGTAAGAACTACTTCTACCCGGACATGCCCAAGAACTTCCAGACGTCGCAGTACGACGAACCCATCGCGTACGACGGGTGGCTCGACGTCCAGCACGACGGCGAGACGTACCGGGTGGGCATCGAACGGGCCCACATGGAGGAGGACACCGGGAAGTCGTTGCACGTGGGCGGGGCTACGGGCCGGATCCACGGCGCCGACTACTCGCTCGTCGACTACAACCGGGCCGGGATCCCCCTCATCGAGATCGTCACCCGGCCCATCGAGGTACCTGCCGCCGTGGCACCGGCCGTGGCCCGGGCGTACGTCACCCAGCTCCGTGACCTCGTCCTGGCCCTCGGTGTGTCCGAAGCACGGATGGAGCGTGGCCAGATGCGGTGTGATGCCAACGTCTCGCTGAAGCCGGCCGGTTCCACGACGCTGGGCACGCGCACGGAGACCAAGAACGTCAACTCGCTGCGGTCGGTGGAGCGCGCCGTCACGTACGAGATCCGGCGTCAGGCAGCGCTGCTGGCCTCGGGGGAGCGGATCCACCAGGAGACCCGGCACTGGCACGAGGACACCGGTGTGACCACGCCGGGTCGCTCCAAGGAGGAGGCGGAGGACTACCGCTACTTCCCGGAGCCCGATCTGGTGCCACTGGCGCCGGCGCAGGAGTGGATCGAGGAGCTGCGGACCACCCTGCCGGAGCCCCCGGCGGTGCACCGCCGGCGGCTGCAGGACGACTGGGGCTTCTCGGACCTCGAGATGCGGGACGTGGTCAACGTCGGGGCGCTGAGGCTGATCGAGGAGACGGTCGCCGCAGGGGCGGCGCCGGGCGCCGCCAGGAAGTGGTGGCTCGGTGAGGTGGCCCGGCGGGCCAACGAGAGCGGTCACGGGCTCGAGGACGCCCCCATCACGGCGGCGGAGGTGGCCCGGGTCGACGCGCTCGTCGCCGAGGGGACGCTCAACGACAAGCTGGCCCGGCAGGTCGTGGAGGCTGTGCTGGCCGGCGAGGGCTCACCCGACGAGGTGGTGAAGGCACGTGGCCTCGCCGTGGTCTCCGACGACTCGGCCCTCGGGGCGGCCGTCGACGAGGCGATCGCCGGCAACCCGGAGGTGGCGCAGAAGATCCGCGACGGCAAGGTCGCGGCGGCTGGGGCGCTCGTCGGGGCGGTCATGAGGGCCACGCGTGGTCAGGCCGACGCCGGCCGGGCCAGGGAGATGATCCTTCAGCGTCTCGGCGCCTCGTAGCCGGAGGCCGCGGGGCGCGGGTCAGCGCTCCCGCAGCTCGATGTCACCGGAGCCGGTCCGGGCGACGATGCGGTGGTCGGAGTCAGGGTCCGTGGCCACCTCGATGCTCTCGTCCCCGCTGCCGGTGTCGGTGTCCACCGCGTAGGGCGTCCCGCTCGGCACCACGATCAGCACGTCACCCGAGCCCGTCTCGGCGGTCAGCTCGCCGAGCTCGTCCTCGGCGACCACCTCGATGCTGCCCGAGCCGGTGCGCAGACTCCCACCGCCGCTGCCGAGTCCCTCCACCTCGACGTCCCCTGACCCCGTTCGCAGGGTGACCGGCCCGGGTCCGCTGCTCACCGTCACGTCGCCTGAACCGGTCTGCACGGACACAGCGCCGGTGAGGCCGCCCAGCCGCACGTCGCCCGAGCCCGTCTCCACCCGGGCAGCGACGTCACCGGGCAGCTCGACGACCAGGTCGCCCGAGCACCGGCTCAGCGGCAGCGACACCCCGGAGCACTCGGTGCGCAGGGTGAGGGTCCCGCCGCTCACGTCCGACTCCAGGCTCGCCCGGCGCGGCCACGTGTCCCTGGCCACGAACCGCACCGACACGTCGTCGCGGTCGGCTGCCACGAGCTGCACGTCGCCGGCTCCGGTGGTCACCACCACCGTCTCGGCCGCCGGGAGCACGTCGGTGGTGGTCCGCTCCCCGCCGACGGCCCGCAACAGCCCCAGACCGCCGACCACGATGAGCAGCACGCTGATCGCCACCGCGAGGCCGCGGCCCCGTCCCGTCGCCACGTCCCCGAGCGTAGGCCCCGGCGGCGCTGTGGGGCTGTCGGCGGCCCGACCGCAACGACGTCGGTTCCATCCCCAGGCTTGTGGGGCCACCACCAGGCTCGGATGCCTGTGGTGCCACCACCAGGGTGGTGAACGTGGTTGACGGGGCCAGGGCTACTCGGGGGTGAGGGTCACGCGGAGGACCCGGTCGTCGCCCTGCTGCGGATTGCCGCGGCCGTCGGTGTTGCTGGTCAGCACCCAGAGGCTGCCGTCGGGGGCCGGTTCGACGGTGCGCAGCCGGCCGAACTGGCCGACCGCGGCGTCGTCCGGCTCGCCGGCCTCCCCGTCGGGCACGGGGACACGCAACAGCCGCGCCCCGGCGAGGGCTGCGAGGAAGACCGTGTCACGCACCCACGCCGCGCCGCTCGGAGAGGCCTCGCCGGTCGGAGTCCACACCGCCACCGGCTCGACGAAACGGCCACCGCCGTCGCC